>JBGGNG010000058.1:0-8735 GCA_041287635.1 Actinomycetota bacterium | reverse complement strand
CTTCGGGTGGGTGACCGGATATCCTTCGGTTCCTAGCGTGTTTCACCGAACGTCCTTCGGTTATGCTTGGGTCTCATCGAAGGAACGCCAGGCACCCTCCCACATCCTGAAACGCGCGGGGGATGCTGTTTTTCTGGCCTGAGAACACGCAGGAGGTGGCCCCGTGAGCGCCCGAGAGCAAGAGAACAACGTCCGTCCGGCCCATCGCGAGGCTCACGCCCACGCCGCCGAGGACCAGCCATTCCACTACCCGGTTCAGCGCGAGTACGCGGAGCCCGAATGGACACGTCTTCCGGGCTATCGCGACGTCACGAAGGAGCAGTGGGAGTCGGCGCAGTGGCAGCGCGCGCACTCCGTGAAGAACCTCAAGGAGTTCAAGGAGGCGCTGGGCGACTTCCTCACCGACGATCTGCTCGAAGACATCCGCCGCGACCAGGAAGAGCGCGCGACGATGTCCATGCTGATCCCGCCGCAGATGATCAACACGATGCAGGCAGACGACCTGCGAGCCGACCGCGTCCGCCGTTACATGGCGCCGGCGCTGAGCGACCGTGAGACCGAGTGGGCCTCACACCCCATGGCCTCTCGCGACTCCCTGCACGAGGCCGACATGTGGGCCGTCGAAGGGCTGACGCATCGTTACCCCACCAAGGTGCTCGCGGAGATGATCCCGACCTGCCCGCAGTACTGCGGACACTGCACGCGGATGGACCTCGTCGGGAACGACACGCTGCAGGTGCTGAAGTACAAGTTCGAGATCAAGCAGAACGAGCGTTGGGACATGATGCTCGACTACCTGCGGGCGACTCCTCAGGTGCGCGACGTCGTCGTGAGCGGCGGCGACATGGCCAACGTGCCGATCAAGCGACTCGAGGGCTTCGTGATGTCGCTGCTCGACATCGAGAACATCCGCGACATCCGCATCGCGACGAAGGGCCTGATGGGCATCCCGCAGCACTTCCTGCAGGACGACGTGAAGGCCGCCTTCGATCGCATGGGCTCACGTGCCGTCGAGCGTGGCGTCGACATCGCGCTGCACACCCACGTGAACTGCGCGCAACAGGTGACCCCTCTCGTGGGCGACGCCGCACGTATGGTGCTCGACTCGGGCTTCCGGGACGTGCGGAACCAGGGAGTCCTGCTGCGAGGCGTGAACACGTCGCCCGGCGACCTTCTGGAGCTGTGCTTCATGCTCCTCGATCACGCGAAGATCATGCCCTACTACTTCTACATGTGCGACATGATCCCGAACGCCGAGCACTGGCGCACGTCGGTCGGTGAGGCCCAGGACCTGCAGTACCAGCTGCTCGGCTACATGCCGGGGTTCGCGACCCCCCGCGTGATCTGCGACGTGCCGTTCGTCGGCAAGCGGTGGGTGCACATGCTGAAGAGCTACGACCGAGAGCGCGGAATCTCGAACTGGACGAAGAACTACCGCACCGGCATCGAGTTCGACGACCCCGAGGCGCTCAACCGCGAGTACGTGTACTTCGATCCAATCTACACGCTCCCCGAGAGCGGCCAGCAGTGGTGGCGCGACGAGGTCGCGAACGGGCTCCCCGACGCCCACTGGGTCGAGCCGCCGGCCCCGGTCGAGCCCGCAGCCGCCGACATCACAGCGCCGAGCGCGGATGAGCCCGCGTCGGTCTGAGGAGGCTGCCGGGGAAGGCTACGGGTGCTTCCGGGCGCGGCGGCGGAGCATCGAGACGCCGACAACCGCGACGAGGGCGCCGAGACCGACGAGGAGCGGGCGACGATCCGGCCCCACCGCGACGGGGTCATCGATCGGCACGGGTGACGCATCGTCACGCTCCACGAGCGGCTCGGTCGGGCGGCCGTTCCCGAGCAGGTCGCAGGACCCCTCGTCGCGGACCACGACGCCCCATCGCAGCTGCACGAGTCCCGGCGAAGTCCCGGTCTCGTCCTCGTCGGCGACCACGGTCCGCCCTGGCACCTGCAGCACGAACGTCTCGCCGTCGATGGTGGGTGGCAGGAACCGGCTCTGCCCGGCCTCGGGCACGAGCAGCGTCGTCGTCACGGCGTCGGGGACGGCGTCGTAGCGCAGGATCCGGTTGAGGTCCCGATACAGGCCCGCGTCCACCGCTGGCACGTCTGGGTCCAGCAGGACCACGTCGATGCGGAACGGACGGCCGTCTCGGTCGGGCACCACGAGCGGCTCTGCGAAGCGCAGCGTGAACCGGATCGAAGTGCCGAGTTCGACGATCTCCCCACGGGCCTGCACGAGATCGGGTGCCGCGGTCGCCTCGTCTCGTGCCGGAACCCTGGAGCATGGGCCGACGTCACCCGACGGATCGGCAGCTGCCAAGAGCAGGGGCGCCACCAGGAGGACCGCAGCTACCAGCGGTGCCCGGCTCACGAGGCCGGGCAGTCTCGGGGCTCGAGGAGGAGCGGGTCGAGCCGCGGCTCCTGCGTGAAGTCGAAAGCTCCCGAGAGCGGATCGGCGCGCGCGTCACGGTCGGTCATCGGCTTCAGCCCGTGCAGCTCCTCGATGAACTTCAGGACCGACGAGAACTCGTAGACGTTGTCGTCGACGGCTCCACCGTCCGGGTTGTCGCCACGGCGTGTCCACGGCGAGATGACCAACGCCGGCGTGCGGGGGCCGAGACCCATGATGTCGTAGTGCGGCGGCGGCACGTGGTCGTAGAACCCACCGAAGTCGTCCCACACGATCACGACGGCCGTGTTCGGCCACGCGTCACTGCGCTGGATCGCATTCAGGTACTGCACCGTCCAATTCTCGCCCTCGCAGACGTTCGTGCCGGAGCCGGGGTGCTCGTTCGGCTGCCCCTCGGGAGGGATCAGCCACGACACGGACGGCAGCGTGTCCTGCTTGAGGTCCCGCAGGATCGTCTCCGGGGCCTGCACCTTCTCCCACATGTCACCGAACCGGACGTGGCGGATCGCCTGCAGAGCGTTCATCCACTTGTCGGGAAGCGCGTAGTACTTCCAGCTGATGTCCTTTCGCTCGAGCTGATCCTGGATCACAGGGATGTTGATGCACGTGCGGGTGCTCTCCCAATACGCGGCGATGTTCAAGAGCCGTCCGTTGGGGGGTCCTCCTCTGATGATGTTCTTCTCCAACCGCATGATGCGCTTCATGTCGTCGTCCGTGAGGTCCTCGATCGGGAATCGCTGCGTGTACTCGGTGTTGTCGTCGCAGTAGTTGCCTTCCACGTTCGTCGTCGTCTTGTTGTCGACGATGCCGTAGCTCTGTGCGGCCACGGTGTAGAGGTGCTCGGGGAACGTCGGCCCGTACATCGAGGTGAAGAAGTGGTCGGCGATCACGAACCGGTCGGCGTAGGCCCAGTACGCGGGCAGGGAGTCTCGGTCGTACTGCGCGTACCCGGTGAGGTCCTCGCCCAAAGCGATGCAGTTGAACCCGTTCATCTTGCCACCGTTGATCGCGAGCAACCCCGGATAGAACGCGTGGCCCAGGTCGTGGGGCTGCACGAGCGGCGCGTCCTTCAGCTTCACGGTGCCGGCATCCTCGAACGTCGAGCAGTCCATCGTGCCGCCCTCGGTCGCTCCCTCCACGCCCGGGTACCGGCCGAAGTAATGGTCGAACGTGCGGTTCTCCTTGACCAGGAAGATCACATGCTCGATCGGATTCTCACCGGGCACGATCGTGCCGAACCCGTCGCCGTCGTCCTTACCACCGCCACCGCCGCCCTGACCGCCCCCGTCAGGCCCCGTTCCACCCGCTTGTTCCGTCGCATCGCCCCGAGGCCACACGAACCACACCAGTGCCACGATCAGCACCATGATCAGGGCGGCGAACGCCCGACGTCGGGCGATCTGCTGACGGGAGGGACGGCGCGGACCGGCGGCACGGATGAGAGGACCCGACGGCTGCTGCACGATGCAGGAGTCTATCCGTCAGGGCACGGTCGGAAGGGGGTCGTTCACCAGTTCTTCGAGCGATAGCGCGAGTTCTCGGCGCACGGCCGCGTACGCCGGATCGTCGGCACGGTTGCGCAGCTCCGACGGATCCGCGGGGCCGAGGCGACCCACGAGATCGTAGAGCTCGACCGTTCCGTCGGCGTGCTCCAGGTACGTGAACGCCTCGGTCCGCACCCCACGCCACGCGGGCACCTCGCCGTCGCCCGCCCACTCGATCAACACCGCGTCGCGAGAGATCGAGCCGCCGATCCGATCATCCAGCACCGCTCGGAGGCTGAGCCCGTCGGTCTGTCCCGGCACGTCGATGCCGACGAGATCGAGGAGCGTGGGCGCGAGGTCCACGTTGGACACGGGGGCGGTGACCGTACGGGCCTCGGTCCAGGGCGACCGAACGACGAGCGGGGTGTGCACGCATGCGTCGTAGGGACACCGCTTCCCGACCCAGCGGTGCTCACCGAAGGAGTACCCATTGTCGGAGAGGAACACCACGATCGTGTGCTCGAGCTCACCACGCGCCTGCACTTCGGCGATCAGCGAAGCGACCGCACGGTCGACCGCGCGGAGCGATTCCAGCATGCTCCGTCGGTCCTCGACCAGGGCGTCGGCCGCAGATGCGTCGATCGCCGCCAGCGCCCGGACCCATGCCGGCTTGCCTCTGACATCGTTCACGACCCGGGAGCTCGGCGCTGCGATCGCGACGCCGGCGAACGATCCAACGTCCCGGGCATCGGGCGTCCACGGTTCGTGGGGGGCGCTCGGCGCATAGATGAGGAACCACGGCAGCGCCCGCGACGCACCGCGCAGGAACGCGGAGGCTTCGTTCCCGAGCAGCGACGTAGCGTAGGCCCCCTCGCTCGCTCCCGCCGCGAGCGGCACGCCTTGATCGATGAACGGATACCCCTCGTAGGTCGTCGAGATGTCGAGATTGCGCTTCGCGAGGAACCGGTCCCATCCCGCCGGCACGTACGGCCCTCGATCCCATGGATACCCGTTGAGGTACTTGCCGATGAAGGCGGTCTGGTAGCCCGCGCCGTCGAGCCACGTCGCGAGCGTCGAGGACTCATCGAGATCGGCGCCGTCGCCGTTGCTCTCGACCCCGGTGTGGCGGGCGTAGCGACCCGTCAGGATCGATGCCCGCGATGGACAGCACAGCGGCACGTTGAGGAAGGCGTTCGTGAACCGCACCCAGTGATCGGTCGGATCCGCGAGACGCGACTCCAGCCACGGCATCGCCGGCGGCCCCTCCGTGACGGGCAGCGTGTCCCACGGCTGGTCGTCGGTGATCACGAGCAGCACGTTCGGCGGGGGCTCGACCGAGCCCTCTGCCGACTCAGGAGGGAGCGCCGCGGCCGCACCGCAGACGAGCATCGCCACGAGCGCTGCGACCGACGCGCGCACGGAACCGTCGTCGCGCACGGCCGGGCTCATGTCACCGGTCGAGCCACCCGCCGTCCCGTCCGTGCGAGTCGGCGACCACCCCGGCCGCGATCGAGAGCGCGATCGACTCGGGATCTCGGCCACCGAGGTCGAGGCCGAGCGGCGAGCGCACACGGGCGATCTCGTCGTCCGCCATCCCCATCGTCCGGAGCGCCTCCACGTGGTGACCGACGTGACGGCGGCTGCCCATCACCCCGACGAACCGGGCGGGCGAGCGGAGCGCCTCGGCGAGCATCGAGACCAGATCGGGGGCGTCGTGGTCGGTGAACACGACCACGTCACGGCCGCCCAGCGAACCCGCATCCACCGCCGGAAGCGCCCGGCCGTCGTCGGGGCGGACCCGCTCTCGCCGAGGTTCCACGAGCGTCACGCGGAAGCCGAGGCGGTTCAGGTGAGATCGCAGCGCTCGGGCCACGTCGGTCGCCGACACGATCACGGCGCCCGGGGGCTCCTCGTGTGGCTCGAAGTAGACCTCGATCTCGCCCAGATCGTGCGTCAACGTGCGGGTCTCGGGTTCGCCGGACGCGGCGACCTCGGCCGCCGCGTCGACGGCGGCAGAGTCGAACTCGGCACATCCCAGCGTGCCGCGCACGTCGCCGCCGACGACGATCGACATCGCCGCTCCCACCCGGCAGGGCGGCGACCCGTGCACCCGTACCGCCTTGGCGTGCACCGTCGGCAGGGGCGTCTCGGGTCCATGGGTATCCCCCGCGGCGCCACGAGCCTCTTCCGCGTGTCCCGTCGGGTGCGCGCCGGTGGCCCCGCCCAGCAGCTGGACGGCGTGTGGCAGCACGGGCATGATCGCCGACAGTCCTTCCCGAACCCCCGCGGGCGAGCCCGGCAGGTTCACCACGAGCGCGGCCCCGATCGCGCCGGCCACGGCGCGCGAGAGCGCGGCCATCGGCGTGTGCGTGAGGCCCTCGGCCCGCATCAGCTCGGCCAAACCCGGGGCTTCACGATCGATGACGGCGCGGCTCGCTTCGGGCGTCACGTCGCGGGGCCCGAAACCGGTGCCCCCGGTGGTGACGATGAGCCCGTGCGAAGACGACAGGGCGCGAAGCGTGTCTTCGATGTCGCCACGCTCGTCGGGCACGACGAGCCGCGTCGCGACCTCGAACCCACTCGTCCGGAGGATCGACTCCGCGAGGTCACCCGACTCATCGATGCGCGTGCCGCGCGCCACACCGTCGGAGACGGTGACGACCGCGGTCGAGATCGTCGCTCCCATGCTCTGCATCCTCGCATCTCGCGCGGCGACCGACCGCTCGCCTCGCACGGAGCGCTCGGGGCGGGGTACGCTGGGCGACATGCCCGACCCCATCTCCAGCCCCAGACCCGCGACAGGACCACTGATCGACACGTACGGGAGGATCGGCGGCGACCTGCGCATCTCGGTCACCGACCGGTGCAACTTCCGGTGCACGTACTGCATGCCGGCCGAGGGGCTCGCATGGTTGCCCAAGGACGAGATCCTCACGTTCGAGGAGCTCACCAGGGTCCTTCGATTGTTCGTCCGGCTCGGGGTGGAGTCGATCAAGGTCACGGGCGGCGAGCCGACCGTTCGTGCCGATCTGCCGACGCTCGTCGGCATGTTCCGCGAGGCCGGTCCCGACCTCGACATCTCGCTCACGACGAACGGCGTCCTGCTCGAGACGCTGGCCGCGCCACTCGCGACGGCCGGTGTCGACCGTGCGACCGTGTCGTGCGATTCGCTGCTGCGACACCGCTTCGTGGAGATGACCCGTCGTGATGCCCTCGAGAAGGTGTTGCGGGGGTTGCGCGCCGCCGAGGACGCGGACCTGACCCCGATCAAGATCAACTGCGTCGTGATCGGCGGCACGAACGACGACGAGCTCGTCGGGTTCGCGCGGTGGGCGCGCGAGACCGGCTACGAGGTGCGGTTCATCGAGTACATGCCGCTCGACGCCCAGCACGCCTGGGAACGGCAGAAGGTCGTCCCCGCCCGCACGGTGCTCGACCGCATCGGTGCGGAGTTCCCGCTCGTCGCCGACGGAGAGGGCGCAGAGCCGGCGACCACGTACGGCTTCGCCGACGGCGCCCCCGGTCGCATCGGCGTGATCCCGAGCGTCACCGAACCGTTCTGCGACTCGTGCAACCGCATTCGGCTGACGGCGGAAGGGCAGTTCCGCAACTGCCTGTTCGCGCTCGAGGAGACGGACTTGCGCGGCCCGATGCGCGCGGGTGCGAGCGACGACGACCTCGAGGTGCTGCTGCGCGAGGCGATGTGGCGGAAGTGGGCCGGTCACAGGATCGACCATGCGGACTTCCAGCAGCCGGCCCGCAGCATGTCGATGATCGGCGGCTGACCGCCGCGGATCGCTCCCAGAACGAACGAAGGGCCGGGGTGAACCCCGGCCCTTCGTGCATGCTCCCGACCGATACCTACGCGGGAGCCACCGCCAGATGGTCGAGCGCCGCCATGTATCCCCACTCGTCGTAGGAGTAGTTGACGACGTTCGGACCGACGATGTCGGTCTGGTTCGTGTACGTGCGAGGCACCCAGGGCACGATCTCTTCCATCAGCATCTTGTCGAGATCGGCCCAGCACTGCGTGCGCTCGTCACCGACAGGAAGGGCGGCGCACTCCGACAGCTTGTCGTCGGCGCTCGGCACCGACGTCACGGAGTACCCCCACTCCTCCATCTCGGCCTCCGTCGCACCGACGGCCGAGTAGTTGCAGCAGCCCGGGTAGATCGCGCCGAACTCGCTGCTGCCGAACAACGGCGGTCCGAACGTGTACGGGTCGGGGTAGTCCTGCAACCACCCGACCTGCAGGCAGATCGGCACCCGATCGGCCAGGTTGTTGCACTTCGCGTACATCGCGGTCGTGGTCAGGCCCTTGACGTCGAGCTCGATGCCGATCTGCTCGAGCTGCTGCTGCCACAGGGCGGCGATCTTGCGACCGGTCTCGCTGTCCGACGCGTAGATCGCCACGACGCCCTTGCACTCGTCAGCGTCACAGATGCCGTCGCCGTCCGTGTCGTACTTCGACGTCGACATCTCGCCCTTCGCGGCCTCGATGTCACCGCCGTCCTCGGGCGACGCGTACGGGTCGTAGTCGACCAGCAGGTTGTTGAGGAGCGCGTCGGGGAAGATGTGCCCCGCGTTCACGCCCACCAACGGTCCGCCGGCCAACTGGCGACCGCCCGCCTTGTCGTAGGCGAAGTTGACCGCCTTGCGCACCTGCACGTCGTCGAAGGGCGGCACACCCAGGTTCATCGACGTGTACGAGGTGGCCGGCTGTGGGTACACGTGCAGCCGGTCCTGCAGGTCCGGGTTCGTGCTGTACTCCTTCAGCTGGTCGGCCTCGGGCGGATCCATCACGTAGTCCAGATCACCCGCTTGGAGCTTGTTGT
>JBGGNG010000057.1:0-130098 GCA_041287635.1 Actinomycetota bacterium | reverse complement strand
GGCGCCCCCCCGCCCCAGATCGCCGGCAGTTCGGCCGCCGCCACCTCGCGCAGGTCGAGCTCGGCGACGTCGACCTTGGGCTTGACGTTGCCGATCTCCTGCAGCCGGTCGAACAGCGAGCGGAACTCGAGTGAGGTGTAGAGCCGCCGTACCTCGTCGGTGTCCCACTCCCCCATCTCGCAGTCGTCGGGGTCGACCGGCAGCTCGAGGTCTGTGTCGATGCGCGCGAGCTCCTTGTTGAGGCCGAGCCGGCCGGCCGAGGCCTCGACGTTCTCCCTCTGCTTGCCCTTCAGCATGTCGGTGTTCGCGACGAGCTCCTCGACGGTGCCGAACTGGTTCACGAGCTTCGCGGCGGTCTTGTCGCCGACGCCCGGCACCCCGGGGATGTTGTCGCTCGTGTCACCCTTCAGCGCCACGAAGTCGAGGTACTGCGTGGGCGTGATGCCGTAGCGTTCGGTGACGGCGTCCTCGTCGTAGCGGACGATGTCGCTGATGCCCTTGCGGTTGAACATCACGGTGACGCCGGGGCGCACGAGCTGGAAGAAGTCGCGGTCGGCCGTGACGATCGTGGCGTCGATGCCCTGCTCGTGGGCCCGCAGCGAGAGGGTGCCGATCGCGTCGTCCGCCTCGTTGCCGTCGGCGATGCGCAGCACCGGGATGCGCATCGCCTCGAGCACCTCCTCGATCAGGCCGAGCTGCGACGTGAAGTCCTGAGGGGTCTCGCGGCGGCCGGCCTTGTAGTCGGCGTCCTTGGCCAGCCGCACGGTCGGCTTGCCCGCATCGAAGAAGACCGCGATCAGGTCGGGCTTCTCCTCGGCGAGGAGCTTGATCACCATGCTCGTGAATCCGTAGACGGCGTTCGTGAGCGTGCCGCTCGAGGTCGCGAGTGTGGGCGGCAGGGCGAAGAAGGCTCGGTACGCGAGCGAGTGCCCGTCGAGCAAGAACATCCGCCGAGGGGTGTCGCCTGGCCCTGCCGTCGCGGCGCTGGCCTTCGAAGGGGTCACGAACCGTATCGTAGTCTCCGCCCATGACGACCGACGTGCCGGTCACCCAGACCCGCCACCCCTCAGCCGACTACCTCGAGGCGCTCTACGAGATCGCGGAAGAAGGCTTCCCCACGGTGCAGGCGGAGATCGCGAGGTGGATGGGCGTCAGCCGGGCGTCGGTGAGCGAGCACACGAAGCGTTTGATCGGCGACGGGCTCCTCAACGTCGATGGTAGGACGCTCGCGTTCACGGACGACGGACGGCAGATGGCGATCACGCTGGTTCGACGCCACCGGCTCGCGGAGCACCTGCTGATCGACGTGATCGGCCTACCGTGGCACCAGGCGCACCAGGAAGCCGAGGTCTGGGAACGCGTGATCTCCGCACAGGTCGAGGAGCGGCTCGTCGACATCCTCGGCGACCCCGGTGCCTGTCCGCACGGCAACCCCATCCCGGGGTCGGCCCACGAGGTCGACGTCACGACCCTCGTCGCGCTGAAGGCCGTCGCTCCCGGCCGTGTCGTCACCCTTCGTCGGCTCACCGAGGATCTTGAGCTGGACCTCGCGGTGATGCGCTTCCTCGAGGATTCGGGCCTGATGCCGGGCGCGTCGGTCACGGTCGACGGTGTCGGCCCCGACGGCTCGATGAGCCTCACGGTCCGCGACCGGCCGGTGGCGCTCGGGGCAGGCCTCGCGGACAACCTCTGGGTCGACGCGGTCTGATCCGCGCTCATATCGTTCGGTCCCGAATGACCTTGACGTGAATCCGACCTCCTGAGTAGGGTTTCGATGAGCCGAACGAGAGGCGTTCGGACATCCGAACAAAGGGGGCACGCGACAGATGAGGGGTACTCGGAACCAATGGGGGGTCGCGGTCCTGCTCGCGGTCGTGCTCGCGTCCTGCTCGAGCGAGGCTGCCGAACCGCAGGGCTCGAGCGAGGGCCCGGGCTCGATCACGATCTACAGCGGCCGTGACGAGGAGTTCGTGAAGACGCTGTTCGACGACTTCACCGCAGCCACCGGCATCGAGACCGAGGTGCGCTACGGCGACTCGGCGGAGCTCGCCGCGACGATCCTCGAGGAGGGCGACAACTCGCCGGCCGACGTCTTCTTCTCCCAAGACGCCGGGTCGCTCGGCGCCGTGGCCGACGGGGGCCTGCTCGCCCCGATCGACGAGGAGATCCTCGATCGCGTTGAGGACCGCTTCCAGTCCGACGACGGGACCTGGGTGGGCACGTCGGGGCGCGGTCGGGTGGCCGTGTACAACACCGAGCTCGTCGACGAGGCCGAACTGCCGGGTTCGATCTTCGATCTCACCGATCCGAGCTGGAAGGGGCGGATCGGCCTGCCGCCGACGAACTCCTCGTTCCAGGCGCATGTGGCCGCGATGATCGTGGCCTACGGGGAGGACGAGACCCGCGGCTGGCTCGAGGGCCTGATGGCGAACGACCCGCGCTTCTACGAGGACAACGGAGCCACCACCCGCGCGGTCGCGTCCGGTGAGGTCGAGGTCGGCCTCGTGAACCACTACTACAAGTACGAGGTTGAGGCAGAGGACGGCAGCCTGCCGATCGAGAACCACTACTTCGATCGGGGCGACGCCGGTTCGTTCATCAACGCCGCGGGTGTGGGGGTGCTCGCGAGCGCCGCGAACGCCGATGGCGCGGCTGCGTTCGCCGACTACCTCACCGGCGACCCCGGACAGACGTTCGTGTCCGAGGACTCCTGGGAGTACCCGGTCGTCGCCGGGTACGACGCATCGGTCGACGTTCCTCCGCTCGCCGACTTCGCCGGCCCGAACGTCGACCTGAGTCAGCTCGGCGCCGCGCTCCCTCAGGCCCTGGACCTGCTCGCCCAGGTGGGGATGGTCTGAGGGCAGAGGAGATGGCACGCGCAGCGACGATCACCGTCGAACGAGGCCGGGGCCGAAGGGCCCCGGTCCCGTTGCAGGCGGCCGCGCTCGGCGTGACGGCCCTCGTGCTGTTGCCGATCGTCTACCTCGTGGCTCGTGCGCTCGAGGCGGATGCATCGAGCTGGCGCCTGATCATGCGGTGGCGCACGGTCTCTCTGACGTTGCACACGATCGGACTCGCCGTCGCCGTGACGCTCGCCGCGACGGCGATCGGAGTCACGCTGGCGTGGCTGGCCGTGCGCAGCGACATGCCGGGCCGGCGGGTGTGGGCGACCCTGTTCGCATTGCCCTTGGTGATCCCGAGCTACGTCGGCGCGTTCACGCTGCTGTCGGCGCTCGGTCCGACCGGAGAACTGCAACGGTTGCTCGAGCCCCTCGGGGTCGAACGTCTCCCCGACATCACCGGCTTCCCGGGTGCCTTCCTCGCGCTCACGCTGTTCACCTACCCCTACGTGTACCTCGTGACGGTCGCCGGGATCCGCGGCTTGGACCCCGCGTTCGAGGAGGCCGGTCGGGTCGCCGGCCGATCGCGCGCCCACGTGTTCCGCACCGTCACGCTGCCGCTCCTGCGTCCCTCGATCGGTGCCGGTGCCCTGCTCGTGGCCCTCTACACCCTGCACGACTTCGGGGCGGTCTCGCTGATGCGTTACCCCACCTTCACCCAGGCGATCTTCCTGCAGTACAAGGCCGCGTTCGATCGCACGCCGGCCGCGATCCTCTCCCTGATGCTCGCCGCGCTCGCGCTCGTCGTGGTCGTCGCCGAGCGCCGTGCCCGGGGCCGCGCGCGATACTACCGATCGGGAACGGGCGTGGCACGACCGTTGCGCCCGGTCCCGCTCGGTCGGTGGCGCTGGCCGGCGCTCGTGCTGTCGGCGGCGGTGATCGGCGTCGGGCTCGTGCTGCCTGCCGGGATGCTGCTCATGCTGCTCGCCCGCGGCCTTGCCGCCGGCACGCCGCTCAACCTCACGATCTGGGCGGCCGGCGCGTCGGCTCTCGTCTCCGGGGCCGGGGCGATCTTCGCCCTCGTCGCCGCGACGCCGATCGCCGTGCTCGGGGCCCGATACCCGAGCAGGCGGTCCCGGTCGGTCGAATCCCTGTCATACATGGGCTACGCGTTGCCCGGGCTCGTGGTGGCCCTCGCGTTCGTGTTCTTGGCATCCTCGTACCTGCCGCTTCTGTACCAGAGCCTGCCGCTGCTCGTGATCGCGTACGTCGTGATGTTCCTGCCCCAGACTGCGGAGCCGCTGCGGGCCGGTCTGCTGCAGCTCACGCCGCGCATGGAGGAGGCCGCGCGGACCCTCGGCCGAGGCCGGGGCCGTATCCTGAAAGACATCGTGTTCCCGCTCATCGCCAAGCCCGCGCTCGCAGGTGCTGCTCTCGTGTTCCTCACCGCCATGAAGGAGCTCCCGGCGACGTTGCTGCTGCGGCCGACTGGGTTCGAGACGCTCTCCACGCGCGTGTGGACGTCCGCCTCAGCCGGCCTCTACTCGCGGGCTGCCGTGCCGGCATTGCTGCTGATGCTGTTGTCGTCGGTTCCGCTCGCCGTACTGGCCCGTCGGGTCGGGGTGAACCCCGAGGGGGTACGACAGGATTGACCATGTCCGACCTCGCCCTCAGCTGCCGTGGGCTGCGGCGTTCGTTCGACGGCGTCCTCGCGGTCGACGGGTTCGATCTCGACGTGCCCACCGGTGCGCTCATGGCCCTGCTCGGGCCGAGCGGATGCGGTAAGACCACCGCACTGCGGCTGATCGCGGGTCTCGATCGGCCCGAGTCGGGCACGGTGCAGGTGCGTGGACGCCTCGTGGCCGCCAACGGTGAGTGGGTGCCACCCGAGCGCCGCAAGGTTGGGATGGTCTTCCAGGAGTGGGCGCTCTTCCCCCACCTCGACGTCGTGTCGAACATCGCCTTCGGCGTGGACGGCGACGCCTCGGCACGCGTTGCCTCGCTGATCGAGCTGGCTCGCCTCCAGGGGCTCGAGCACCGCATGCCGCACGAGCTGTCCGGGGGCCAGCAACAGCGTGTCGCCCTCGCCCGCGCTCTCGCGCCCCGACCCGATGTGCTCCTGCTCGATGAGCCCTTCTCGAACCTCGACGCCCAGTTGCGAGCGGAGGTCCGGGGTGAGGTCCGGGAGATCCTGACCGCGACCGGCACCACCTCGGTCTTCGTCACGCACGACCAGGAGGAAGCCCTCTCGATCGCCGACCGGGTCGCCGTGATGATCGACGGCGCGGTGCGCCAGACGGGGGACCCGTTCGCGATCTACGCCGCCCCGGCCGACGCCGGCGTCGCGAGACTCGTCGGCCAGGCCAACCTGATCAGCGCCGAGGTGTCCGGCGGGTTCGCCCATTCGTCGCTCGGAGACCTGCCGATGCCGACGCTCGCCGACGGGCCATGCGACCTGCTCGTACGGCCCGAAGCCGTCGCCATCGCGCCCGATCCCGCCGGACCGGCCCGCGTTGTGGACGTGGAGTTCTACGGGCACGACCAGCTGATCCGGTGCGCGTTGCCGTCGGGTGAGCACATCCAGGTTCGTCTGATCGGCCCGCACCCCGAGTTCGTGCTGGGCAGCGCGGTGAGGCTGGAGCTGCGCGGACAGCCCCTTGCACTGCCCCGGTGACGGGGTTCCTGTCAATCTTTCGGAACCTTGCTGTAGGGCCCTGACCTGCGGATTAGTGAGGAACCGTTTGAGCAGCCCGCGCGTCGAGTTGACAGGTCTCAACCTCGCGTTTATCGTTCGCTTCGGTCCCGCGAGACCGCGGGCAGGACCGGGAAACCGGACCGGCCGGGTCGCTCGGGACCGTAGCTTGACGGGCCGCGATGCTCGACAGGGAACGATCGCGTATGGGGAAGGCGTGATCGAACCCGAGGGGCGTCGCGGCCCGTCATCTTTCTCCGGGGCCTTCCTCCCGCGGGCACGGTCGGCCACCCGCAACCCGGGGTCGAGACTTCATGGCATCGGGAAGCGACCCTGAACCATCACTGGAGTCTGTAACCCGATCCTCGACGGCCACTCGCGGCGCGGCGCCGTCCCCCGCCGTCAGAGCACGGCTTCGAAGAACTTCTTCGTCTCGGGGTACTTCGTGTGGTTGATCATCTCGTCGGGAGTGCCCTGCTCGAGGATCACGCCCTCGTGGAAGAACATCATGCGGTTGGCCACCTCGCGCGCGAAGCCCATCTCGTGGGTGACAACCATCATCGTCATGTGCAGGTCGGTGGCGAGCGACTTCATCACCGCCAGCACCTCCCCGATCAGCTCCGGGTCGAGCGCCGAGGTCGGCTCGTCAAAAAGCATGACCTCCGGCTCCATCGCGAGCGCACGGGCGATCGCCACCCGCTGCTGCTGCCCTCCGGAGAGCCGGATCGGGTACTCGTCGGCCTTGTCGGCCAGCCCGACCTTGTCGAGCAGGTCGAGCCCGATCGCCCGGGCGTCGGCCTCCGGGATGCTCTTCACCGTGACGGGTCCCTCGATCACGTTCCCGATCACGGTCATGTTCGGGAACAGGTTGAAGGACTGGAAGACCATGCCTGCCTTGATGCGGAGTTGACGGACTTGCTCCCGCTTCCCCTTGGTGCGATGGCCGCCTTCGAGGCGGACACCGGACACCTCGATCATGCCCGAAGTCGGGTCCTCGAGGAAGTTCACGCAGCGCAGGAGCGTGCTCTTGCCCGATCCCGACCGGCCGAAGATGACGACGACCTCGCCCTTGTCGACCTCCATGTCGATGCCTTTGAGCACCTCGAGGGCACCGAAGCTCTTGTGGAGGTTCTCGACCCGGACGACCGCTTCACCGTTGCGCACTCCGGTCAATGTCCCTGCCCCCCCAGCTCTGGTCCAGGCACGCCCTCGTCGACGACCATCGGCAGGTCGCCGCCCGAGCTTCCCTGCCCGCTCACGCTCACGATGTTGGTACCTTTCGGCGCCGCGGTGGGAGCGCCGCGCACGTACCCCTTGCTGATGCGGCGCTCGAGGCGGCTCTGGAAGAAGGTGAAGACCGCCGTGAGCGCCCAGTAGACACCCGCGGCCAGGAGGTACGCCTCGACCGGGTTGAAATCCTCGACGCCGGCGAGTTGGGCACGCCGGAACACCTCGGACTGCTCGACGGAGACTCCGATGAAGCTCACGAGCGCCGTATCCTTCATCATCGCGATGAATTCGTTGCCGGTCGGGGGGATGATCACGCGGAACGCTTGCGGCAGCACGACCCGCTTCATCTTCTGGCCGTATGTCATGCCCAGCGCATCCGCCGCCTCGGACTGGCCGTGGCTCACCGACTGGATGCCCGCGCGGAAGATCTCCGTCATGTACGCGCCGTAGTTCAACCCGAGGGCGACGATGCCGACGATGAAGGGATCGAGTGTCAGCAGATCCTCGATGCTCTGCGGCAGTCCCAAGTTTCCCACGATGACTGGGAGCGCGAACGCCAGCAGGAACAACTGCACGATCAGCGGTGTTCCGCGGAAGAACGAGGTGTAGAACCCTGACACGCCGTACGCGATCGGGTTGCGCGAGAGGCGGCCGAGGGATCCGATCAGCGCCATCAGGACTGCGAGGATGATGCCGGCGAACGCGATGATGACGGTGTAGGTGAGGCCCTTCAGCACGAAGTCGGCCCGACTCCGCATGAACTCCGTATCGAAGTCCGCCGCGTTGAATAGGAACGCGAGGATGACGAAGATCACGATCCAGACGACCGCCACCTTGAGCTTGAACGGGACCCTGGCGCTCGCCTGCGCCATGCCCTCCAAACGATTGGTCGGCCGCTGAGCAGGGGGCCGGGTCTCCCCGGCCCCCATCTCGTGTGTCGCCACGGAACCCCCCGTTCCTGTCGCGTGTCCGAGAGCGCTAGCCCTCGGTGGTCACAGTGAGATCCTCCCCGAACCACTCCATCGACAGCTCGGAGAGACTTCCGTCGGCGTGCATCTCGTCGATGATGTCGCTCACCGCTGTGACGAGAGTCGCCGGGTCGAGGTCCGACGCCTTGTCGATCGCGACCGATAGCGGCTCGTAGAACAACGGCGGTTCGATGAGCTTCATCGGGCGACCCTTGTCGATCGCGTTCTGCAGGGTCGGCGTCGCGGATGCGACGGCCTCCACTTGGCCGGATTCCAGCGCCTGGATCGCCGTGGAGTCGGTGTCGAAGCCCTTGATCTCAGGATCCGTGATCGGTGAGTCGAACGTGTACCCGGGGATGTCAAGAGTGCCTTGCAGGAAGAAGTCGTAGGTGCAACCAGCGCACACACCGATCGTCATCCCGGACAGCTGGTCCGCCGTGGTGATGTCGCTGTCGGCGGGGACGGCCACCGATGCCGGCGTGTAGTAGTAGGCGGGCGAGAAGTCGAGCACCTCAGCGCGCTCGGTCGTGACCGTCATCGAGCCGACGCTCATGTCCCAGCGGCCCTGCCAGTTGCCGGCCGTGATCGCCTCCCACTTCGGAGTCTCCCATGCGACCTCGACGCCCAGGCGGTCCGCGATCGCGGTCGCCACGTCGATGTCGAAGCCCTCGAACTCACCGGTCTCTGGATTCAGGGACGACTGCGGCGGATAGGCCGGGTCGGTCGAGATCGTGATCACGCCGTCGGTGCAGATCTGCGCGAGCAGATCGCCCGCGCTGGTGTCGGCGTCGGCGCAGGCGCCTTTGGTGGTCGTCCCGCCGTCGCCGCCGGCAGTGTCGGTCGTGTCGTCGTCACCGCCTCCACACGCGGCCGCGACGATCGAGAGGGCCGCCACGAGCACGAGGAGCGACCGGAACCGGAACTTGCGCATCCTTCCTCCTTCCAGAGGGGACCCGACTCGAGCGCCCCTCGCCGGACTATAGGCCCGGGGGGGCCAACGGGCAACGCGGGCACACGGTCCCCCCGCTTGGACTACGTAGAGCGGAGGTTCGCGGGTTTCATCGACGAATGAGCGTGGTCGGTCACTCAGGGAGCGGGAGCCACCGCGTGCCGGCGGCCGCGAACAAGCTCGGCTCCGCGCTGAGCAGCTCGCCGTCCTCGTCGAACGTGTATGTCCTGGCGACCCCCACGTGCGTCGTGAGCGCGCGGAACGCCGCCTGCATGGCCGTGCGATCGACGGCGCCGTTCGCGATCGCGTCCGCCACGAGACGACCCGCGTCCCAGGCCTCCGCGGCGTACGCGCCGGGGGCCAGTCCGTGCTCGGACTGATAGGCGTTCACGAAGCGACGGCTCGCGAGCCGCAGGTCGAGCGAGACGTCGACACACGGGCATGCGACCGACCCCACCACGACGCCGTCGCCCGCAGGGGACGTGGGCGGGATCGTGGTCTTGAGCGCGTCGCCCGCGAGGTCGACGGGCTGTCCGCGCGCGGACCCTGCGGCACGCATCGCCCGCGCGAGCTCTCTCGCTCCCGGCGGGAAGCCTCCCCACAGGACGACCCTGCAGCCGGTCGTCGCGATCTCCTCCGCGGCTCCGATCGCGTCCGACCCGTCGATCCGCGTCGACGGCCATGGGCCGAGCCCCGCCTCGACCTGCCCCACCAGGCCGCGCCCGTACTCGCTCCCGTCCTCGACGAGGCAGATCGGTTGGGGCACCCCTTCAGCGGAACGCCGGCCCGCGATCTCGGCCAGCAACGAGGCCTCGGCGGTCCGGTCGGGCACGAGGCGCCGCCACAGTGCGCCGGCATCCCCGACAGGCGCCGTGGGTTCGACCCAGGGTGAGGCGCTGACCGGTGACAGGCTGATCGTCGGCACTCCCGCCTCGGCGAGGATGCGCCCGACCTCGGCGGGCTCGTGCCAGAACGGGGCCGCCACGGCGAGCACGAACGACCCCTCGGCGGCGACCTCCTCCGCCATCTCGATCGCTGCCCCCGCGTCCCCGCGCGTGTCGAACTGCACGACCTCGGCCTTCACCCCCTGACCCTCGAGACGACGCTGCACGACCATGTCGAAGGCGAGGAACGACGGCGACACGAGGTCGACGTGATCGGGGACCGAGAGGTCCTGGAAGAACGCGATCTTGACGTCGGGGTCCTCCGTGGCGAAAGGCGAGCAGGCGGGCACGACCGTGGAGAGCACGGCGAACGGGACGAGGACCAGAGATCGGATACGCAGGGTCATGGCAGGGTGGCCGCTAGTCTATGGAGGCTCCGGCCGGGATGGCGGAACTGGCAGACGCGCGGGACTCAAAATCCCGTGAGCTTCGGCTCGTGAGGGTTCGACCCCCTCTCCCGGCACCCTCACGGCGCAGCGACGAGCGCTCCCGCCACCGCCAGATCCTCGAACGCCAAGCCGACCGACTCGAACAGGGTGACGTCCTCATCCCCTTCCCGGACCGCGCTGCCACGCACGACTTCTTGCAGGTCCGCGACCACGTGGTCGGCCGAGATCGCGCCCTCGCCGATCGGCAGCAGCAGATCGCCCGCTTCCACGAGCGCCGCCGCCCTCGTCTCCACCACGACGCGGGCCCTGCGCACGGTCTCGGTGTCGACCTCCCTGGTCTCAGGTCGGTACGCGCCGACCGCGTTCACGTGCGCGCCCCGGGCGAGTCGTTCCCCGTCGAACAGCGGCTCGGTCGCCGTGGTGCAGGTGCAGACGACGTCGGCGTCGGCCACGGCATCCGCATCGCCGACCTCGGCGTCGATCCCCATCGCGGCCGCGCTCTGCACCAACCGCGCGGCCCGATCGTGCGTGCGGCTCACGACGACGAGATGGGTCAGGGAACGCACCGTGGCGATCGCCTCCAGATGGGCGTGCGCCTGCACCCCCGCGCCGAAGATCACGAGCCTCGTGGCATCGGCGCGCGCCAGGTACCTCGTGGCGAGCCCGCTCACGGCCCCGGTGCGCAGGGCGGTCAGCGCCGACCCGTCGACGAGCATCAGCGGCGCCTGGGTCACCGGATCGAACAGCGCGTAGAGCGCGTGGATCAGCGGCAGCCCGCGGTCCGGGTTCGCCTCGGTCAGGGTCACGAGCTTCACGCCTACGCCGGCCTCCCCCACCGCGGGCATCAGCAGCAAGGCTCCCTCGGGGGTCGTGAGGTGCGATCGCAGCGGGGAGACCGATGGGTCGCCGTCGTGGAACGCCACCTCGAGCGCGTCGATCGCGTCTCGCATCGGCAGGCGACGAGCCAACTCGGCGGCGTCCACGAAGGGCACCTGCACGGCGCCCGACCTCAGAGCTCGCCCAGGTACGCCTGGCGCATCTGGGGGTTGTTGAGCAGCGCCTCGGCCGTGTCGGCCAGCACGACCTCCCCGGTCTGGATCACGTACCCGCGATCCGCGATGCGCAGGGCCATGTTCGCGTTCTGCTCCACGACGAACACGGTGCGCCCGAGCTCGCGGATCGTCTGGATGATCTCGAAGACCTGCTCGACGAGCACGGGGGCGAGCCCCATCGACGGCTCGTCCATCAGCAGCACCTTCGGGTCGGCCATCAGCGCGCGGCCCATCGCCACCATCTGCTGTTCGCCGCCGGAGAGGGTGCCCGCCTTCTGCTTCAGTCGCTCTCGGACGCGGGGGAACGTCTCCAGCACCTGCTCGCGGTCGCGAGCGATCGAGTCCTTATCGGTGCGCAGATAGGCCCCGAGCTGCAGGTTCTCGTCGACGGTCATGTCGGCGAACAACCGGCGGTTCTCGGGCACCATCGAGATGCCGCGACGAACGATCTCCGACGTCGGCAGACCAGAGATCGTTTCCCCCTCGAAGATCACCTCACCCTCGGACGGGGTCACGTAGCCCAAGACCGTCTTCAGGGTCGTGCTCTTGCCACTCGCGTTGCCCCCGAGCAGGCAGACCATCTCGCCCGGGAAGATCTGCATGTCCACCTCCCGAAGCACCGCGACGAGCCCGTAGTGGGTGGAGACGTTGCGGAGCTCAAGCACCGGCGTGCGCTCGGCGACGTCGCTCACCCGAGCTCCTCGTGCCGGACTCCCAGGTAGGCCTCGACGACGTGCTCGTCGTTGGCGACCTCCTCGTACGTACCCTCGGCGATCTTGCGGCCGTAGTCGCACGCGATCACACGATCCGACACGCCCTTGACCACCCGCATGTCGTGCTCGATCACGAGCACGGTGAGGCCGAGCTCGTCGCGCATGCGCACGATGTGGTCGCGCAGCTCGAGCGTCTCGCGCGGGTTCATCCCCGCGGTCGGTTCGTCGAGCAGCATGATGGCGGGATCGGTGGCCAGCGCCCGGGCCATCTCGAGCCGCCGCCGGTTCGCGTACGAGAGCACGAACGCGGGCTGGTCCTGTCGATACCCGGCCAATCGCGACCCAAAGAACTCGAGGCTCTCCCGCGCGCGGGCGCGGATCGCGGTCTCCTCGCGGCGCACCGAGGGGGGGCGAAAGATCGACCCGAAGACCCCCGCCTTGCTCCGGCAATGCTGCCCAACCATCGCGTTCTCGAGCACGGTCATGTTCGGGAAGAGGTGCACGTTCTGGAACGTGCGCGCGATCCCCGCCCGCGTGAGGCGGTTCGGCGCCAGACCCACGACCGAGATGCCGCGCAGTCGCACGTCCCCCTCGTCGGGCGGGTAGAGACCGGTGATGACGTTGAACACGGTCGACTTGCCGGCGCCGTTGGGGCCGATGATCGAGACGATCTCGCCCTCCGCGACCTCGAACGAGAGGTCGTTGAGGGCGCTGAGCCCCCCGAACCGCTTCGTGACGCCGTCGACCTCCAGGAGGGGGGCACTCATCCGGCGCCCTCCCCCAGAGGGGTGATGGGCGTCGCCGCGTGTTCATCGGCCGCCACGTCGCTGGCCCACTTGTCCTGTTCTCGGTCCTCGTCCTTCAGCTCGCGGCTCCTGCGCACGTTCGGGATCAGGCCCGCGGGTCGCAGCAGCATCACCGCGACGAGCGCCGCGCCGTAGGCGAGCAGGCGGTACTCCTCGAACTCGCGCAGCAAACCCGGAAGGCCCACGAGCACGAGGGACCCGGTGATCACACCGGGCAGGCTGCCGATGCCCCCCAGGATCACGATGCCGAGCACCTGGATCGAGACGAGCACGGTGAAGCTCGCCGGCGTGAGGGAGCCGATCTTCACGGCGAACAGCGCGCCCCCGACGGAGCCGATCGCGCCGCCCATCGCGAAGGCGAGCAGCTTGTAAGCGGTCGTGCTCACCCCCATCGCGTCGGCGACCTGCTCGTCCTCGCGCAGCGCGGTCCACGCACGGCCGACGCGCGAGTTGGCGAGCCGCCACGAGACGAAGAGCGCGAGCACGACGAAGGCGAACGCGAGGTAGTAGAAGTGCTTCGGGTCCCGGAAGCCGAAGTTCCCGATCGCGGCGTCGGTGATGTCGCGCATGCCCTGGGGACCGCCGACGAGCGGTTCGAGCCATGGACTCGTGACCAGCACGACGATCATCTCGCCCAGCCCGAGGGTGACGAGCGCGAGGTAGTCGCCGCGCAGGCGCAGCACCGGCGCACCGATCAGCACGCCGGCGCCGGCGGCGACCAGCACGACGATCGGGATCGCGACGTAGAAGTTGAGGTTGAAGGCGATCGCCGGCTCGGTGGAGCCGACGAACGTGTTCAGGGTGGCCCCGGTGAGCAGGGCGAGGGTGTACGCCCCGAGCGTGAAGAAGAACACGTACCCGAGGTCCAGCAGGCCGGCGTAGCCCACGACGATGTTGAGCCCGAGGCCGAGCAACGCGAACACCATGACGGTGCCGAGGACCTCCGAGATCACCGAGCCGAGCACGTGGGGCGCGATCAGCACGACGGCGAGACCCACGAGCATCAGGGCGAAGGAAAGCGGGGTGAGGCGAGGACCGTCGGCCCGCCGGTCACGTTGACCCTTGATCGCGGCGCGGATCGCATCGCCCTTGCGCGCCTTCAGCACCGAGGCGCCCGCGGCGACGGCCGCGATCACGACCGCCCCGACCCACGTCAGGCCCCCGGTCACCTTGCTGTACATCCAGTCGCGCTCCACATCGAGCTGGTCGAGCGCGATCGGCACGATGCGCTGCAGGAACCCGAAGAGCAGCGTCACCCACACGGCCGTTCCCAGCGGGCGGCGGATCGGATCGGACAGGGTGCGATACCCGGCACCGGCGGCGCCGGCCGCGACCGAGACGGCGACGAGGATGGCGGCCGCGACGATCGCGGTGCGTCCCTGCGTCAGGTACTCCATCAACTCCGGTGAGATGTTGATGAACACCTCGCGGATGCGCTCGACGCCGAACGTGTCGACGAAGACGACGAACGCTCCGAAGACCACGCCGGCGAGCGCCCCGGCGGTCGCACCGGCCGCGAGCGCCTCCCCGCGGCCGAGCTCGATCAGCCGCCCCGCCTCGACCCGCGGCGTGATGGCCACGTAGCCGGCGAGCAGCGGCGGCGTCAGGATCATCAACCCGGCGAACGTCACCTGGGTGCCGATCAGGTTCAGGTCGGTGAAGTTGCCGATCAGCCCGACCGCCGCGAGGAAGATCGTCACGGCCCCGGCGATCGCCCCGACCCGGACCGCCGATCGCATCAGACCTTCTCCGCCTCTCCGGAGCCGAGCAGGCCGCCGGGTCGGAACACGAGCACGAGGATCAGCACGAGGAACACGAACGCGTCCTTCAGTGAGAACGGGCTCGGGATGCCGAAGCCGGTCAGCAGCAGCGGCGGCCCGACAGCCTGGAGCACCCCCAGCACGAACCCGCCGAGCGCGGCACCGCCGATGCTGCCGATGCCTCCGAGCACGGCGGCGGTGAACGCCGCGATGCCCGGCTTGAAGCCCATCGTGAACTGCACCTGCTGGAACGTGAGGGCGAAGAGGAGGCCGGCGATGCCTGCGAGGATGCCGCCCACGATGAACGTGATCACGACGATGCGGTCCACGTTGATGCCCATGAGGCTCGCGATCTCGCTGTCCTCGGCGACCGCACGCATCGAGCGACCGGTGCGGCTGCGGTTCACGAAGAGCTGGAGGGCCACCATCGCCACGATCGCCGTCACGAAGACGAGGAGCTGCACCCTGGCTACCGAGATCCCGAAGATCCCGATCGATCCCTGCAGCAGCGTCGGCAGCGGGTAGCCGTACGGCTGCGGTCCGAAGAACCCGCGGAACGCGTTCGCGATGAAGAGGGACGCCCCGATCGCGGTGATCAACGGCACGAGCCGTGGCGCGTTGCGAAGGGGCCGATAGGCGATGCGCTCAAGCAGGATCGCGACGAGGGTCGACCCGGCGATCGAGACGACGAGCAGGATCAGGAGCGCGAGGTACGTGTTCGAGTCGAGGAACCCGCTCTTGAGATACGCGTCGGCGAAGAAGAAGGAGATGAACGCACCCGCCATGAAGACCTCGCCGTGGGCGAAGTTGATCATGCGGAGGATGCCGTAGACGAGCGTGTAGCCGAGCGCGATCAGCGCGAGGATCGCTCCCTGGCCGAGCCCGTTGACGATCTGGTCGATCCAGAAGTCGCCGGAGTAGCGTTCCCCTTCCGGCAGGGTGAGGGTCTTGTAGGCGCCCGCGACGGCGACGAACGCGATCGTCGCACCGAGCACCACCAGGATGATGCGACGCCACGGGAGCGTCGCGAAACCGCTCAGCCGCGCGTCGACGGTTCGTGCGGACCCGGAACTGGACACGCCTCGCCCGCCCCCCTCATGGATGGGCCCCCGGGCGACCGCTCACGCGGTCGCCCGGGGATCCGTCGTGCTCTCGTTCCGGGACTACAGGACGTCGTCCAGCGACTTCGTGTCGCTGTACACCGGTGTGTCGGGCTTCGCCCCACCCTCGACTGGCCAGTTCGGGCCCTCGAAGATGCCGATCGTCACGTCCGTGGCACAGTCACCCAGTTCGGTGCAGGTGATGATGCCGGTGAGGCCCTCGTACCCCGACGTCGCGAACACCGCGTCGCGCAGGGCTGTCCGAGGGATCGACAGTGAGCCGTCGTCGTTCTCCACCGCGACCTGCTCGATCGCGTCGAACAGGACGTTCGTCGCGTCGAAGGCGTGCGCGTGGAAGACCGAGGTCGGCTCCGTGCCGAACTGCTCCTCGTAGGCGGGGATGAACTCGTTGGAGTAGAACTCACCCTCCTGGAACACCGAGATGTCCGGCGACGACAGGAAGACGCCGTCGACGGCGTCGCCGGCGTTCTTAAGCGTGTCGCTGCTCATGCACCCGTCCGACGCCATGATCGTGACGTCCGGCATGATCTCGGCCGCCTGCTTGAGGATCAGCGAGCACGCCGCGACGAACACCGGCGCATACAGCACGTCGGGGTCGCCCTCAGCGATCGACCGCAATAGGGGCTTGAAGTCGGTGTCCTCGGAGTTGATCTGCTCCTGCACCGTCACGGTGCCGTCACCGGCCTCGAAGTTGACGGCCGCCGCCGCGGTGAGGCCCTGCGTGTACGGGCTCTCGTCGTGAATCGTCGCCAGCTTCGTCGCGCCCTGCTCGTTCAAGGCGTACTCGGCCACGATCGCACCCTGGATGCGGTCGTTGTGCGCGGTGCGCGCGTAGAACGGCTGGTGCGCCTCTTCCGAGGTCAGCGCCGGGTTCGTGTTCGACGGCGAGAAGAGCAGGATGCCCTTCTCGGACATGATCGTGTCGGCGACGCCCAACGCCGCGCTGGAGCAGCTCGTGCCGATCACGGCCACGATCGACGGGTCGGCCGAGAGGGCGGTGCCTCCAGCCTGACCGCCTTCGGCCGTGCAGAGCTCGTCCTCGTGCGACCACTGGATGTCGTGGCCGAGCAACTGGCCGTCGGTGCCGTCGAACGTGCCGTCGAGGTAGTCGGCAGCGAGCACGGCGCCGTTCTGGCTGTCCTGACCGAGCGCGGCGTCGGCGCCAGAGATCACCAGCAGCGAACCGATGTTGATCGGCTCGCCCTCCGCGATCTCGACCGTGCCGAACTCGTCGGCTGCCGCGGTCTCGGTGTCGCCGCCGCCGCTGTCGCCACCACCGTCGTCGTTGGAGCAAGCGCTCGCCACCAGGGCGAGCGCGGCGACGGTGGCGATCACCGTCAGCCAAGGTCGACGCTTCATCGGGCCCCCTTCCCTTGAGTGCTTCGGGACGCGTGTTGGTATCACATCCCGCACCTTCAAGCCAATCGCTCCGTCGGATCGGCCTGCACGTGCATACGTTCGACGGGTCCCATCGGGATGCCCGCCACCTCTGCCCGGGGGACCGATCACGCCGGTGGGAGGGCCTCGCGGAACGATCGCGCCAGGCCGAGCATGCCGCGTCGGTCGCCCTGCACCAGTCGGGCCATCAGGGCGCTGCCGACGATAACGCCGTCGGCGAACTCGCCGGCCTGGTGAGCCTGATCGGGTGTGCCGATCCCGACCCCCACCAGGAGGGGCAGGTCGGTGAGGGGACGGAGGGCGGAGACCAGCTCCTGAGCACTGCCGCCCAGCGCATCTCGTGCTCCGGTGACGCCGTACGTCGCCACGCAGTAGACGAACCCACGCGACCTGGCTCCGATGTCGGCCAGCCGCGCAGGCTTGGCCCCCGGGGCCGCCAGCAGGACGGCGTCGATGCCCTTGGCCGCACAGGCCGCGTCGAAGGTCTCGGCCTCGTCGACCGGCAGATCCGGCACGATGATGCCTGAGACGCCCGCGTCGTGCGCCTCGTCCAGGAACGCCCCGACCCCGCGACGGAGCACGGGATTCACGTAGGTCATCACGGCGACGGGGATGTCGAGCGCGGCGTCGCGGATCGTCGCGAGCACGTCGGACGGACGGGTGCCGGCGGCGAGCGCGGCTGAGGACG
The DNA here is from genome assembly GCA_041287635.1 of Actinomycetota bacterium. Taxonomy (GTDB): domain Bacteria; phylum Actinomycetota; class UBA4738; order UBA4738; family HRBIN12; genus JAOUEA01. The sequence goes on along the minus strand of JBGGNG010000057.1, from coordinate 112,548 downwards.
CCTCCTGGATCACTCCCCCGTCCATCACCGGGTCGGAGTGCGGCACCCCCACCTCGATCGCGTCGGCGCCGGCGTTGGCCACGGCCCGCAGCAGGGCCGGATCGACCCCCGGGAAGCCGCCGGTCAGGTAGGGGACGAACGAACGTCCACCGAGGTCGCGACGCGCCCGGAGCGCGGCCTCCAGGGCGCCCATCAGGCCCGAGACTCCAGCGCCGCGAGCACGGTGTCGAGGTCCTTGTCGCCCCGGCCCGAGAGGCAGACGAGGACCCGGGCGCCCTCGGGCAGGGGGCGGTGCAGCAGCCAGCCGATCACGTGGGCGGGCTCCAACGCCGGCAGGATGCCCTCTGTGCGCGCGAGCGCCTGGAAGCCGGTGAGCGCGTCCTCGTCGGAGGCGCTCACGTACTCCGCGAGCCCCTCGTCGTGCAGCCACGCGTGCTCGGGCCCCACGCCCGGGTAGTCGAGGCCGGCCGAGATCGAGTGGGTCTCGATGATCTGCCCCTCGGCGTCCTGCAGCAGGTACATCATCGCGCCGTGCAGCACACCCGGCTGCCCCTGGGTGATCGAGGAGCAGTGCTCCCCCAGGTTCATACCGCGGCCGCCCGCCTCCACCCCGATCAGGCGCACGCCGGGGGTGCCGACGAACGCCGTGAACATGCCGATCGCGTTGGACACTCCGCCCACGCACGCCACGACGACCTCGGGATCGCCGCCCAGTCGCTCGGCGTACTGGGCTCGGGCCTCGTCGCCGATCACCCGCTGCAGGTCGCGAACGAGCTGCGGGAACGGGTGGGGCCCCACCACCGACCCGATGATGTAGTGGGTATCGGTGACCGTGGCCGCCCAGTCGCGCAGCGCTTCGTTCACGGCTTCCTTCAGCGTCTTGGTGCCGGCGGTGACGGGCACGACCTCGGCGCCGAGCAGCTTCATGCGCGCGACGTTCGGCGCCTGGCGATGCGTGTCCTCCTCGCCCATGTAGACGACACACGGGAGCCCGAGCAGCGCGCACGCCGTGGCGGCGGCCACCCCGTGCTGTCCGGCGCCGGTCTCGGCGATGATGCGCCGCTTCCCGAGTCGCTTGGCGAGCAGCGCCTGACCGAGCGCGTTGTTGATCTTGTGGGCTCCCGTGTGGGCGAGGTCCTCGCGCTTCAACCAGACCTCGTACCCGAGCTCGGCGGAGAGGCGGGCAGCGTGGGTGATCGGCGTCGGACGTCCGACGAAGTCGCGGCTCAGCGCGCCGAGCTCGCCGCGGAACCCGGGATCGTCGCGCAGACGCGCCCAGGCGTCCGCGAGCTCGTCGAGCGCGGGGATCAGCACCTCGGGCACGTACCGGCCCCCGTAGTCCCCGAAGCGTCCGCGCTCGTCGGGCACGGTCGGCAGGGGTGGCGTGGCGGTGTCGGGACTCATGCCGGGCTGGTCTCCTCGTCGTTCGGGTCGTGGGCGGAACCACCGATGAGTTCGCGCACAGCGGCGCGCGGATCGGCGGCGCGCATCAGGGCCTCGCCCACCAGGATGGCAGACGCCCCGGCGTCGACGGCGGCGTCGACGTCGGCTCGTGTCCTCAGGCCCGACTCGAAGACGGCCACCCGCTCGCCGGGGACGCGTCGCATGAGCTCGAGCGCACCCGCGACGTCGACCTCGAGGGACTCGAGCTCGCGAGCGTTGACTCCGATCACCTCGGCGCCGCACGCGATCGCGCGATCGAGCTCATCGGCGGTGTGGGTCTCGACGAGGGCACCCATGCCGAGATCTCCGGCCATCGCGAGCATCGCCGCAAGCTCGTCGTCGGTGAGCGCCGCCGTGATCAGCAGCACGGCGTCGGCGCCGTGCGCGCGCGCTTCGATCACCTGCGCCGGATGAACCAAGAAGTCCTTGCGCAGCAACGGCACCTGCACGCTCACCCGCGCGGCCTCGAGGTCGGAGAGCGACCCATGGAAGTGGCGTGGCTCGGTCAGCACCGAGATCGCCGCGGCGCCTGCGTCGGCGTAGGCGATCGCCTGGGAGATCGGATCGGCTCCGTCGGCGATCGAGCCGGCGCTCGGTGAGGCGCGCTTGATCTCGGCGATCAAGGCCGGCGTCCGCTCGCGCAGCGCGGCGACGAACCCGCGGGCCGGGGGCCGAGCCTGCGCGCGGGACAGGAGGGCCCCCTCGTCGAGGGGGCGGTCGCGGAGGTCGCGTCGAACCCCGGAGACGAAGTCGGTGAGGAATCCCATCGAGCCCGCGAGTCTACCGACAGGTCTGCCGTACCCCGCTCACCCGAGCCCGAGGCTCAGGGCTCCCTCGAGATCGAGCCCACCCTCGAGGGCGGCGCGGCCCACGACGGCGCCGGAGGCCCCCGACGCGCGGAGGCCCTTGAGGTCCTCGATGCTGGAGATGCCCCCCGCGGCGATCACCGGACGGCCCGCCCGGATGACCCTCTTGACCACCGCGACGTCGGGACCCATGAGGCTTCCGACCCGAGCGACCGCGGTCACCAGGAACGCCGGCGCGCCCCCGGCCACCAGCCAGCCCAGGGTTTCGACGAGCGGGAGATCCACGCCGTCGGCTCCCCGTGATCGGATGCGGCCGCCCTCCACCTCGATACCGACGATGATCCGGCCGCTGAAGCGCTCGATCGCATCGAGGGCGCCGGCTTCCTCTGCGAGCGCGCCCGATCCGAGCACGACGCGAGAGGCGCCTGCGTCGAGCGCCGCCTGCGCGTCGGCGATCGTGCGGATGCCCCCGCTCGCCTGCACGCGTACACCGAGCGGCACGATCGCGCGCACGACGTCGAGGTTGCGCGCGAAGCCGTCGAACGCGAGGTCCAGGTCGACGACGTGCACCCATCGCGCTCCCGCTGCGGCGTATTCACCGGCTGCGGCGAGCGGGTCGCCGTCGAACGCGCTCTCGGGGACGGGTCCCGCGGGCGAGTAGGACGCGAGCCGTCCGCCGGAGACGTCGATCGCGGGGATCACCTCGAAACCCATCGTGGGAACCCTATCGGCCGTGCGCTGGCATCATGGGTGCATGGAGATGCCCGTCTTCGCGCTGCACACCGTGTTGTTCCCCGGTCAGGCGATGGGGCTGCGGGTCTTCGAGCCCCGTTACCGGGCCCTGATGGACGACGTGCTCCCTGCCGGCACGTTCGCCGTAGTCGCGATCCGTCACGGACAGGAGGTGGGCGGTTCCTACGAGCCCTACCGTGTCGGTGTCACGGTCGCGATCGAGGTCCACGATCGCGACGAGGACGGTTCGCACCGCCTGCGCATCGTCGGCCGGGACCGCGTCGCGCTGATCGCGCCGGATCGTGAGGACCCGTACCCGATCTGGCAGATCGAGCTCTTCCCCGACGAGGGGGGCGCCGGCACCGACGACGTCGAGGCCGCCGCCGACGCCCTCTCGGGGTACCTGTCCGTCACGGGTGAACCCGCCGGGCAGGTCGCCTCGGCCCCTCACGACCCCGTGGCCGCGAGCTACGTGCTCGCCGCGGCAACCCCCGCCCTCGTGCCGACGCATCAGGCGCTGCTGGAGCTGGCCGGCGCGGGTGCCCGGCTCGCCGCGGTGCGCGGCATCTTCCGGCACGAGACGGCCTTGGTGCGAGCGCTCGGCGCCGGGGTGGGCGGCGCCGGCCTCGACGTGAGCCCCAACTAGACGAGACTGGACGAGCGGGGGGCCGAGCTGCCTTCGGGGTCGGCCGCCGGATCGCGCTCGACCCGCGCGGCGTCGCCGCCGAGCAGCGACCGGAGCTCACCCAGGAGAGGGCCACCCGGGTGCACCCGGTACGTGCCGAGCTCCAACGGGGTCACACCACCCGAGGACAGGAACCGCACCCGGACGGGGGCCCCGCCGGGATGGGCCTCGAAGAGATCCTTGAGCTTGGCGAGGACCGAAGGAGTGCAGGCCGCGGCGGGCAGGTCGACGACGACCGCATCGGGCACCGCGGCGATCGACGACGCGCCGCCCAGGTCGGGTTCACGGACCTCGGTCGCCCGGATCTGCAACTCACGCCCGCGCAGATCGATTCGGCCCACCGCGAGCACGATGCGATCGGTCTCGATCATGCCGGGCACCGCCTCGTACACGTTCGGGAACGCCACCACGTTGACGCCGCCCGCCAGGCCCTCGAGGCGGAACTGGGCGTACGGCTCTCCGCGCTTGGTGTACTTGCGGGCGACGGCCCCGATGATGCCGCCGATCGTGACGAGGTCGCCGTCGCCGAGTGCCTCGAGGTCAGCGATCTCGTGCGAGCACTTCGACGAGAGCACGTCGCGGACCTCGAGCAGGGGGTGGTCGGTGACGAACTGTCCGAGCATCTCCTTCTCGAGCCGAAGGAGCGTACGCTTGTCGAACTCCTCAGCCTCGAGCACGGATTCGTCGATCGCTCCCGCCGCCGATGTGTCGTCGCCCGCGCCGAAGAGCGAGAACTGGCCGGCCTCCTCGGCCTTGCGCTCGGCGAGGATCGGCCCCGAGACCTTGTCCTGAGCCTGCAGGAGGCCCTGGCGCGTGTAGCCGAGCGAGCCGAACGCGCCCGCCTGCGCGAGCGATTCGAACACACGCTTCGTCAGCACCCCCGGGTCGACCTTCCTGCAGAAGTCCGAGAACGACGTGAAGGCTCCGTCGGCGCGGCGCGCCTCGATGATCTTCGTGACGGCTCCCTCCCCGACGTTGCGCACCGCGGACAGCCCGTAACGGATCGCGGGCACGCCGCCGGGCGCCGGGGCGAAGTCGGTCTCGGACTCGTTCACGTCGGGGGGCAGGACCTCGATGTCCATGCCGCGGCAGGCGTAGAGGTAGTAGGGCTTGCGATCCTTGTCGTCCTTGACCGAGGTCAGGATCGCCGCCATGTACTCGACCGGGTGGTGGGCCATCAGGTATGCCGTCTGGTAGGCCACGTAGCCGTATGCGCAGGCGTGCGAGGCGTTGAAGCCGTAGTCGGCGAACGGCACGATCATGTCGAACATGTCGTCCGCGAGCGTGCGCGGATAGCCCTTGTCGACGGCCCCGGCGATGAACTTCTCTTTGAAGGGCATGAGCACGTCGAGCTTCTTCTTGCCCATCGCCTTGCGCAGGGTGTCCGCCTCGCCCATCGAGAAGCCGGCGAGCGCCACCGCCACCTGCATCACCTGTTCCTGGTAGATCATCACGCCGTACGTGTCACGCAGGATCGGTTCGAGGTCGTCGTGCGGATAGGTGACCTGGCGCCGGCCGTGCTTGCGCTCGGCGTACTCGGTGTGCAGGCCGTTGTTCAGCGGCCCGGGACGGTAGAGGGCCACGAGCGCCATCAGGTCCTCGAAACGGTCGGGCTTGAGGACCTTGATCAGGTTGCGCATGCCCGCCGATTCCATCTGGAACACGCCCGTGGTCTCCGCGCGCTGCAGCATCGCGTAGGTCCCGGGGTCGTCGAGCGCGACGTGGTCGATGTCGAGCTCGACCCCGCGGGCGCGCAGGTGTCGCAGGGTGTCCTCGATCACCGAAAGGTTCCGCAGGCCGAGGAAGTCCATCTTCAGCAAGCCGAGCGCCTCGACCCCGTTCATATCGAACTGGGTCACGACCTTCTTGGAATCGTCTCGTGAGTCCTTCGAGAGCTTCAGCGGCAGGTAGTTCACGAGCGGCGCGTCGCCGATCACGACGCCGGCCGCGTGCACGGAGTCCTCGCGGCGCAGCCCCTCGAGGGCCCGTGCCGTCTCGACGATCTCCTTGGCCTCCGGCTCGCGCTCGTACGCGTTCGCCAGGTCGGGCGAGAGCTTGAGCGCGTCCTCGATCGGGTAGTCACGGCCCATCACCGCGGGCGGATACATCTTGCAGAGCCGATCGCCCACCACCGGCGGGAACCCGAGCACGCGCGCGGCGTCGCGGATGCCCTGCTTCCCCTTGATCGTCTGGAACGTGACGATCTGCGCGACGTGGTCGACACCGTACTTCTCGGTCGCGTAGCGGATCACCTCGTCGCGGCGACGCTCGTCGAAGTCCATGTCGATGTCGGGCATCTGGATGCGTTCGGGGTTCAGGAACCGCTCGAACAACAGCCCGTAGCGCAGCGGATCGAGGTCGGTGATGCGCAACGCGTAGCTGACGACCGACCCAGCCGCCGATCCGCGTCCCGGGCCCACACGGATGCCCTGGTCGCGGGCGTGCCTGATCAGGTCCCACACGATCAGGAAGTAGCCTCCGAAGCCCATGCTGGTGATCACGCCGAGCTCGTGGTTGATCCTCTTGCGGATCTCGGGCGTGATCTCGCCGTAGCGGGCCACGGCGCCGTCGTCGACGAGCTGGCGCAGGTAGGTGTCTCGGTCGAGGCCCCCGGGCGTCTCGAACCGCGGCAGGTGGTAACGCTGGTCGGCGGGTGCGCGATCGCCGTAGACGAGGTCGAGCTCGACGCTCTCGGCGATCGTGAGGGTGTTGTCGCAGGCCTCGGGCGCCTCGGCGAACACGTGGCGCATCTCCTCGGCGCTCTTCAGGTAGAACTCGTCCGCGTCGAAGCGCAGCCGCTTCAGGTCGGTCTGCACCTTCTGCTGCTGGATGCAGAGCAGCACGTCGTGCGGCTTCGCGTCCTCCTTGAGCGTGTAGTGCAGGTCGTTCGTCGCCACGACCGGGATGCCGAGGTCGCGGCCGAGATCGAACTGCTGCCTCAGGATCTTGCGTTGGTCGCCGATGCCGTGGTCCTGCACCTCGATGTAGAAGCCGTCGGCCCCGAAGATGTCGCGGTACTCGGAGGCGGTCTGGCGGGCCCGCTCCTGCTGGCCGTTCAGGAGCTGCACGGACACCTCGCTCGACAGGCAGCCCGAGAGGCAGGTGATGCCCTCGGCATGCTCGGCCATGAGCTGCTTGTCCATGCGTGGGCGGTGGTAGAAGCCCTCGAGGTAGGCCGCGGAGACGAGCTTGAGGAGGTTGCGGTACCCGGCTTCGTTCCGGGCCAGGAGCGTGAGGTGGTAGTACTTCTCCTCGCTCTCGCCGGGGTTGCGATCGAACCGCGAGCCAGGCGCGACGTAGGCCTCGACGCCGATGATCGGTTTGACGCCGGCCTCCCTGGCCGCCTCGAAGAAGCGCAGCGTGCCGAACATCGATCCGTGGTCGGTGACGGCGACCGCGGGCATGCCGAGCCGCTGCGCCTCAGTGAAGATCGTGGGCGCCCCGGGGTTCGACGCGGGAGCTTCGATGCGAGCGGCGCCGTCGAGCAGGGAGTACTCGGAGTGCACGTGAAGGTGGACGAAGCCGTCGCTGCGGTCGGTCATGTGCGGTGTGCGAGCTCCTTGCGGGGCGGATATCCACAGCTTCCCCGGCGGCTGTGGAGAACTACACCGGTGTGATTCCAGCGGGTGACCAACCTACGCCCGGCCCGAGAGGTCGTCAAGGTTGCAGGTCGCGGGCCCTCTCCAGGGCGCCGCCGAGGTCGTCGGGGAAGGCTTCCTCGATCTCGACGCGCTCCCCTGTGACCGGGTGGTCGAACGCGATCCTCCACGAATGCAGGAATGGTCGCGTCAGGCCGAGGGCGGTCGCGTCGTCCCCGCCGCCCCCGTACGCACGGTCCCCGAGGATCGGGTGCCCGATCGCGCGCAGGTGCACGCGGATCTGGTGGGTACGTCCGGTGCGCGGTGTCGCCTCGAGGAGCGTCGCGCGGGTCAGACGTTCGCGGATCTCGAACCCCGTCTCGGCCGCCCTGCCCTCGCTGTGGTCCACGACGATGCGCTCGGCCCGGCGGCCGAGGGGCGCGTCGACGGCGAACGTCTCGTGCTCCACCCGGCCGCGCACGAGCGCGAGGTAGCGGCGTTGCACCTCGTGGCGCCGCATCATGCGTGAGAGCGCCTCGTGCGCCTCGTCGGTCTTCGCGACGAGCATCAACCAGGAGGTGCCGGCGTCGAGACGGTGCACGATGCCGGGGCGCAACGGGCCACCGTTCCCCGACAGCCGGATGCCCATCCCGAGCAGGCGGTTCACCAGCGTGCCGGTGCGTCGCTGCTCAGTGGGGTGGGTGATCAGGCCTTCCGGTTTGGCGATCACCATCAGGTGAGCGTCTTCGAAGCGGACCGGCACCGGCGGGCCCTCCGCCGCGAGCGGTTCGTTCGGCCGGATCTCGACCTGGAGTCGCTCGCCGCCCTCGAGCCGGAAGGACTTCGGGCGCGCCGCTCCGTCGACGAGCACGTGACCGTCGGCGATCGCGCGTTGCACGTCGGCCCGGGTGGAGCCGGAGAGCCGGGCGATCACGGCGTCGAGCCGGCCGGCTTCCCCGACGTAGGTCTCAGCGCTCATCGACGGCGTGCCCGTCCGTCGCCGGCGATGCGGTCCCCCCGAGTGCGGCGCCGGAGGCCGCCTGGCCGCGGTCCCCGACGAACGAGCTCACGGCGAGGATCACCGCCCCCACGACGATCGCGGTGTCGGCGATGTTGAACACCGGCCAGATCTGCAGGTCGATGAAGTCCACGACCCGCCCCGAGAAGAAGTCCTCGCCGCGGGTGAGCCGGTCCGTCAGGTTCCCGACCGCACCCCCGAGCACGAGGCCCAACGCGACCGCCGTGAGGACGTTCGTGTGGCGGAACGCGGTGACGACGATCAGGATCGACACGACGATGCTGGCCGTCGCGAAGAACCACGGCGCGTTCTGGCCCAGGCTGAACGCGCCCCCGGGGTTCGTCGCGAAGCGGAACGTCAGGACGCCCTCGATCACGTCGATCGGGGCGGATACGAGTCGCTGCTCCGCCCAGGCCTTGGTGACGCGGTCCAGCATGAAGACGAGCCCTGCGACGGTGAAGAGCCAGACCGCCCCGCGGCGTCGAGCGCGGTCCACAGCCGCTACCGGCGCGATTGCGCCTGCGCGTCCTTGATGCAGAGGTCGACGTACGGAAGCGCCTTGATGCGCGCCTTCTCGATCGGCTTGCCGCAGCGATCGCAGGTGCCGAAGCTGCCGTCGTCGATGCGCTTGAGCGCCCGGTCGATCTTGGCCAGCAGGTCGCGCACGTTGTTCTCGATCGAGAGATCCTTCTCGCGCTCGAACGTCGCCGTCCCCGCATCCGCGGACTCGTCGTCGAGGCCGACGTCGCCGGCGAGCTCGGACTGGGTCGCCGCGAATGCCTCTTCCTCGATCGTGGTCAGCTGGTCGCGCAGCTCGAGCTGTTCCTCTTCGAGGCGACCCTTGAGGTCGCCGATCTCCTTGGCGGTGAGCTTGGTCTGGGGCATGGTCGGCGAAGGGTAGCAGAACGGGCCATCCTGGACCCGTCGCCGCAGGTCACAGGCGGTTCAAGGCCTTCCTGAGGTCGTCGTCGGAGACCCCTTCGAGCGAGAAGACCTTGGACCTCGAACGAGCGCCTGTCCGCAGCGACACGGCGGTCCGAGGGATGCCGATGAAGGCAGCCAGCGCGGCGCCCGCCTCGGTCGTGGCCCTCCCCCGCTCGGGGGCCGCACGGACCCGCACCACGATCTCGCCGGAGGATCTGCGCACGACCTCGGTTCGTCCGGATCGGGGCACCACCCGCACCGTCAGGCTCGCCATGGCATGTAGCATGCCTCTCACAGGCGACGACGGGAACGCGCCGCGCGGATCCGTCAGGCAGAAGCGAGCCGGGGATGGTGGGAGCCCGGCGCCGGCGCCGCGCGGACATCATCTCCGAGCCCCTGTCCGAGCCGGCCGGTCGGCCGTGGGAGATGCAGGCGGGTTCCGCCCGTGACAGCGGGAGGCCTTCGTTCGAGGCCGTGAGTGGCCACGACCCGTGAGGGCGCGGCAACGCGGGGTGGTACCGCGGGGCAGACTCGACGCCTCGTCCCGGCACTGGGGCGGGGCGTTCGTGTCGGGGGCCCCCACGGACCGCGGCGGGAGGACGGAGATGGCGGCGTTCGAGCCGGTTGACACGAAGGCGAGCTTCCCGGAGCTCGAGCGGGAGATCCTCGCGTTCTGGAAGGAGCACGACGTCTTCAACGCCTCGCTCGCCCGGCGCGAGGGCGCGCCGCTGTGGATGTTCTTCGAGGGGCCACCGACCGCGAACGGCAGACCCGGCGTGCACCATGTGGAGCCCCGCACGTTCAAGGACGTCTACCCCCGGTTCAAGACGATGACCGGCCATCTCGTGCCGCGCAAAGGCGGGTGGGACTGTCACGGCCTGCCGGTCGAGATCGAGGTCGAGAAGGAGATCGGCACCACCGGCAAGCGCGATATCGAAGCGTTCGGGATCGCCGAGTTCAACCAGCGGTGCCGCGAGTCGGTCCAGCGATACGTGGGCGAGTTCGAGCGGCTCACCGAGCGCATCGGCTACTGGGTCGACCTCGACGAGGCCTACTGGACGATGTCGCCCCGCTACATCGAGTCTGTGTGGTGGTCGCTGAAGTCGCTGTTCGAGCGGGGCCTGCTGCAGGAAGCGGACAAGGTCACGGCGTACTGCCCCCGCTGCGGCACCGCCCTGTCCGATGCAGAGGTCGCGCTGGGGTACCAGACCGTCGACGACCCGAGCGTGCACGTGCGGTTCCCGATCGAGGCGGCGGACGACGTCGGGCTCGTGGGCGCCTCGATGGTCGTGTGGACCACGACACCGTGGACCCTGCCTTCGAACACCGGGGTCGCGGTCGATGCCGCCGCCGACTATGTCGAGATCGCCCTCGACGGCGAGCGACTGATCGTCGGCGCCACGTTGCGGGAGACCGTGCTCGGCGAGGGCGGTGACCTCGTCCGCACGATGTCCGGAGCCGCGCTCGTCGGCGCCCGCTACGAGCCGCCATACCCGAACGTCGAGGACGCGCACCGGGTCGTGGCTGCGGACTTCGTCTCGATGGACGACGGCACCGGCATCGTGCATCTCGCCCCGGCTTTTGGTCCGGAGGACCTCGCCATCGGCCTCGCGCAGGGCTGGCCCGTGCACAAGCCGGTGGGCGACGACGGACGCTTCACCGACCTCGCACCGGCGTTCGTGCGCGGTCATTTCGTGAAAGACGCCGACCCGAGGATCGTCGAGGACCTGCGAGAGCGCGGCGTGCTGCTTCGGTCAGGCACGTACGAGCACAGCTACCCGTTCTGCTGGCGATGCAAGACGCCGCTGCTCTACTACGCGCGCACGTCCTGGTACGTGCGCACGACCCAGGTGAAGGACCGTCTGCTCGCCGTGAACGAGCAGGTGCACTGGTTCCCCGGCCACATCAAGAGCGGGCGCTACGGGAATTGGCTGGAGAACAACGTGGACTGGGCGCTCTCGCGCGAGCGCTACTGGGGCACCCCGCTGCCGATCTGGCGGTGCCGCGCCGGGCACCTGCGGGCCGTCGGCTCGCTCACCGAGCTCGGCGAGCTCGCGGGCCGCGACGTCCGCGACGTCGATCCCCACCGGCCAGCGATCGACGACGTGACGTTCACCTGTCCCGAATGCGGCCAGGAGGCTCGTCGGGTTCCCGAGGTGATCGACACCTGGTACGACTCGGGCGCGATGCCGTTCGCGCAGTGGGGCTACCACCCCGACCTCGGCCGCGGCATCGAGGACTTCGAGCGGCACTTCCCGGCCGACTTCATCTCCGAGGCGATCGACCAGACGCGCGGATGGTTCTACACGCTGATGGCCGAAGGGGTGCTGCACTTCGACGCGACCGCCTACCGCAACGTCGTGTGCCTCGGTCACATCATCGCGGCCGACGGGCGGAAGATGTCGAAATCGCTGGGGAACATGTTCGACCCATGGGAGGCGTTGGACCGCCAGGGCGCCGACGCCTTGCGATGGTTCATGATCACGAACGGCTCGCCGTGGGCCTCCCGGCGGATCGGGCACGAGGTGCTCGACGACGTGGTGCGGCAGTTCCTGCTGACGCTGCGCCACGTGCACGCGTTCTTCGTGACCTACGCGACCGCCGATGGTTTCGACCCAGCATCGCCGGCGCCCCCCGTGGCCGACCGGCCACTGCTCGACCGGTGGGTGCTGTCCCAGCTCGCGCGCACGACGGCCGCCGCCCGCGACGGCCTCGATGCTTACGACGCCACCGGCGCGGGCCGCCGCATCGAGCGCTTCGTCGACGACCTGTCGAACTGGTACGTGCGCCGTGCGCGGCGAAGGTTCTGGAACCCCGGCGGCGATGCCACCGACGACGCATCCGCCGCGTTCCATACGTTGTACGAGTGCCTCGTCGCCGTTGCGACGCTGCTCGCCCCCTTCACACCGTTCGTCGCCGACGTCATGTGGCGCAACCTCGCGGCCGGCCGAGCAGGACGGCCCGAGTCCGTGCACCTCGCCGACTATCCAGCGGCCGACGCGGAGGCGATCGACGCTGCGCTCGACGCGGCGATGGCGGCTGCGAGGACGATCGTCAGCCTCGGGCGAACGGTGCGCACGGAGACGAAGACACGGGTGCGTCAGCCGTTGGCGGAGGCTGTGGTCCACCTGCCCGGCAGCCTCGAGGGCCTCGAGCCACTGCTCGACCTGGTCGCCGAGGAGCTGAACGTGCACCGGGTCGTCTTCGCCGAGTCGGCCGGATCGTTCGGCCGGTGGCACGCGAAACCGAACTTCAAGGCGCTGGGACCGACGCTCGGCGCTCGGGTGAAGGAGGTGGCGGCCGCGTTGGGCGCCGACGACGGCTCGCTCGCGGGCGAGCTCGCGATGGGCGGGACGATCGCCGTGCGCACGTCGGGCGGCGACGTCTCGCTCGGTCCCGACGACGTCGACCTCTCGCAGGATGTCCGCGAGGGCTGGGGGGTCGCGAGTGAGGGCGGCATCACGCTCGCACTCGACCTGCACCTGACCGACGAGCTGCGGCGAGAGGGGGTGGCACGGGAGCTCATCCGCGCGATCCAGGACGCACGCAAAGCCGCCGGTCTCGACATCTCGGACCGGATCCAGCTCGGCGTCGAGGCGGGGCCGGTGGTGACCGACGCCCTGATCGAGCATCGCGACACCGTCGCCGTCGAGACCCTGGCGGTCGACGTGATCCACGGCGAGGTCGAGGGTCCTGCCGTCGCGACGGCGATCGAGGGCGGGCCGGTGCGCATCACCGTGCGGCGCGCGGACTACGCCTCGCCCGCACGCGCCTGAGCGTTCCGTCGGCGAGGGCGACGAGCGCGATCGAACCGGCGACGATCGCGAGCCCGACGAGCGCCGCACCGCGCTCGATCGCCATGCCCAGGGCCAGGCTCACCATGCAGAGGGCCCCGAAGCCGAGCGCCACGAGGTAGCGGCCCGCGACGTCGCGCCCGTACCGGCGGTCGTCGCCCTCCGGTCTCGTCAGTCCTCGCCCCAGAAGAGCTCGCGGAGCGAGCGATCACCTTCAGGCTCGGCGTCACCACGGGTGGCGCCGGCCGTGGCCGGCTCCTCGATGCGGACGGTGTCGTCGCTCTCGGGCACCCGGGTGGGCTCCGCCGTCGCCTCGGGCGCAACAGGCGACGGCGCGGCAGGGGTCGAGGGGGCAGGAGGCGACGTGGATGCTGCCGCCGCTGCTGCTACGGGGGATGTACCCGTCGAACCGGACTGCGCCTGCTCCGCCGTCCGCGACGATCCTGGTCCGGAGGCATCCGCTGCCGGCGCCTCGGGACCCGACCGCGCGGACTTCGCCATACCCTTGACCGTCTCGGCATGCTCCTGCACGAGCCCGGCGAGCGACTGGAGGAACTCACGCTCCCGAGCGATGAAGGCGTTGACGGCGGCCTTGTCCTGGGGCCCGTTCGGGGCCGCGGCGGACGTCGACGCCGCGGTCGTGCGAGCCTCCGCGACGATCCGGGCCGCCTCGGCTCGAGCCCTCGCGATGATCTCGTCGGCCTGACGGGCGACGTCGCCGAGATCCGGCGAGCCGACGACGGGCGAGGCACCACTTGCTCGCAGGCGGTCGACGTCACTCGTCAGCGCGGTGAACGAGTCCGTGATCTGGTCGAGGAACTCGTCGACGTCGCGCATCTTGTAGCCGCCGAAGCGCGAGACGCGGAACTCCTTCTGCTGGATGTCGGCGGGGCTGAGCCGCGACGGTGCGGCGACCGCCTCGCCCAGTCCTGTGTCCTTCTTGCCCATGAACCCCTCCTGGTCAGCGGCAGATCGCAGTCTGCAACACGAAGATGATGATGAAGGCCACCACGACCGAGAGGTCGAACATACCCGCCGGGGGGATGATGCGACGAAGCAGTCGCAGCGGCGGCTCGGTCACGTCGAACAAGAGCTCGTAAGCGGAGCGTAGCGGACCGGTGGCGGGCGGGTGCCATCCGGCGAGCTGCACCCAGCTCAAGATGACCCGCACGAGCAGGATCACCCAGGCGAGCGTGAGCGCGACGCAGATGAGCCTGTTCATCGGGTCGAGAGGCTAACAGCAGGGGCGGGAGCCGGGTCGACGCCCTGGCCGTGGTTCAGAACTGGTTGTAGAAGCCGGTGCCGGCGAGGCGTTCGCGTTCCTCGGCAGAGACCTCCACATCGGCGGGGCTGAGCAGGTACACGCGGTTCGCGACCAGCTCGATCTTGCCGTCGAGTCCGTAGACGAGCCCGCTCGCGAAGTCGACCAGGCGGCGCGCGATCGAGTCCTCGGTCGACTGCAGGTTCATGATCACGGCCGTGCCGTCCTTGAACCGGTCGGCGACCTCCCGGGCCTCGTTGAACCGCTTCGGCTCGGACTTGTGGATCGAGCTCATGCCCGTGGACACGGGGCGCGGCGACGCGATCGTGCGCACGACCCCCTCGGCTTCGGCAGGAACCTCACGGACCGCCTGCGGACGCATGCGTCGCACCGGCGCCGGGTCGGCCTCGGGCATGTCGTCGACGAAATCCTCGTCCTCCTCGACGAGCCCCAGGTAGTTCAGCGTCTTCTTCCACACGCCGGCCATCTCCGTTCCTCTCGTGTCATCGGTCGTCTCACGGCGCTCCGCCCGGATCCCTCGGGCGATCCCGGGGGCCGAACAGCGCCGTTCCGATGCGAACCATCGTAGCGCCTTCCTCTACTGCAGCTTCGTAATCCAACGACATCCCCATGCTCAAGTCCACCACGTCGGGATGGTTCTCTCGGATGGCATCCCGCAGCTCTCGGAGCCTGCGGAACCACGGCCTGGCGTCTTCGGCGCTCTCCCCGATCGGCGCGATCGTCATGAGGCCCCGCAGGCGGAGCCCCTCGAGCCCGGCGACGAGGTCGGCGAACGGAGCTGCGTCGTCGGGTGACACCCCCACTCTCGAGTCGGTGAAGTCCACCTCGATCAGGACGTCGAGGGTGCGTCCGAGGCCGGCGGCACGGCGTCCGAGCCGCATCGTCCCCCGCTCACCGGAGACAGTCTCCACGACGTCGGCGAGGGCGGCCACGTGATGGGCGGAGTTCGTCTGCAACGCACCGATGTAATGCCACCGGGCACCGGGCACCGCATCGCGAACGTCGCGCAGCTCTCGAACGTAGTTCTCCCCGACGGCCGTGACCCCGGCCTCGACCACCCATCGGATCGCTTCGACCGGTTGGGTCTTCGCGGCCGCCACCAACAGGATCGACCCGGGGTCCCGCGAGGCCCGATCGCAGGCGCGTTCGATCGCGGCCTGGATCCCATGCAGGTTGTGCGCGACCTCGTCTCGCCCGACGGTCATGCCGTCATCGTGTCATGCGAGGGCGATCGGTCGGCGAGGCGAATCGCCACGGAACGAGAACGGGGGCGGGGAGGTCTCTCGGCCAAGAGGCGGGGGAAGGGCGCCTCCTCGCGTCGGAACCTCCCCGCCCCCACGCCCACACGGGGCCGCGCGGAGCGGGTGTGCTCGCTCAGCTCTTCAGGAAGTCCGGGATATCGAGATCCTCCTCGGCATCGAACGACACCGACGGCTGCGATTCGTGCTCGCCGGTGGTGAAGACGTCGTTCTCGTCGTCGCCCGCGTCGGCCAGGATCGACGGGAGCGGCTCGCGGGTCTCCTCTCCTTCGCCGCGCACCGGCTCCTCGAGCAGACGCGAGAGGCGTGACTCGAACTGGTTGCTGCCCGTCGTGCTCGGGGCCACCTTGTCGAAGCCCGCCGCGACCACCGTGACGCGGACCTCCTCGCCCAGTGCGTCGTCGACGACGGCTCCGAAGATGATGTTCGCGTCGGGGTGAGCGACCTTCGTGATCGCGTCGGCCGCCTGGTTCACCTCGTGCAGGGTCAGGTCGGTCGGGCCCGCGATCGAAAGCAGGACCCCCTTCGCGCCGTCGATCGAGCTCTCGAGCAACGGAGAGCTGATGGCGGCCTTCGACGCCTCGGTCGCCCGGTCGGCGCCCGATCCGAGGCCGATGCCCATCAGGGCCGACCCCGCGCCCGACATGACCGACTTCACGTCGGCGAAGTCGAGGTTGATGAGGCCCGGCGTCGTGATCAACGACGTGATGCCGTCGACGCCCTGGAACAGCACCTGGTCGGCCATGCGGAAAGCCTCGACCATCGGCATGTTGGGATCGGCAACCTGGAGCAGACGGTCGTTCGGCACGACGATCAGCGTGTCGACCGCCTTCTTGAGCTCGGTGATGCCGAGGTCGGCCTGGGTCGCGCGCTTGCGACCTTCGAAGCCGAAGGGACGGGTCACGACACCGATCGTCAGCGCCCCGAGTCCGCGGGCAACCTCGGCGACCACGGGCGCGCCACCGGTCCCGGTGCCGCCACCTTCGCCGGCGGTGATGAAGACCATGTCGGCGCCCTTGAGGATCTCCTCGATCTCATCGGCATGCTCCGTGGAGGCGTTCTTGCCGACCTCGGGGTCGGAGCCGGCCCCCAGTCCACGGGTCGTCTCGCGTCCGATGTCGAGCTTCACCTCCGCGTCGGACATCAGCAGGGTCTGCGCGTCGGTGTTGACGGCGATGAACTCGACGCCCCGCAGGCCCGCCTCGATCATGCGGTTCACCGCGTTCACGCCGCCGCCACCGATCCCGACCACCTTGATGACGGCGAGGTAGTTCTGGGGAACGTCCATCTGTCTTCCTCCGCGAGCCGAGGCTCGCTCTACCTGGGGAAATGCCGTACCTTCCACCAAACCGTAACCGTAAACTATAGTGTTATTGTCATATCTACATGACGTAGAGTCCGGCAAGTTACTAAGTCTCAGCAGGTCCGTCAAGTCGAGAGTTGGTCCCGACTGTCTCGGTCGATGACAGTTCCAGCCGCGTCAAGGTGACGGAGATGGGGACGCGTGGGCATCGTCCTCGACCCCGTCCACGGTGGCGGGCACGTCCGCAGAGGGGTCGGGCACCGAGAGCGGCTGTTGTGATCCGACGAATCTCGCCGTCGGCGCCGCGGTGGCAGACAGGTCCACGGAGAGCAGATCTCCCCCCTCCTCGTCGGCGTAGCGCAGGATCGCGCGGAGCGCCTGGGACTTCGCCGTGGTGTCGTGCACGGTGCCGTATCTGACCTCCACGTCGCCGTCGACGAGGAGGGTGATCGTGCCGTCCTGCGCCACCGTGATCGAGTCGATGCGCGCACGCAGCTCTGGGGACATCGCCTGCACGACCTCTCCCGCGGCCTCGATCTCCGTGCTTCCGATCGTGGACCCGAGCGTCGCGGTCACCTCGGGGAAGACGGAACCTCGCACCGCGCGCCCGAGCTCGGTGCCGTCGCCGGCGACCAGCCGCCTCGTCTCGTCCGTGACGAGGATGAGCACAGGTGTCCGCTCCCTGACCGAGATCGTGATCGTACCCGGCAGGCTCGTGGCGACCGTGGCATCGAGGATCCATGGCTCTGCCTCAAGTCGAGACTCTGCGAGGGTCGTGTCGAGGTGGAAGACGTTCGTGCCGCGGTCCACGCCGGCCAGGCGCATCACCTGGCGCGGGGCGAGGCGCTCCTCACCCTCGACCTCGACGACTCGTGCTCCGAACGCAGGGGTATAGCTGAGGGCGACGGTTCCGGTCACCAGCGCGACGGCCGTCGCCCCGGCGATCGCCCACGGGCGGAGGCGGCGCCGACGTTCCTCGTCCATGATGTGGGGCGGCGACACCGCCGAGGCAGATGTGTTCGACGACGGGTCGGGACCCCCGGGCAGATGGGCTGCGCGGTGCTCATCCGCTGACACGATCGAACCCCCCGATCAGCTGGACCTCGGGCTCGAGCACGATGCCGCTGTGGGCCTGCACCGTCTGGCGCACCAGGTCGATCAGCGTCAGGACGTCGTCCGCGCGGGCCCCTTCGTCAGCGATGATGAAGTTCGCGTGCTTGACAGAGATCTGCGCGCCGCCGACCCGGGTTCCCTTCAACCCGGCTTCCTCGATCGATCGCGCGGCATGTCCGTCGACCGGGTTCTTGAACACGCTTCCACAGTTCGGCTCGGCGAGCGGCTGGGTGCGTCTCCTCCACTCGCGGGCCTCGTCCATCGCGGCCCGGATCAGGGGCGGATCCCCCGGCCGGAGCTCGAACCGGGCGCCCGTCACGACGGCATCCGAGGGGAGCTCCGAGTGGCGATAGGAGAATCCGGCCGCCGCCGCGGGCACGCGATCCACGCGCCCGTCCTCAAGTCGGAAGACCTCGATGTCGACGAGGACGTCGGCCATCTGTCCCCCGTGGGCGCCGGCGTTCATCTTCACCGCTCCCCCGAGCGTGGCCGGGATCGCCACGCCGAAGGCCAGGCCCTCGAGCGCGTGCCGAAGCGCGACGCCCGCCAGCGCGGGGAGGGGCATCGATCCACCCGCGGTGAGGCGATCCCCGTCCCGCGCCGCCCACCGGTATCCGCGCCCCAGGCGGATCACGAGGCCGTCGAACCCGCGATCGGAGACGAGGACGTTCGATCCCTTCCCGATCACGACGAACGCGATCTCGCCCTCCGCAACCGCCTGCGCGGCGGCGGCGAGGTCGGCCTCGGACTCGGGCTCCAGGTACAGGGCCGCGGACCCGCCGATCCGGAACGTCGTGAGCGGTGCCATCGCGAAGGAGGCGCGAACCCGGTCGCCGCATGCCGCGCGCAGGATCGCCTCCGCCCGGGCGATGTCACTCATGGCTCGCGTCCTCCTCCGAGCCGCTCGACCGCCGCGTCGGCCAGCATCCACACGTCGCCGCAGCCCATCGTCACGACGAGGTCGCCTTCGCGCACCTCTCGATCCAGGAAGTCGATCACCTCGGCGCGGTGAGGCAGGTACACGACGGGGGTCGAGGGCGACGCCATCTCGACGCCGTCGACCACGAGCCTCCCGGTCACGCCGGGGATCGGCTCCTGAGCGGCGCCGTACACATCGGTCACGAGCACGAGATCGGCGCCGGCGACGCTCTCGCCGAGCTCGCGCCAGAGCGCCTGCACCCGCGAGTAGCGGTGCGGCTGCACCAGCGCGATCAACCGTGCGGGCCGTCGACGCCGGGCCGTCTCGATCGTGACCGCCATCTCGGTCGGCGTGTGTCCGTAGTCGTCGAAGAAGTCGGCACCGCGCGCCCGGCCACGCCGTTCGAACCGGCGGTGCACGCCGTCGTACGCGCCGACGGCGGCCGCGGCGGCGTCGAGCGGAAGCCCCAGCAGGGTCGCGACGCCGACCGCCGCAGCAGCGTTCATCAGATTGTGGGCACCGTCCACGCGCAGCCGCAGGGTCGACTCGGCGCCATCGGCGTCGTGGATGCGCCCGGCCGCGCCATCGGGACCGAGCTCGTCGACCGAGACCACGAGGTCGTTGTCTCGACCGACGCCGTAGCGGATCGCCCGGACGCCGGCATCCTCGAGCACGGATCGGACGCCGGGGTCGTCGCCGCACGCCACGACGCGTTCGCAGCCGGTGACGAACGTACCGAACGCGGCTTCGATCTCCTCGCGACCGCCCGGGTAGAAGTCGACGTGATCGACATCCACGTTCGTGACGACTCCGACGTCGGGACGTGCGAGCAGGAACGACCCATCGCTCTCGTCGGCCTCGAAGACGAAGACGTCACCGGCTCCGCTCCGCGCGCCGCTGCCGCTCTCGTTGAGGTCGCCCCCGATCAAGTAGCTGGGATCGAGTCCACACCGTTCGAGGACCACCGCGATCATCGAGGTGGTGGTCGTTTTGCCGTGTGTGCCGGCGACGGCCACGGCGCGATGCCCGGCGGCGAGCGCCGCCAGCGCCTGCTGCCGCGCCCACACGGGCAGTTCGCGCTCCCGAGCCCCCCGCAGCTCCGGGTTCGCGTCGCCGATCGCGCTCGAGATGATCACCGCGTCGGGGGCGCCGAGCCGCGTGGGATCGTGACCCACCCACACCTCGGCGCCGGGCTCGACCAGTTCGCGCAACCCTTTCGAGTCCTTCATGTCGGAACCACGCACCTCGATGCCCCGGGCGAGCAGCAGACGGGCGAGGTTGCGCATGCCCGCCCCCCCGACGCCGATCATGTGCACGGACCGGACCCCGACGAGACTCGGCACGGGGAGCGTGGGGATGCTTCCCGAGGGCGGCGCGTACGACCTCATGCGGCGACCTCCGTCACGAGGTCCGCGATACGCTCGTCGGCGTCGGGACGTGCCCACTCGAGCATCGCCGCCGCCATCGCGGCACGCCGAGGCTCGTCGTCGAGGAGCGCCGTGACCCGCTCGGCGAAGGCCGTCGGCGTAAGTGCCGCCTCGATCACGACCTCGGCCCCCCCTGCGCGCTCCACCTCGCGGCCGTTGGCCTCCTGATGGTGCTCGGTGGCGTAGGGGTACGGCACGAGGATCGACGGCACCCCGCAGACCGCGAGCTCCGACACCGTGCCCGACCCCGCCCTCGCAACGGCGAGGTCGGTGACCGCGAGGGCGAGATCCATGCGGTCGATGAACCCTTCCACGCGCACGAGCAGGTCGCCGGGGTCCGCTGCTGCCGGTGCGACCTCGTCGACATGGGCGGCGCCGGTCGCGACGAGCAACTGGATGTCGTCGCGACCGCGGAGATCTCCGATCGCCGCCGCGACCGTCCGGTCGAGCTGGCGAGCCCCCTGGCTCCCACCGAACACCGACACCGTACGACGATCGTCGTCGAGCGCGAACGCGCGGAGCGCTTCGGCTCGGCGATCGGCGCGAGAGGCAGCGACGTCGGCGATCTCGCGACGGACGGGATTGCCGGTGCGCAGGACTCGGGTGCCCGAAGGCAGCCGAGACGCCGTCGCCTCGAAGGTCGTGGCGACAGCGACCGCCCATCGGGCCGCGACGCGATTGACCACGCCCGGCACGCCGTTCTGCTCGATCAGCACGATCGGGGTCCGCACCCGGCGCGCAGCCACGATCGCGGGTGCGCTCGCATATCCCCCGATACCGACGACCACGTCGGCCGCCCTCACGATGGGACGCACGGCGCGTGCGGCGACGAGCGACATCCAGAGGGCCTTGGCCGTCTGGAGCGAGACGCGAGTCTGCGCCGAGGCCACCCGCACGGGCACGAACGGGAACCCCGCGTCGGGGACGAGCGTCGCTTCCTGTCCGGTTGCGGACCCGATGAAGCGCACGTCGTGACCGCGCTCGCGCAGTCGTTCGGCGACCGCCACGGCGGGGAAGACGTGACCGGCGGTGCCACCACCACTCATCACGACCCTCACCGCGCGGTCCTTCCCCCGGCCGCGTGCTGTCGAGCCGTCCTCTCGCGCGCACGTGCGGCCGAGGTCGTGGGGCGCCTCGTTGGCCGTGTGCGTGTGGAGGACCCGGCCGACGACGATCGAGGCGAAGCCTGGGCGCTCGCTCGGGCGATTCCGGCGAGGACCCCGATGGCCGCGAGCGTGACGACGAGCGCGGTGCCGCCGAACGACAGCAGCGGCAACGGCACGCCCGTGATCGGCATCAGGCCGGTGACCGCGCCGAGGTTGATGATCGTCTGCAGCCCGATCCACCCGGTGATGCCCGCGGCCATCAGGCGACCGAAAGTGTCGGGCGCGGCGATCGCGATACGGACCCCCGCGAACAGGAGCACGGCGAACATCGCCAGCACGAACAGCGCCCCGAGCAGGCCGAGCTCCTCGCCGACGATCGCGAAGATGAAGTCGGAGTGCGCGTTCGGCAGGTAGTCCCACTTCTGACGACTGGCGCCCAGACCGACCCCCATCCATCCACCCGAGCCGAACGCGATCATGCCCTGGATCAGCTGGAATCCGGCCCCGTCCGGATCGTTCCAGGGGTTCAGGAACGCGTCGACGAAGCGGGTTCGACGGTAGGCCTCCCCGAAGATCAGGAACGCGGTCCCGGCGATCGCGACGGCGCCCGTGACGACCAGGTAGCGCAGGCGCACCCCGGCGGCGAACATCAGCACGAACACCGATCCGCAGATGATCACCGTGGTGCCGAGGTCACGCTGCAGGATCACGAGCAGGGCCACCCCCAGCACGACCGGGGCGAGCGGAATCAACAGGTGCACCGGGTCGTCGAGCGTGCCCCATTTCTTCGTGAGTACCGTGGCGGTGAACGCGACGATCGCGAGCTTCATGAACTCCGAGGGCTGCAGCGTGACGTACCCGAGGTCGATCCACCGTGAGGCGCCGTAGAGGGACGAGCCCGCCGAGTGGTGCAGGGCGACGAGCATCAGCGGGATCAGCAGCACCACCGCCGGCACCGCGATCTTCTGCCAGACGGTGTGGGGCAGCCGCAGGGCGATCAGCAGCGCGACGACGCCGATGACCGCGTAGACGCCTTGTCGTTGGAAGTACCAGAAGGGGTTGCCGTCGTAGCCCTGGGTCGCAGAGACGGACCCGGCCGACAGCACCATCGTGAGCCCGAGGACCGTGAGCACCGCGGTCGGGACGAGCAACAGGAGCACGTTGACGCGGGCCGCATGCATCGCGGCCGCGCGACGACCAGGCGCGCGCACGACGCGCAGGTGGTGCCGCCGGTCGCGGGCCGGCCTCCTACGGGCCACCGGCGCTCACCTCCTGCTCCAACCCGTGCGCAGCTGCCGCGAACCGGTCGCCACGCTCGGCGTAGTCACGGAACTGGTCCCAGCTCGCACAGGCCGGCGCCAGCAACACTCGACCTCCGGGACGGGCGAGCTCGAAAGCGGTGCCCACGGCATCCTCGATCGACGACGCGACGTGCACGGGCCGCACCCCGTCGAAGACCCGGACGAGATCGGCGGCGCCCTCGCCGATCGCGACCACCGCTCGGAGCCGCCCGGCGCGCGTGGCCAGCGGCGACAGGTCCACACCCTTGGCCATGCCGCCGGCGATCAGGACGGCGTCCTCGACGCCATCGATCGCGGCGAGTGCCGCGTGCACGTTCGTGGCCTTCGAGTCGTCGATGAACGTCACGCCGTCGACGACCGCCGCGATCTGACCACGATGTGGCGCCGACACGAAGCCGTCGAGGCCGTCGCGCACGCCACGGGCCGAGACGCCGAACGCCAGCGCCGCCGCAGCCGCCGCGGCCGCGTCGGCCCGCTTCCCGGCCGTGCCCTCGACACGCCCCAGTGGGACGCGCTCGCTCTCCAGGTTCGAGACGAGATCCTCGTGGTCGTAGCCGACCTCGCCGTCGCCGGGCGCTCCCGCGCGGAACCACACGACGT
Organism: Actinomycetota bacterium; assembly: GCA_041287635.1. GTDB lineage: Bacteria > Actinomycetota > UBA4738 > UBA4738 > HRBIN12 > JAOUEA01. The sequence goes on along the minus strand of JBGGNG010000057.1, from coordinate 89,258 downwards.
CGCAGGGAGCCTCGGCCGATCGGGCGCCCGCCGCGGGATCGTCGCGGTTGCCGATGTGCGTGTCATCCGGCCCCTGGAGCGCGTAGATCCTCGCCTTCGCGTCGGCGTACGCCTCGAACGATCCGTGTTCGTCGAGGTGGTCCGGCGCGAGGTTCAACAGCACCGAGACCCGGGGATGGAACGACGCCTGCATGCGGAGCTGGAACGACGAGCACTCGACGACCAGAACCTCGTGCCCCGCGCGCGCTGCCTCGGGGAACGGGTGGCCGATGTTGCCGCACGCCACGGCATCGACGCCGTCGGCGCGCAGACACGCCTCGATCATGCCGGTGGTCGTGGTCTTGCCGTTCGTGCCCGTGACGGCCAGGTACGGCACGTCGGCGAGTCGTGCGCCGAGCTCCATCTCGCTCCAGATCGGGAGTCCGCGCTCACGCGCCCACGTGAGCACGGGGGCGGCCTCGGAGACTCCCGGGCCGGTCACGACGAGCGTCGCGTCGTCGAGATGCCCCGGTTCGTGGCCGCCGGTCAGCATCTCGACGCCGGCGTCACGCAGCGCCGCCACCGTGGACAGCTCGGACGTGGGCCGCGCCTCGGTCACACGCACCGTGGCGCCTTCGGCGACGAGCACGCGGGCAGCCGAGGCGCCGGCCACGCCGGCGCCGACCACCACCACACGCTCGCCGTCGAAGCGCCCGCTCACTCGAGCCCTCCCAGGCGGATGAAGTCGGCGTAGAACAGACCCAGGCCCACGGCCACGCAGAGGCCCGCGATGATCCAGAACCGCACGATCACGGTGAACTCGGGCCACCCGGCGAGTTCGAAGTGATGGTGGATCGGCGACATGCGGAAGATCCGTCGCCCGAACCCACGGAACGAGATCACCTGCAGGATCACCGACATCGTCTCCATCACGAAGAGCCCGCCGAGGATCACGAGCAGGAGCTGGGTGTTCGTGGTGATCGCGAGGGCGCCGAGGAGACCCCCGATCGCGAGGGCACCGGTGTCTCCCATGAAGATCCGCGCGGGGGCGGCGTTCCACCAGAGGAAGCCGGCGAGTGCTCCCATCATGGCGGCCGCCATGATCGCGTTGTCGAGCATCGCGGGTCCGTTCACGTCGAAGCAGCCCTGCCGTGCGATGCCTTCCGCGCCGAAGCAGAGGTGCCGAAACTCCCAGAAGGCGATGAAGGCGTAGGACGCGAACACGAGCGCGCTCGATCCGGCGGCCAGCCCGTCGAGGCCGTCGGTGAGATTGACCGCATGCGACGACGCGGTGAGCACGACGAAGACCCAGACGAGGAAAAAGACGCCGAGCGAGATGGCCGTCGGGCGGATGAACGACAGGTTCGTGCTGATGCCGGTCTCGTCGCTGGAGCGCGCCACGATCACGCCGAACAGCACCGAGACGATCGCGGTGCCGCAGAACTTCTGCAGCTTCGTCAGCCCCAGCGACCGGCGGTTGCGGACCTTCATGAAGTCATCGAGGAAGCCCACGAGCCCGAAGCCCACGACCGCCACCACGAGCGCGAGCCCCGCCGGGGTGATAGGCCCGCTCGTGAACCGCGTGGCGAGGAACGCGAGCAGCAGGCCGACGAGGATCACGATGCCACCCATCGTCGGCGTTCCCATCTTCTCCATGTGGGTATGTGGACCGTCCTCGCGGATGCGCTGGCCCCACCCCCAGACCGTGAACACCTTGATCGCGATCGGGGTGCCGAGCAGCGTCACCGCCAGACCGATCGCGCCCGCCACCAGGATCGAGATCACCGCAGCGCCTCCGCGACGCTCTCCAGGCCGGCGGCGCGCGAGCCCTTGACGAGCACGACGTCCCCGACGCGGGCATGGGCCCGCACGTCGGCCAGCGCGTCCCTCGGATCGTCGTAGGAGGCGACGTTCTCGGGCTCCACGCCCTCGCGGAGCGCTGACATCGCGATCGGTCGAGCGTCGTGTCCGACCGTCACGAGCCGGTCGACCGGCAGACGTGCCGCGAGATCGCCCACCTGCTCATGGGCAACTCCCGCGATCGGTCCGATCTCGGCCATGTGCCCGAGGACCGCGATCAGCCGGGCGTCGGCCGCCATCACACGAGCGGTCTTCAGCGCGGCCGCCATCGACTCGGGGTTCGCGTTGTACGCGTCGTTGATCACGCGGACGCCCTCGTGGGTCGTGAAGGTCTCCATGCGCCAGCGCGAGAGGGCCGTGGTGGCGAGTGCCTGGGCCGACGCCTCCGCCGGCACACCGAGGATCTGGCCGACCGCCGCCGCTGCGAGAGCGTTGGGCACCATATGCTCGCCGGCGATCGGCAGGTCGACGGGCACGGGCCGATCTCTGGTGACGAGGGTGAACGAGGCCGTGCCATCGGCCCCGATCTCCACGCCCTCGGCTCGCACATCCGCATCGGCATGCACGCCGAAGGTGACGACACGACCGGCAGCGCGTGAGCGGAAGCCGGCGACGACCGGGTCGTCGGCGTTCAGGACGACCCAGCCCTCCGCCGCGACGGCCTCGACCGGCTCCGCCGACGCCTCGACGATCGCCTCCCAGGACCCGAAGATCTCGATGTGCGCCACGCCAACGTTCGTCACGACGACGATCGCCGGCTTCGCGACCTCGCACAGCAGCGTGACGTCGCCCTTGCGACGGGCGCCGAGCTCGGCGACGATGACCTCGGTCGCCGGGTCGGCGCCGAGGATCGTGATCGGCAGGCCGATCTCGTTGTTGAACGACCCCGGGCTCGCGTGGGTCCGGTACGTCCGGGAGAGCACCGCCGCCGCCATGTCCTTCGTGGTGGTCTTCCCGTTGGCGCCGGTGATCCCGACCACGATCGCGGACGAACGCGTCCGCTCGGCCGTGGCCAGCCTCAGCAGGGCCTCGCCGGTGGAGGCGACCACGATGCCCGAACCCGCCATGACGACGCCCTCGGGCACGAGCGCCCCCGTCGCGCCGCGTGCGAGCGCGTCCTCGACGAACCCCGCACCGTCGGTCCGCTCACCCGCGAGGGCGACGAACAGCGCGCCGGGACTCACGAGACGCGAGTCGGTCACCACGTGCGTGATCTCCGCATCGGCACCGGTGAGCCTGCCGCCCACCTCCCCCGCGATCGCCGACATCGACCGAGGGATCACGCCCGACCCCCGAGCGCTCGGAGCTCCGCGCGGGCGACGCCACGATCGTCGAACTCGATCGTTCGACCGGCGATCTCCTGGGTCGGCTCGTGGCCCTTGCCGGCGATCACGACCACATCGCCGGGCGCTGCATCTCCCACGGCGCGGGCGATCGCGGCCCGGCGATCGGCCTCGATCACGTAGTCGCCGCCGCCCTCGATCGCACCGGGCTCGATCGCCGCGATGATCTCGGCCGGATCCTCGGAGCGAGGGTTGTCCGAGGTGATGATCGTCAGGTCGGCTGTCGAGGTCGCCGCCTTCCCCATCAAGGGTCGCTTGGCGCGGTCGCGGTCTCCTCCGCAACCGAACACGACGATCAGCCGGCCCGTGGCCAGCGGGCGCGTGGCCTGCAGCACGCCGAGGATGCTATCCGGCGTGTGGGCGTAGTCCACCACCACCAGGAACTCCTGACCCTCGTCGACCGGCTCCACGCGGCCCGGCACCGCACGCACGTCGGCGATGCCCTCGACGATCGCCGAGTCGGGCAGGCCCACGGCTCGCCCCAGCGAGATCGCGGCCAGGCAGTTCGAGACGTTGAACGCGCCGCGCAACGAGGAGCGCACCGCGAGTCCGTCGATCCGGAAGGCGATCCCGGACGCGAAGACCTCGACGTCGACGGCGCGCAGGTCGGCGTCGACGTCGACCGCGAACGTCGACACCGGGATCTCGGGCGACGTCAGCAGCCGACGGCCCCACCGGTCGTCCGCGTTGACGAGTCCCCGGCGAGCGTGCCGGGACGTGAACAGAGCCGCCTTGGCCGCGAAGTACCGTTCCATCGACGCGTGGAAGTCGAGGTGATCCTGGGAGAGGTTCGTGAACGCGACCGCGTCGTAGATCACCCCGTCGACCCGGTGCTGGTCGAGCGCGTGCGACGACGCCTCCATCGCCACGAGACCGACGCCGCCGTCGCGCATGCGGGCCAGCAGCCGGTGCAGATCCGGAGCCTCGGGGGTCGTGCGGTCGAGCGGGAGCGGCTCCCCATCGGCGCGAGCTCCCGTCGTGCCGATCACTCCCGGGCGCACGCCCGCTCGACGGGCGATCGCCTCCACCAGGTACGTCGTGGTGGTCTTCCCGTTCGTCCCGGTGACTCCGAGCATCGTCATCGCCTCGGCGGGATCACGGAACGCCCGGGCCGCGATCGGCCCCATCGCCTCGCGGACCGAGCGGACGAGCACCTGCGGAGCCGCCACATCGAGCCAACGCTCGACGACGAGCGCGGCGGCGCCCGCATCGAGCGCCGCGCGAGCGAAGTCGTGCCCGTCGGCCGTCGCGCCCTGCACGCAGCAGAACAAGGCACCGGTGCCGACGGCGCGGGAGTCGTAGGCGACGTCGAGGATCGAGAGCGCCGTGTCGCCCCGAGGTTCGGCGTCGGGGACGGCGTCGACCAGCGCCGAGAGGGGGATCGGCGGGAACGCAGGCGCGGATGGGGGGGACACCGACGGGGAAGCCACCGGTTCCGAGCTTACCCGCGCCCCCGGCCGCCGGCCGGTAGCCATCAGGAGGTTCCCGATGCGTTCGGCGGCAGGGCCACCGGGGGTGCAGCGGGGATCGCGAGGCGCTGGATCGCGTACCGAGCGATCTCCTGGAACAGAGGCGCCGCCGCCAGGCCGCCGTAGACGGTGCGGGGCTCGTCGATCGAGACCGCGATCACCACGCGAGGGTCGGCGGCGGGCAGGAACCCGGCGAACGAGGCATGGTACCGCTGCACGTAGTGGCCGTACGCATCGAGCTTGCGCGAGGTGCCGGTCTTGCCCGCGACCTGGTAGCCGGGGATCTGGGCGTTCACGCCCGTCCCCTCCTCCACGGCGGACGCGAGCATGCTCGTGAGCAGTTGCGCCGTATCGGGGCGGATGATCCGGTGGGTCCGTCTCGCGTCGGCCTCGGCGAACGCGCCGTCGGGTGCCTCGAAGCCGCGCACGAGCGTCGGCTGCATCCAGCGCCCGCCGTTGGCGATCGTGGCGTAGACGTTGGCCATCTGCAGCGGGGTCACAGAGATGCCCTGACCGTAGGAGACCGTCGCGCGGATCACCTCGTCCCAGCTCTCACCGGGCAGCAGCACGCCCGCCGCTTCGCCCGGGAACCCGACTCCGGTCGGACTGCCGTATCCGAACTTCTCCATGAAGGAGCCGAGCGTCACGCTTCCCACCTGCTCGGCGATCAGCGCGGCGCCGATGTTGCTCGACTCCGTGATGATGTCCCCGATCGTCATCGACTCCACCGGATGCTCGTGCGAGTCACGGATCGTGAACGGCCCGACCTTCATCGAAGCGGGCACGCGGAACCGCTCCTCGAGGGAGACCGCCCCGGTCTCCAGCGCCGCCGCCGCCGTGATGATCTTGTTGACCGAGCCCGGCTCGAACGTATCGGTCACCGCGCGGTTGCGCATCGCCTCGACCGGCGCCTCGCTGTACTCGTTCGGGTCGAACCAGGGGTAGGTGGCCATCGCCAGCACCTCGCCCGTGGCCGGGTCCATCACGACGGCCGTGCCGCCCAGGGCTCCGTTGTCCTTCACCGCTCGTTCGAGCGCGGTCTGCACCATGTACTGCATCTGCCGGTCGATCGTCGTATGCATCGTCGAGCCGGGCACCGGCTCGACGAGCGTGTCGAGCCCGCTCGAGATCGGCAGCCCGTCGGCCGACATCTCGGCGGTGCGCTCACCTGGGGTACCCGCGAGCGCGTCGTCGAAGGCGCTCTCCAGCCCGGCGGCACCCTCCCCGTCGACGTTCACGAACCCCAGCACCTGCGCCGCGAGGGCCCCGGCCGGGTAGTAGCGCTTCGGCACCTCGAGGAACCCGATGCCGGGCAGGGACAGGCTCTCGAGCTCCTCCGCGACATCGAGGTCGACCTGTCGGTCGATGAAGGCGAACGTGCCGTCGCTCTCGAGCGCCGTCCGCACCTCCCGGGCGCGCAGATCGAGGACCTCGGCGATCGTCTCGGCCTCGGCGCGTGGGTCCACGACGTCACGGGGGTCCACGTAGATGTCGCGGGCCTCCCGCGTGACGGCGAGCGGCACGCCCGAGCGATCGACGATCTCCCCGCGCTGGGCGGGCAGGGTGGTCGTCCGAACGCGCTGCTGCAGCCCCATCGCCTCGAGCTCGGGGTTGTCGCGCACCTGCAGGAATGCCAACCGCACGACGATGCCGCCGAAGGCGAGCAGCATCAACGCGAGCATCGCGATGAGCCTCGTGACCGGCGGGCGGGTCATCCTCCCCCTCCCGCACCCTCGCCGTTCGAGGCGGACCAGCGCGAGCGCTCACCCGGAACCCGCAGGATCACCGACTCACCGGGGCCCGGCGCGACCATGCCGACGACGTCGGCCCATTCAGCGATCCGCGAGGGCGACGAGAGGCGGGCGACCTCGATGTCGAGCTCCTCGTTCCGTTCCTGAAGGGTCCGCACCCGCTGGTCGATCGCCTCCGTCCGGTAGGTCGTGTTCACGACCATCGCGTTCAGCCCCACGACGACGAACACGAGTGCAGACACGACCGCGGCCGAGAGGAGCCAGAACGCCGGGGTGGACCCGCGGCGCGCCCGACGCTGGGGAGGGGTGGAGGGTGTCGGGCGCGCCGCGGGTCGCGCTGCGCGCGCAGGCGACCGGGGTGCGGGGAGGTTCCGTGCCGGAACGCTCACGCGGCCGCCTCGGCTCGCTGGGCGGCGCGGAAGATCGCGCTGCGCGCACGAGGGTTCCGAGCGACTTCCTCCTCGGGCGGACGCAGCGGCTTCTTCGTCAGCACCGTGAGGCGGTCATCCTCGCGGAACGTCGTCTTCACGACGCGGTCCTCGAGGGAGTGGTACGCGATCACGACCACGCGGCCCCCGGGAGCGAGGAGCCCGACCGCCTGAGGCAGGGAGGCGGCGAGTTCCTCGATCTCCCGGTTGACCGCGATGCGGAGCGCCTGGAACGTGCGACGCGCGGGGTGGGGGCCCCCCGGCCGTCGTCCCACGGCGCCCACGACCACGCCGGCGAGCTGGTCGGTGGTGGTGATCGGCCGGCGTCGGACGATCGCCCGGGCGATGCGGCGCGAGTGACGTTCGCCCCCGAGCTCGTAGATCAGGTCGGCGAGATCACCTTCGGGTAGCGAGTTCACGAGGTCGGCGGCCGAGGGCTCGTCGTCGTCGGCGCCCGCCATGCGCATGTCGAGCGGACCGTCGTCGCGATAGCTGAACCCGCGCTCGGCCCGATCGAGCTGCATCGACGAGACCCCGAGGTCGTACAGCAGGCCGTCCACAGGCCCGCCGGTGACCGCGCCGTCCACCTCGTCGAACGTCGTCCTGACCGAGCGGAACCGCTCGCCGTACGGGGCCAACCGCTCGTCGGCGACGGCAAGCGCCTCGGCGTCGCGATCGATGCCGATCACCCGGTCGGCGCCCGCGCGCAGCAGCGCCTCGGTGTGCCCACCCGCTCCCAGCGTCATGTCCACGACCGTCCCGGTGCGCGGAGCGTCGCCGACGAGGAAGCGGACCACCTCGGCGACCATGACGGGGTCGTGCGGCGCGACCGCATCAGCCGCCGCCCCCGTCGCATCCCGCTCCCCCACGTCAACCGAGCTGCCCGGCGAGGATGCCGATGCCGATCGAGGCGAGGAGCGTGAGCGCCGTCAGGCCGATCAGGGTCAGGCTCTGTCGTACCTCCGCCCCGAGCCTGGTCGGCTCGAGACGTCGTGGACCGGGAACCGTCGTTGCCATGTGCGCCCTACCTCCTGGGTTCGAGCGCACCGGTCTGGTACGCATCGGCGAATCCGGCCGTGTAGCTCTCGTGCGTCTCGCGGTTCCAGATCTCCATGCGGTCGCGCACGCCGAGCACCACGACGTCCTTGTCGATGCCGACGGCTTCCCGAAGGCGTTGCGGGATCGTGACCCGCCCTTGACCGTCGAGCTTCGCCTCCTCGGAGGAGCCGAAGAACATGCGCGAGTACGCACGGCCGTCCGTGTCGGAAAGGGGAGACGACGCGACCTCGTCGGATCGCCGCTGCCACTCGGCCCTGGGGAAGACGTAGAGGCAGCGGTCCTGGCCCACGGTGATCCAGCAGCCGTCGACGAACGCGGCCCGGAACTTCGCCGGGAGCGAGACCCTGCCCTTCGGGTCGAGCTGGTAGCTGTGCGTGCCGAGCAGTTCGGCCACGCCTCCTCCCCTTTCCTCCACTAAGCCACACGTTTATGCCACTATCACTCCACCACGTCAACGTGAACATGTGTTCGGGCAGAGGGCATACGACCCGGGAAGGCCGGGCGACCGGTGAGGGAACCAGGGCAGAGGGGGCGTGACTAGACCAGGAAGTCTTCCCAGCCCGGCTCGAGATGGCCGAGCGTGAGGTGGAAGCCGTCACGGGGCGCGAACGGCTGGCGAGCGAGGTGGAAGCCGGCCTCGGAGGGCGTGCGGTCTTCCTTCTTCGCGTTGCACCGGCGACAGGCGGCGACCACGTTCTCCCACACGTGCATCCCGCCCCGCGAGCGCGGCAACACGTGATCGAGGTTCTCGGCGGACGCGCCGCAGTACTGGCACGCCCACTCATCACGGGCGAAGACCGCACGGCGCGTGAGCGGGGCGTGCGGACGGTACGGTACGCGCACGTATCGGCGGAGGCGCACGACCGATGGGGCTTCGAGCACCAGGCGCTCGGAATGGAAGATCATGCCGTTGGAGAGCACGACCTCGGCCTTCTCCTTCAGCACGAGCACGACGGCACGACGCGCTGGCACCACCGCCAGCGGCAGATCGGTCGCGTTGAGGACGAGCGCACGTCCCATGCAGGGCAGTCTACGGTGGCCTCAGCGGACTCGGGGTCTCGACGAGGCGAATCACATCTGTGTAATCTCTGGGCGCGGCGACCGGGTCGAGCGCGATGCCTGGAGTTGCGAATAGGGGCCGCGCGGGGCGTCCGCGAGCATCGGCCCGGTCGCCGCACACATCGCCGGTACGACCTCGTGGTCTCTTGCGGGAACTTGCTCGCATCTGCTCCCCCCCACCCGTGTCGGCGCGCCGTCACGGGTCTGCGTTCCGCCGCATGTGGCGTACGATGACCCGGTTGCCTCGGGGTACAGCGAACGAGTCGGAGGTGCCGGTGGAGGTCGAGGAACGGTCCCAGGACTGGACGCGGTTCGCCGCTCGGTTCCATGAGATCGAGACGAACGTCGAACGGGTCGTGCGCGGCAAGCACGCGGAGATCCGGCTCGCGCTCGTCGCGCTCATCGCCGAGGGGCACCTGTTGATCGAGGACGTGCCCGGCGTCGGCAAGACGATGCTCGCCAAGTCGATCGCCCGCTCGATCGACTGCTCGTTCCGCCGCATCCAGTTCACCCCCGATCTGCTGCCCACCGACGTGACCGGCGTCAACGTCTTCAACCAGGAGCAGCGCGACTTCGAGTTCAAGCCGGGCGCGATCTTCGCCAACATCGTGCTGGGCGACGAGATCAACCGGGCCTCGCCGAAGACCCAGTCGGCCCTGTTGGAATGCATGGAGGAGCGTCAGGTCACGGTCGACACCGAGACCCATCCGCTGGGCACCCCGTTCATGGTGATCGCGACGCAGAACCCGATCGAGCACGAGGGCACCTACCCGCTCCCCGAGGCGCAGCTCGACCGCTTCATGCTCCGCCTGTCGATCGGGTATCCGAGCAACGAGATCGAGACCGAGATCCTCGCGAGTCACACCGCCGGCTCCCAACCACTCGAGGAGATCGGGCCGGTCAGCGATGCCCCGGGGGTCGCGGAGATGATCGAGCAGGCGCGCCGGGTGCACGTCGCGCCGGCTCTGCGCCGATACATCGTCGATCTCGTCGAGGCGACCCGTCGCCACGGCGACGTGTACCTCGGTGCGAGCCCCCGCGCATCTCTGATGATCCTGCGGGCAGCCCGCGCCTACGCCGCGGCCGACGAGCGCGACTTCGTGATCCCCGACGACGTCAAGGCGCTCGCCGTTCCCGTCCTCGGACACCGCATCATCGTGACGGCCGACGCCGTCATGACCGGCCGCTCGACGGAGGTCGTGATCCAGGAGATCCTCGCCGAGGTGCCGGTGCCGGTCGCGGAGAACCCCTGATGCCGTCGGGCCGGGGACTCGTCGTCTTCGGCGTCGGCCTTGCGATGTGGGTCGCGGCTCGCCTCGTCGGGTCGTCGGGGATGGAGGTCGTCGGCATCGGCCTCGTCGCGTTGCCGTTCCTCGCCGGCGCGTTCGTGCGATGGGGTCACACGAGGCTCCGGATCCGCCGCCGCCTGTCCGACGTTCGCGTGGCGCCGGGCACGCGCGTTACCGTGCGTCTCGACGTCGAAAACGCGTCGCCGGTGCCCTCACCCGTGCTCCTCGTCGAGGACCGCCTGCCGGCAGCGCTCGGGCGCCCGGCGCGCCTGGTCGTCTCGGGTCTGCCGGGGAAGGGCTCGCAGGGCGTGGCCTATACGGTGCTGCCGCAGACCCGTGGTCGGTACCGGTTGGGGCCGCTCACGGTCGACGTCTCCGACCCCTTCGCGCTGACGCGGCAGCGTCTGGAGTTCGACGAGATCGACGAGCTGCTCGTCACGCCGGAGATCGAGGACCTCTTCGCCGCCCCCGACTCGGGCCTCGGCCCGAACTGGGGGGCCACCCGGGCGCGACAGCTCTTCCGGACCGGCGAGGAGTACTACACGATGCGCCAGTACCAACTCGGTGACGATCTGCGACGGATCCACTGGCCGTCGGTGGCACGCACGGGCGACCTGATGATCCGCCAGGACGAGTCGTCCCGGCGCGCGAGCGGGCTCGTGTTCCTGGACAACCGGGGCCATGCGCTCGGGCAGGCCCACTCCCCCGCCTTCGAGCGCGCCGTCTCGGTGGCCGCCACGCTCGGCGTCATGCTGGCCCAGCGGGGTTTCGCGCTGCGCCTGGGCACCACCGAAGCGCCGGCGGCCACCGTGAGCGAGGAACGCTTCCTCGACGCGCTCTCGGGCATCGGTCACGCGTCGGCCCGTTCGGTCGGTCCCGCGCTCGCTCATCTGCGCGCCGGCGCGACGGCCGACACCTCGCTCGTGTACGTCGCGGCGCCGCCCGCCCCGGGCGAACTCTCCTCGCTGATCAGAGCGGGAGCGGGCTTCGGACCGAAGCTCGCCGTGCTGGTGCATCCGGTGGATCCCCAGACCCTCCCCCCTGGGCGGGCCGCTCAGCTCGAAGGCCGGGCGACCCAAGCCACCATGGCGTTCGCCCGCGCAGGATGGGATTGCATCGTCTTGACCCCCTCGACCCCATTGAAGGAACGATGGCACGCTCCCCGGGAACGTCCGCTCGCACGCAGCGTGTGATCGCCGGCGTCGCGACCGTCCTCGTCGCCGCAACCGCGGCGATCGCGCTCGGTCGTGTCTTCGAGGGCAACGGACCGACGCTCCGGCTCCTGGTGGCCGGCGTGGTGTCGGCGGTCATCGCGACGGCGCTCGAGCGCAGGAGCCTCGTGCTCGCGACGATCGCGAGCGCCGCGGGCCTCGCGATCGCGATCGGCCTGCTCGTGTTTCCCGAAACCACCTGGTTCGGCCTGCCCACGCTCGAGACCCTCCGCGTGTCACTCGACGCGGCGGCACGGGTGGGCGAGCAGGCGCGGGTGCAGGTAGCGCCCTCACCGCCGCTCGCCCCGCTGATGCTCGCCGGCATCGCCGGCGTCTGGGCCGCCGTGTTCGCTGCGCACTCGCTCGCGTTCCGTGCCGGCAGCCCGTTGCTCGCCCTGCTCCCGCCGATCGCGCTCGTCGGGTTCGCCGACTCGGTGTTGGAAGACGTGATCCGTCCGATCTTCGGGTTGCTCTTCCTGGTCGCGGCCTCCGCGCTGTTGTTCGCCGACGGTCTGCGCCGAGTGCAGGGGTGGGGCCCGGTCTGGACGAGTCCCGGCAGGGTCGCCCGACTCGACGTGGCGGCCGGCCGCGGGGCGAGACGGGTCGCCGCCGCCGCGGTGATGGTCGCCGCGGTCGCCCCGATCGTGCTCCCCGGCTTCGGCTCCAAAGGCGTGATCGATCTCTCCAGCGCCGACGACGACCGGGTGAGGATCGACCCCTTGGTCTCGGTGCAGGAGAGCCTGCAACGCGACGAGATCCTTCCCGTGTTCGACGTCGAGGCCGACGTCGGCCGGTACTGGCGGATGGTCGCCCTGCCGAACTTCGACGGCCAGCGCTGGAGCCACGATCCGGCCCCGACCACCCTCGCGATCGAGCCCGATGCGACGCTCGCCACGACGACCCCGGTCGCGGCTCCCGGCGAGACGACCGTGGTCACATTCACGGCCGCGAGCCAGCTCACGGATCCCTGGCTGCCGCTCCCCTATCCGCCACGCTCCACCGACGCCCAGCTCGATGGCATGCGGTGGGACCCCGAGGGCGGCTCGGTCCTCATCGATGGTGGCGTCGGTGCGGGGGTCACGTACACGGCTGTTGCAGACGTGGTGCAACCCACCCCCCAAGAGCTGCGAGCAGACACGATCCCGGCGACGAGCGAGACGGTTCGCTATACGCAGTACCCGGTGGACCTGCCGCCGGAGATCGCCGCCACGGCCGCCGCGTGGACCAGAGGCGCCTCCTCACCGTACGACCGGATCATCGCGATCCAGGACCGGTTCACCGGGGGAGACTTCGAGTACGACGACACCGTGCCGGGCTCCACGAGCGACCGGGCGATGGTCGACTTCCTCCTCGAGGACCGGGCGGGGTTCTGCCAGCAGTTCGCGAGCACGATGGGGGCGATGCTCCGCACGCTGGGCATCCCGACCCGGCTCGCCATGGGCTTCACGCCGGGAGAGGCCAAGGGCTCCTCGGGGAGGCTGTCGGTGACCACCGAGAACGCCCACGTGTGGGTCGAGGTGTTCTTCCCGTCGTTCGGGTGGGTGCCGTTCGAACCGACCCCGAACCGCCAGAACGTGGAGGCCTATCCCTACCTCGACCCGGACGGGTCGACGCCCTGCGTCAATCCCGACGGGTCGCCCTGCGGGCCCGAGGGTCAAGGAGGTCCCGACGCGGTGGGAGGGTCGGAGAGCGCGGCCAACTCGACCAACGTCCGGGAGGGCGTGCCGCCCGGCCTCCTGGGACCACGCAGCGGCGGTGGCGGACCGATCGATCCCGTCGGCGTCGCGGCCGTCGCCGTCGATCCCGGCCCCGTCACCGCGCGCAACGCGGTCCTCGCCGGACTCGTCGCCGCCGGCGTGGCGCTGGCGCTCGTCCCACCGGTGCGGGCGTGGCGGCGGCGACGGCGGCTGCGACATGCCGGACCGGCAGCGCGCAGCGTGGTCCTCGCGACGTACGACGTGTTCACCGACCGCGCGGCCGAGCTGGGGCACCCGAGGGCTCCGGGTCAGACGCTCGAGGAGTACCGTCGCGCCGTCGCGGGCGAGGCACGGCTCGGCGGCGACGACCTCGACCGGCTGACGGCCGTCGCGACCCTCGCGGCGTACGGCGGCGACGACCTCGATCGCGAGCACGCGGAGACCGTGCGGCTCGCCACGGACTCGGTCGTGCGGGCGATGCGACGCGAGGCCGGGTGGACGCAGCGGGTCACGGGGCCGTACCGGCGGCGCTGAGGGGCGGGGCGAGCCTCTAGGAGGTCCCTGTGACGGTCTGCGCCGCAGCCTCTCGCAGCGCACGCACGAACTTCTCGCGATCCTCGCGGAACTGCCTGACGTCGGTCTCGACGCCGCTCGCGATGTCGTCGATCGCCACGAAGAACGCCATCTGACCGTCGCGGAGCGCGTCCATGACCTCGCCGTCGCGGCGACAGATCTTGAAGATGCTCTGGCCGTCGGTGACGAGCTTCACCTCGGACAGGTGCTTGTCCATGCCGGCCCGCGTGTTCAGGAACTCCCACGAACGGCGCACGCGCTGCAGCGACATGCCGCCGTCGAGGAGCGATTTCACCACCCTCAGCGCGACGAGATCTCGGAACGCGTAGAGGCGCGGCACCCCCGGGCGACCCCCGGTGCCCTGGACGGAGGGTTGCACTAATCCGATCTGATCCCAGTACCTGAGCTGGCGAGGCGTGCAGCCGGTGAACTTGCAGGCCTGGTGGGTGGTGAATCCCTCCATCCGGTTGCGTGCCCCCTCGGTCTCGAGTCTCTGTCGTCCACACACCTTCGGCACGGATCGCCGAAGCGGTTCGGAGCACCGACCGACGACTCGCACCCAGGGGGAAGGGACCCCGTTGTACAACAGCGCGTGGAAGGGCGGCAAGCCGCGAGGTCACAACGGTCGTGGAACCGCTCGTCCGGACATGGGACCGACGGGGTTCAGACGTCGTCGGTCGGTGTGGGCGGACGGAACCGCGCCGCGAGCCGGCCGATGATGCCCGTGATCGAGCCGCCGTCGGACTGCATCGCTCGGATCTGGTCGCGCCCGAGCTGACCCAGGTACCGGTAGATCAGCAGCGCCGACCCGATCATCGCGACGAACCCCACGGCCGCGATCCACGGGCTCACCACGAACAGGAGCAGCAACACGAAGCCGATCACGAACACGATCGCCGCGAGCCGGATGCGACGCGCGAGGTGCGTATACAGGTCGGTGCGCCCGACCTGTTCGACCAGCTTCGGGTCGTCCTCGGCCAGCCGTCGCTCGATCTCCTCGAGGATGCGTTGTTCGTGTTCGCTCAGGGGCATGCGGTTCCTCCGGCGAGTCTCGCCCGACGGTCGTTGGGGGTAGCCCTTCGGACCCCTCGATTATAGGGAGCCTTCCCGACCATGGAACCCACGCGTTCAGATCGGCCGGTCACGCCGAGAGCGATCGAGCAGCGAGGCGGGCATCGCCGCGCCACGCCCGAACCGATGCTCGATGCGGTCGACGGCCCGTTCCACGTCGCCCCACCGCTCCCCGCGCAGCAGGGCGAGCTGCTCGGCGCCCGCGGACACCAACCCGCTCGCCTGCACCCCCAGCAGGCGCACACGCCGGCGTTCCCCCGGCAGGGCGCGGTAGAGCTCGGCGACCGTGTGGTAGAGATCCGCGCCCACGTCGGTGGGGTCGTTCGACGTTTTCGACCGCGTGAGCGTGGTGAACGTCGCCAGTCGCACCTTCATCGTCACGGTGCGGGCGCGATATCCGTCGGCACGCAGCCGCGACGCCACCTTCCCCGAGAGCGCCAAGAGCTCGCGCAGGAGGGTCTCGTCGTCGTCGAGGTCGACCTCGAACGTCTCCTCGTGGCCGACGGACTTCGGCGCCTCGTAGGGCACGACGTGGCGGTCGTCGACACCGTGGGCGAGCCGCGTCAGATGCCGAGCGTGCTGCTCGCCGAGCAGGCGCGCGAGGATCGGCTCGGGGGTCGCGGCGAGGTCGCCGATCGTGCGCACCGCCAGACGCGAGAGCACCTCGCCGGTCTTCTCCCCCACGCCCCACAGCCGGCCGACCGGCAGCGGCTCGAGGAATCCGAGCACGCCGTCCGCCGGCACCACGAGCATCCCGTTGGGCTTGCAGTGGTCGGAGGCGAGCTTGGCCACGAACTTCGTCGGCGCGACCCCGACCGAGCACGTGACCCCGACCTCGCGTTCGACCTCGGCCCGGATGCGCGCGGCGATCACCCGCGGGTCGCCGAACAGCATCGTGGCCCCGCCGACGTCGAGGAACGCCTCGTCGAGGGAGATCGGTTCGACGAACGGCGTGTGGGCGAGCAGCACCTCGCGGAACCGGTTCGAGTGCGCCTGGTACGCCTCGAAGTCGGGTGGCACGAAAACGCCGTCGGGGCAGAGCCGGCGCGCTCGCACCGTGGGCATCGCCGAGCGCACGCCGAACCCGCGGGCCTCGTACGACGCCGAGCTCACGACCCCACGGCCGCCCACGCCACCGACGATCACCGGCTTCCCGGCGAGCGACGGGTCCTTCAGCATCTCGACCGAGGCGTAGAACGCATCGAGATCGGCGTGCAGGATCGGTTCGGGCGGGCGCTCGTCGGGCAAGGCCTGGCCTCGTGATCGGCCGGTCATCCCAGCATCATCCCGCGGAGCCGGGGCTCGCGTGCCAGAGCGAGCGCGGCCCGGCGCCGGCGGGTGTCGAGTTCGCCCTGTCCCACGACTGGCAGCGCACGGCCTCGCGCAGACGGCCCTCGGCACGCGCCCGATGCAACGCCGACAGATCCCAGACCTCCTCGGCGACCACGCTCACGCCGCCGACCCCGGTGCGTCTGAGCTCGCCCGCGACCGCGAGCGCGTACCCGTGGAAGACGGTCGTCGCCACCTTGGGCTGCACCGACTCGAACACCGTCACCTCCACCGGCCCCGTCGCGTCGTCGAGCGTGAGGAAGATGATGCGCTGGCCGCTGCGGATCGCCGGGGTCTGCGAGGCGACCTTCACGCCCGCGACGATCACCTTCGAGCCGCCGCGCGCGGAGCGAAGATCCCTCGAGCGCGTGACCCCGAGGTCGCAGAGGAGCGGCTCGTAGAAGCTCACGATGTGCCGTGTGGCGTCGAGTCCGAGCACCTCGAGCTCGGCGCGCACCACCTCGGCGTCGGAGTAGTCAGTGAACCGGTGCCCCTCGGCCGGATCGGCGCCCATCGTGAGCGTGAGCTGATCACCCTCGCGCTCGGCCTCGGTGGTCATCGCCACGTAGAGGTGGCGACGGCGAGCCGGCTCGAGCGCGTCGAACGCGCCGGCATGCGCCAGCGCCTCGGTCACCGGACGGCTCACGGTGGTGCGCCGCATGAAGTCGCCCACGTCGCGGAACGCTCGGTCGGCGCGCGCCATCAGGATCGAGCGGATCTCGGCGCCGCTGATGCCGTGCACATCCTGGAACCCGAGCCTGATGCCCCATCGTCCTTCGACCTCCTCGACCACGTACTCCGGCTCGCTGCGGTTCACGTCGAGCGCCAGGATCGGGATGTCGTGACGGCGGGCGTCGTCGAGGATCGTGCGACGCGGGTACATGCCTGGGTCGTGGGTCAGCAGGCCGGCATACATGTGAGCCGGATGGTGCGCCTTCAGCCACGCGCTCTGGTAGGTCGGCACCGCGAACGCTGCCGCGTGCGCCTTGCAGAAGCCGAAGCTCGCGAACTGCGTCACCGCATGCCAGACCTCGGCGGCCGCATCGCGATCGACGCCACGGGCGACCGCGCGCTCGATGAAGTCGGCCTCGAAGCCCGGCAGCAGGTCGTCGCGATCGAGATGTCGCCGGATGTGGTCGGCGTAGGTCTCGGTGTAGCCGGCGAGCGCGGCGAGCGCCCTGATCACCTGCTCGTGGAAGACGATCACCCCGTACGTCTCCTGCAGGGGCCCGCGCAGCCCGGGGTGGATATACGTCGGACGCTCGAACGCCGAGCGACGTCGCAGGTAGGGCGTGATCATGTCGGACTTCACCGGCCCGGGCCGGAACAGCGAGATGTCGACGATCAGGTCCTCCCAGCGGTCGGGCTGGAGCTTCTGCAGCAATTCACGCTGGCCCGGCGACTCGATCTGGAAGCACCCGAGCGTATCGGACGCGCGAACGAGCTCGAACGTGGCGGGGTCGTCGAGCGCGATGCGGTCGAGGTCGACCTTCTCCCCCGTCGTGCGCGCGATCTCGTCGAGCGCGTGTCGCATCGAGCTCAGCATGCGCACGCCGAGGATGTCGAGCTTCAGGTAGCCGAGCAGCTCGACGTCGTCCTTGTCGGCCTGGATCATGCGATGGCCGTTCGCGCTGCGCTCCAGCGGTACGCGTTCGACCAGGTCGTGGCTCGCGAGCACGATACCGCAGGGATGCAGCGCGATATGTCGCGGGAAGCCGCCGATCCTCTCGGCGACGCCGATCAGGCGTTGCATCTGCTCGAAGCGGAGGTTGATGTCCGCCAGTTCGGGCAGGCGCTCGATCGCCTCGCGCAGGTGTCGCGCCGAGATGTGCGGGAACGACTTCGCGACGACACCGACCTCGGTATCGGGCAGCCCGAGCGCCTTGCCGACCTCGCGGATCGCCGAGCGCGCGCGGTACGTGTCGATCATCGCGACGCAGCCTGCGCGCTCTTCCCCGTGGCGGCCGAGGATCATGTCGTAGACGTCCTCACGCCTCGCTGACTCGACATCGATGTCGATGTCGGGAAGGTCCTTGCGCATCGGATTCATGAACCGCTCGAACGACAGGTCGTGGCGGAGCGCGTCGACGTCGGAGATGCCCGTCAGGTAGCACACGAGCGATCCGGCGGCCGACCCCCGGCACGCGGCCCTGATGCCCATCGCCTTCACGTCGGCGACGATGTCGGCCACGGTGAGGAAGTACGCCGCGAATCCCATGCGCCGGATCATCGAGAGCTCGTGGTGCAGCCGGTCGCGCAGACGCTCGTCCTCACGCATCTCGCGTTCGTGCACCCCCCGCCAGCACCGTTCGGCGAGCACAGCATCGGCGCTGCGGCGCTGCGGCGTCGGGAAATCGGGGAAGTGGATGCGCCCGAGCCCCAGGTCGAACCGGCACATGTCGGCGACCTCGAGCGTCGCGTCACACAGGTCGGGGCGCTCGACGAAGAGCGCGCGCATCTCGGCGGCGGGCTTCAGCCAGCCCTCGGCGTTGCGCCGGGTGACGTTCGTCTCGGCGAGCGGCACGAGTCGCCGCATGCACTCGAGCACGTCGGCCACGAACGCGTCGCCGGGCTCGAGGTAGCGCACCGGGTTCGTCGCGACGGCGCCGACGCCGGCCCGCTCGGCGAGGCGCAGCATCGCGCGGGTCTCGTCGTTCGATCCGCGTTCGAGCCGCTGCTCGACGCCGACGAAGAGCCGCTCACGCCCGAACGCCTCGCGGAACGGGTCGAGCATCCGTGTGGCGTGGTCGACGCGGCCCTGGGCGGCCGCTCGCCCCGGTTGCGACCGAGGTCCGGCGATCGCGACGAGCCCCGCTGCGTGCGCGCAGATCTGCATCGGGTCGACCCAGGGGTCGCCGCGCTCGCCGAGCATGTGCGCGTCGGTGAGCAGCCGGCAGAGGTTCGCGTACCCCGTGTCGTCGGTCGCGAGGAGCACCACGTGCGCGTCACCCGGTGGGGGTGCACTCGCGCGCACGGTGATCGACGCACCCAGGATCGGCCGCACGCCCTCGGCCTCGCACGCCCGCACGAACCGCGCGGCGCCGTAGAGCCCGTCGCGATCGGTCATGGCCACGGCCGGTATGTCGTTCGCTGCCGCGCGCGCCGCGAGCTGCTCGGTGGTGAACGCACCTTCCTTCAGGGAGAAGCACGACCGAACGTCGAGGTGCACGAACGGAGCCGTCATGTCGTCACTCGTGTTCGATCCCGACTTCCGCCGGGAAGGCTTCGAGTCGGTGCCCTAGCGAGGAGACGTCACTCAGCGCTGCCAGATCGAGGGGTCGTGCGCGAAGTGCACGCGGACCGGGTCGAGCAGCCGCAAGCGATCGACCGATCGTGCATACGCGTCGGGGTCTGGCGCGCTCGATCGGCCCGATGCGTCGGGACCCTCGGCTCCCTGCCACTCCTCGCGAGACTGCACCGCCTGGCCGGCGAGCACGATCGCACCCCCCGGCGCGTCGATGACCACCGACTGGTGTCCTGCGGTGTGTCCCGGCGTCGGGACAAGCCGGATGCCGGATGCGACCTCGGCTTCGCCGTCGAGGAGCTCGTACGTGAGCCCCGGCACGTCGATCCACTCGGGCACCGTGTAATCGGGTTCGCACACCATGGCCCACTCGGTGCGCTGTACGAAGATCGGGATGCCTCGCAGCCGCGTGTTCTGCCCGCAATGATCGAAGTGCAGGTGGCAGTTGGCCGCTCCCGTCACGTCGGCGAGCGAGATGCCGGCCTCGCCGAGGGCATACTCGACCGGGCGGACTCGTGGCGAGAACGTCGCGTCGATCTCGGCGTTGCCGTAGCCGGCCCCGTTGTCGAACAGGAAGATCCCTTCGGGATGCTCGACCGCGTGCCCGTACGACGGCCACCACTCGACCCCCAGGAGCTCCCGCTCCGCATCGGGCAGCCGCAGTTCGGAGACCAGGAAGGGGATGACGCGCACCTCGCCACGCTACCTTCTTGAGCGCTAGTCCCACAGGCGCTCCATGTGCCAGCGGTCCCTGGCCCGGTCGAAGTAGAGGTCCCAGACCGCGCCGCCGCGTGCCTCGACCCGCCAGTACTCGCGATCGCGGCCGTCGGACCACCACCGGCCCTCGATCTTCCACCGCCCGATCACGTCGGCGACCTCGTAGCGGTTGCCCCGCCACTCGAACGCGCTCGGCATGCCGGTGTCACGTTCGACACTGATCTCCTCGTCGAATCGTTTCGTCACGTGACGGGCCTCACAGACACCGGGTGAACCGCGTAGCTCTATCGAACATGTGTTCGAGCGGAGGATGAATGTACGCCCAGCCTGCGACATCCGTCAAGACGCGGTCCGGAACGGCGGGCGGCCCGTATCATGCTGGCCATGACGACCGTCGCGGACCCGAATGAACTCAGCTCCTTCGCTCCGCTGACGTCGACCGAGGAGCAGATCGAGCTCGTCGAGCACTACTCCGCCCACAACTACCATCCCCTGCCGCTCGTCGTCGCCGAGGCCGACGGTGCGTGGGTCACCGACGTCGAAGGCAAGCGATACCTCGACATGCTGGCGGCCTACTCGGCCCTCAAC
The DNA here is from genome assembly GCA_041287635.1 of Actinomycetota bacterium. Lineage (GTDB taxonomy): Bacteria > Actinomycetota > UBA4738 > UBA4738 > HRBIN12 > JAOUEA01. The sequence continues at coordinate 68,591 of JBGGNG010000057.1, read as the reverse complement.
TTCGGTCATCGCCACCCCGATCTCATCGCGGCCGCGCACGCCCAGCTCGACAGGGTGACCCTGACCAGCCGGGCGTTCCACAACGACAAGATGGGGCCCTTCTGCCAGGGTCTGGCCGAGCTCTGTGAGATGGAGATGGTCCTGCCCATGAACTCCGGGGCGGAGGCCGTCGAGACCGCGGTGAAGACCGCACGACGGTGGGGATACGACGTGAAGGGCGTGCCGGAGGATCGCGCCAAGATCGTCACCTGCACGGGCAACTTCCACGGCCGCACGATCACGATCGTGAGCTTCTCGACCGACCCAAGCGCCAAGGGCGGATTCGGGCCGTTCACGCCCGGGTTCGAGACCGTTGCCTACGGCGACGCCGAAGCGCTCGAGATCGCGCTCGCCGACCCCGAGGTCGTCGGCTTCCTCGTCGAGCCCATCCAGGGCGAGGCGGGCGTCATCGTGCCTCCCGAGGGGTACCTGCGGCGCGCCCGCGAGCTCTGCCACGAGCATCGGGTGTTGTTGATCGCCGACGAGGTGCAGTCGGGCCTCGGTCGCACCGGACGCACCTTCGCGTGCGAACACGAAGACGTGCGTCCGGACGTCTACGTGCTGGGCAAGGCGCTCGGTGGCGGCATCGTGCCGATCTCGGCCGTCGTGTCGAACCGAGACGTGCTCGGGGTCTTCCGCCCGGGTGAGCACGGCTCGACGTTCGGGGGGAACCCGCTCGCATGCGCGATCGGCCTCGAGGTGCTGCGTCTGCTGAGCACCGGCGAGTACCAGGAGCGCGCGGCCACGCTGGGCGCCCGGCTGATCGAGCGCCTCCGGGCCGGAGCCCCGGCCGGCGTCGTCTCGGAGGTGCGGGGCAAGGGGCTCTGGGTCGGCATCGAGCTGGTCCCCGACGGATCACCCGCTCGCGAGACGTGCGAGCGCCTGCTCGACATGGGCGTGTTGGCCAAGGACACGCACGAGACCACCGTGCGACTCGCTCCCCCGCTGTGCGTGACCGAGGAGGACCTGGACTGGGCGGCGGAGCGGATCCTCACGGCCCTGGCCGAGCGGCTCGACTGATCGGTGACGGCACCGCCCCCGAGGCGGAACCCCTCTCGCCCGGCACCGTCGTCACGCTCCGGGAGCTCTGGCAGGGGCGGCCCACCTCCCTGCGGCCCGTCCGCATCGTCGACGACCTTCCTCATCACCACCGGTCCTTCTACCTCGCGCCCGGATCTCGGTGGCTGAACGACCCTCGTCACATGGGCGAGGTCCGGTTCCTGGAGGAACCGTGGGAGCTCGAGCAGAAGGTCCGCGACCGACCCGTCCTGTCGTTCTCGTTCCCCGAGACCGCCTACGCCGTCCTGCTCTCCTGGAGCGCCGACTGGGCGTTCGAGGGGTACTACGTGAACATCCAGTCGCCCCTGCGTCGACACGGCGACACGTTCGACTACACCGACTGGTTCCTCGACGTGCGCATCCCGCCCGCACGCGACACCTACGAATGGAAGGACGAGCACGAGCTCGCCGAGGCGGTCGAGCGGGGACTGCTCACCCGCGCCGACGCCCACGGGGTGCGGTGGGCGGGGGAACGCGCGATCGAGCACATCGTCTTGCACGAACCCCCGTTCGACCTCGACTGGCCGTCGTGGCGCCCCGATCCCTCGTGGGAACCCCTGGATCTGCCGGACGACGTCATCTGAGGTGAACGTCCGCATCCCACACCCCGACGGAGGGGGGCGTAGGATGCCGCCGACCGTTCAGTCGAGAAGGGGGATCCATCATGGACGATTCGGGTGGTTTCACCACCCCGCCCCCGCCTCCGCCACCGCCCGGTGGCGAGGGAGGCGCAGGAGGGCCCGGCCTCCCGCCGCGTGGGATCGGGGAGATCCTGAGCACGGCGTTCGAGATCTACAAGGCGAACGCCGCGAGCCTGCTGATGATCGTCGCGATCGTCGTGGTGCCGCTCACGTTCATCAGTGCCTTCCTCGGGGGGGTCGTGTTCGCCCCCGAGACCACCACGGAGGTGGTCTTCGGGCAGGAGATCGAGGTGACGACGCAGTCGGCCGGAGCGGCCCTGCTCGTCGGGGCGATCGCCGCCGTGATCGGCGTGATCATCTCCGCGGTGCTGCAGGCCGCGATCATGCGGGGCGCCGCCCAGGGCAGCATCGGCGACGCCGTCGACATCGACGCGTCGTACAAGTGGGGCTTCGCGCGGTTCGGCAGCGTGCTGCTGATCTCGATCCTCGTGGGTCTCGCCGTGTTGGGCGGCCTCCTCCTCTTCGTGCTCCCGGGCATCTTCCTCGCGGTGATGTTCGCCGTCGCGATCCCGGCGCTCGTCGTCGAGAACCGCCGCGGCACCGACGCGATGGGGCGCTCGTGGAACCTGGTCAAGGGCCACTTCTGGCACGCGTTCGGGTTGATCGTGCTGACCTTCATCATCACCGCGGTCGTGGCGGGCATCATCGGCGCCATCGGCACCGCGATCAATGACAACTGGTTCGTGTCGTGGATCTTCAGCTCCGTGGCGCAGATCATCGTCGCGCCGTTCTCGGCGCTGATCAGCGTCTTGCTGTACCTGGACCTGCGGGCCAGGACGGAATCGCTCACCGCCGACGGGTTGCGAGTCGAGCTGAACCGCTCCGTCTGACACCTTCCGCCAGCACCGACCGAGGGCGCCCCGCGTGGGCGCCCTCGGCGTGTCCGGACCGCCGCCCACCGGTTGTCGGCGGCGCCTCGACCGGCGAAGGTAACGCGCAATGACGCTTTCGCCCGACCTCTCCGCGCTCCGATCGCGCTTCCCTGCCCTCGCGCGGACCCAAGACGGCCGCCACGTGGTCTTCGCCGACGCGCCGGGCGGATCCCAGGTGCCCGACACCGTGATCGACGCGGTCGAGGGTCACTACCGAGGCGGTATCTCGAACATGGACGGGGTGTTCGCCGCGAGCGAGGACCTCGAGGCGACGGTGACCGCTGCTCGGCGCGCCGGCGCCGATCTCGTCGGCGCCGACCCCCGGCAGATCGTGTTCGGGGCGAACTCGACGTCGCTGCTGTTCCACCTGTCGCGGTCGTTCGCCCGGACGATCGGTCCCGGCGACGAGGTCGTCGTCACCAGGCTCGATCACGACGCGAACGTGCGCCCATGGGTGCTGGCCACACGCGATGCGGGTGCGACCGTGCGCTGGGTCGACGTTCGGCCCGATGACGCGACCCTCGACATCGACGCGTTCGACGAGGCGCTGGAGCGCGGACCCGCGCTCGTGGCGTTCACGCTCGCCTCGAACGCGGTCGGCACCGTGACCCCGGCCGCCGCCCTCGTCGCCCGCGCCAAGGCGGCGGGGGCGATCGTCGCCGTCGACGGCGTGCACGTCGCCCAGCACCGCTCGATCGATCTGGGGCTCCTCGGGGCCGACATCGTGACCGTCTCGCCGTACAAGGTCTTCGGGCCGCATCTGGGCATGGTCGCCGCGACGCCGGCGGTACTCGACGGATGGGACCCCTACCGCGTGCGCCCGGCCGAGCACTACCCGTCGCCCGAGCGCTGGGAGACCGGCACGCAGAACCACGAGGCCATGGCCGGCTTCGCCGCCGCGGTCGACTACCTGGCCGGCATCGGCACGACGTACGGCCGACCTGTCGACGCTTCCCGTCGCGCCGCGGTCGTCACGGCGTTCGATGCGGTCGGGGCGCACGAGCGTGCGCTCGCGCAGCGCTTCCTCGAAGGGATCGGCGCGATCGACGGGGTGCGTCTGTTCGGCATCGGCGATCTCGACCGGCTCGACGACCGAACCCCGACGTTCGCCGTGCGCATCGGGGACCGTCATCCGCGGGAGACGGCGAAGGCGCTCGCCGACCGCGGCATCTACGTCTGGGACGGGCACTACTACGCGATCGAGCTCTTCGACCGGCTCGGCCTGCTCGACACGGGCGGGGCGGTGCGCATCGGGTTCTGCCACTACCACTCCGCGGACGAGGTCGATCGCGTGCTCGGAGCGCTCGCCGAGCTCGCCTGAGGGCGCGTGGGGGTGCCCCGCGGCCCGGCTGACCTGCGGCGATCCCGTGCCGGGCCGGGTGCGCGCGAAGGCTCGAGGCCCGCCCTGTTGGTACGATCGGGCCGACTTCCGGCGTGACTCCCCTTCGAAAGGAACGACATGCGCATCCTGATCCTGGGCGGTGACGGCTACCTCGGATGGCCGACCGCGATGCGGTTCTCGAGCCGCGGCCACGAGGTGCACGTGGTCGACAACTACCTGCGGCGCACCGCTCATCAGGAGGCCGGATCCGATTCCCTCACGCCCATCACAGCGGACCTGCCCGGGCGTGTGGCCGCGTGGAAGGACGTCACCGGCAACGAGATCGGCGTGACCGAGGGCGACCTGACCGACTGGAGCGTCACCGAGGGCTTGTTCCGCGACTTCCGGCCCGAGGCCATCGTCCACTACGGCGAGATGCCGAGCGCCCCGTACTCGATGAAGGATCGCGAGCACGCGGTGTTCACGCAGACGAACAACGTCGTGAACACGTTGAACGTGATCTACGCGATGCGCGATCTCACCCCGGACGCCCACCTCGTGAAGCTCGGCACGATGGGCGAGTACGGCACCCCGAACATCGACATCGAGGAAGGGTTCATCGAGATCCGCCACAACGGCCGGGAGGACTACCTTCCGTTCCCGAAGGTGCCCGGCTCGATGTACCACCTCTCGAAGGTGCACGACTCGCACAACATCCACTTCGCCTGCCGGGTGTGGGGCCTGCGGGCCACCGACCTGAACCAAGGCGTCGTGTACGGGATCCATACCGACGAGACGCGCTTGGACGACCGTTTGATGACCCGGTTCGACTACGACGACGTGTTCGGCACCGCGCTGAACCGCTTCTGCCTGCAGGCGGTGATCGGCCACCCCCTCACCGTCTACGGCAAGGGGGGACAGACCCGCGGCTACCTGAACATCGTCGACACGCTGCAGTGCGTCGAGCTCGCGGTGGAGCACCCGGCCGAGCGTGGCGAGATGCGGGTGTTCAACCAGTTCACCGAGTCGTTCTCGATCCTGGAACTCGCCCAGCTCGTGCAGAAGGCGGGAGCGGAGGTCGGCATCGACGTCGCCGTCGAGCCGATCGTCAACCCCCGCTTCGAGCTCGAGGAGCACTACTACAACCCGACCCACACGAAGTTGCTCGACCTCGGACTCAAGCCGCACCTGCTCTCCGAGACGTTGATCGAGTCGGTCTTCGCCGAGATCGAGCGGCACCGCGGGCGCGTGATCGACGACCACATCCTGCCCCGAGACCGCTGGGCGGCGGGAGCCACCGCGACGGCCGACACCGCCTCGTAGCCCATGTGGGCCCTGCGGCTGCTCGCCGGCGTGGCTGCGGCCGCGTTCTTCCTCGCGGCGTTGCGCTCCTACCAGCGACGCAACATCAGCCGGCTGAGCCTGTTCACGGCGTTCGTCGCGTCGATCGCCGTGATCGTGCTGGCGGCGTTCCCGAACCTGTTCGACCCGGTCTTCGACACGTTCAACTTCCAGCCGGGCGACAACCGGCGGCTCGTGGCGTTGCTGCTCGGCGCCGTGGTCGTGCTCTTCCTGCTGCTGTTCCGCCTGCAGGGGCACGCCGACCGCAGCGAGCGAGCGATCCGGCAGCTCGTGGAGTCGCTCACGGTCGAGCGGTTCGACTGGGACGAGATCGAACGTCGCGTGCCGCCCGGGCCCAAGGTCATCACGATCTGCCCCGCCTTCAACGAGGCCGAGAACGTCGGCGCCGTGATCGAGGCGATGCCGAAGGAGGTCTCCGGCTACCACGTGGTGCCGATCGTGATCGACGACCACTCCGATGACGGCACCGCGGACGCCGCACGGGTGGCTGGCGCCTTCGCGGCGACCCTGCCGATCCGGCGTGGAGGCGGCATGGCGCTGCGCGTGGGCTACGACATCGCCCTGCGGCTCGGCGCCGACATCGTCGTCTCGCTCGACGCCGACGGCCAGCACCTGCCGGAGGAGGTCCCCGTGCTGATCGCCCCGATCGTCGAGGACCGAGCCGACCACGTGAACGGTTCGCGCATGCTCGGCGACTTCGAGCGAGGGGGGCCGTTGATCCGCCACGCGGGCGTGCACTTCTTCTCCTGGCTCGTGACGATCCTCACCGGCCAGCGCATCACCGACATCTCGAGCGGCTACCGCGCCACGCGCGCCGAGACGCTGCGCAAGCTGATCCTCGTCCAGGATCAGTTCTGGAGCTCGGAGATCACGATCGAGGCGTTGCGGCAGCGCGCCCGCATCGTGGAGGTGCCGGTCACGTTCCTCACCCGCCGCGGGGGCGAGTCGAAGAAGCCGAAGAGCATGCGGTACGCCTGGCACTTCTCGAAGGCGATCGGCAAGACATGGCTCAGGTAGTGAAGGCGTCCGCGACGCCGAGCGCCTCGAGGTCACGGATCAGGCACCACGGCACCACCGCGGCGGGCGCCGTGATGCCCACCACGTAGGCGACCTTCGCCCACCCCTCGTCGAAGCCGCCTGCCAGACCCACGAACGCGGCGGTGACGATCACGGCCACGGCGGGGAGCAACGGTCGCCATGCCGCACGCCCCCGGGTCGCGGCAAGCAGGGCCGCCGCCACGATCAGGGTGCCCACGGTCGCCAGGATCACACCGGTGAGGTGGAGCCAGCCGTGCCACGAGGTCGCCTCCCCCGCCGCGTCGGTCGGGAACGCCAGCAGGACGTCGCCGGCGGCGGTGACGAGGTATCCAGAGACGGCGACGGTCGAGAGCGCCACGGGCCGCAGGGCTCCCAGCGCGAAGACCACATAGCACCCGCCGAGCCAGAGGAACGCCGCGATCATCGGCAGACCGGCGGCACCGCCGAGCGCCATGCTGCTGGGCCAGCTCACCCACCCCTGGGACGCGATCACGTCATCGCGGACTGCGGCGAGCACGAACGCCGCGACCAGGAAGCCGACGGGGCCCGCGGCACCGGCCCGCAACGCCACCGTCCTGGGCTCGCCCCGAGCCCTCACGAGCGGCGGGCGCGCGCAACGGCGATCTCGGCCGCCACCCGCGCGTTGTCCTCGAGCAGGGCGAGGTTGGCCTCGAGGCTCCGTCCGCCGGTCAGCTCGGCCAACGTCGAGAGCAGGTACGGCGTGCGCGCCTTCCCGGAGACCCCGTGTTCGTCGGCGAGGCGCTCGGCCTCGAGAGCCGCCCCCGCCACCTCGTCGGCATCCATCGCGATCGCCGACGGCACCGGGTTGCAGACCAGCACGGTGGACCCGGTGCCCAGGGCGAGCGCAGCGTCGAGCATCGAGGCCGCCTCGGCGGGCGAGTCGACGCGGTGTTCCAGCTCGACAGGTGCCTCCCTCGCCAGGAAGAACGGCAGCCGATCCACCGCGTAGCCGGCGATCGCCACACCAAGCTCCTCGAGCTTCTCGGCCGTCGCGGCGGGATCGATGATCGACTTCGGGCCGGAGCAGACGAGCAGCCCCGGCGTGCGTGCGAGCTCGAGCAGGTCGGCGCTGACATCGAGCGCCTCGCCTGGATGCACGCCTCCGATGCCGCCGGTCGCACCGACGAAGATGCCCGCCTTCGAGCCTGTCCAGATCGTCGCGCTCACCGTCGTGGCCCCGAGGTCGCGGGCCGCCACCGCGACCGGCAGGTCACGCCGCGCCACCTTGGTGGCGACCCCCGGCTCGCAGAAGCGCGCGAGTTCGTCGGCCCCGAGGCCGACGATCACACGCCCGTCGACGACCCCGATCCACGCCGGCAGGCCGCCCGACTCACGGATCGCCGAGCTCATGCGCCGCACGCACTCCTCGTTGCGCGGAGCGGGCAGGCCCTGGCCGATCACGCTGGTCTCGAGGGCCACCACCCCGACGCCGGCGGCGAGCGCGTCGCGGACCGCGTCCGCCACCACGAGCGGGTCAGTCACGGGAAGCCCCCAGTTCGGGCCACGCGTGCTCGCTCGCCGCGACGAGGGCCCCGGCGTGGCACGCGTGGGCGAGCGCGTCCTCGGGCGCGGCGCCACACGAGAGCATCGCGAGCAGCACTCCGTCGAAAGCGTCGCCGGCTCCGGTCGGGTCGACCTCGTCGACCGGCTCCGCGGGAGCGGTGAGCACGCGCCCGTCCACGCAGAGGGTGGCTCCCCGGCGATCCATCTTCACCGCCGCCACGCGGTAGCGCTCGCCGAGCGCTCCCGCGGCATCGACGCCGGATCGGCCCGTGAGCGCCTCGACCTCGCGCTCGTTCGCGAGCACCACGGTGGCCGCCGAGGTCTCCTCGAAGAAGCGGCCTGGACCGAACGCCTCGATCAGCGGCCAGGACGCCGTCTCCACCGCGACCAGACCGGCGCGCGCCCGTTCGAGCGCGGCGACGGCCGCATCGTGGCCGGCGTCCTGCAGGAACAGGTACCCGGAGACCAGCACGGCGCCCGCCTCGATCGTCGGGGGAAGATCGTCGGGCGCGAGGCGAGCATTCGCTCCGCGATCGGCGACCATCGAACGCTCCCCCGGCTCGTGGAGCACGAGCATCGTGCCGGTGGCTGCCTCGGCATCGGCCGTCAGCGCCGCGTCGACCCCTCGTTCGGCGAGCGCCGCCCGCACGTTCCGCCCCGGCAGGTCGTCGCCGATGCGGCCGAGCACCCGCGTCGTCGCGCCGGCCCACGCCCCCCACACGGCCGCGTTCGCCGAGGTGCCTCCCGGCTGCAGGAGCACGCGGCCGTGTACGTCGCCGCCGCGCTTCAACGCTTGGGCGTCGACCCTGATGTCGAGCATCACATCGCCGACGCACACGAGGTCCACGGGCACACCCTATCGAGGCGATGGAGCGAGGCCGGCCCTCAACGAGGACGCGGCTCGACCGGTTCGGCAGGAAGGGCAGGAAGCACCGCCCTCGGGATCTGCGACCCGCCGGTGACGCGCGCCTCCTCGGCAGCGGGCGCTCCGGGCTCCAGCGCCGCTCGGCGCTGCCTCGCGATCGCCTTCTCCCGGCGGAACTTCTTCCAGTCGCTCGACTTCGTGCTGAGACCGATGTCGGTCGCGATCTGCAGCATGCCGATGCCGCCCAGGGCGGCCGCCGCCCACCACGGTGCGCCCGATGCGCGCCAGAACGCGAGGGCGACGAACGGGGCGAGCTTCGTGGCGATCGCGCCCGACGCATGCATCCAGGCGCGGGAGTCCGGATCGGCTCGCAGGTAGGTGCCGTAGTCGGACTTCAGCCCCGGCCTGGGCGGCGGCGGTCCGCCGAGGAAGTAGTCAGTCCATCGGATCCCCACGATGGTGCCCACCAGCCAGTGCGTGGGTGAGTGCACCGAGATCGACCAGATCGCCCCGGCCGCGATCAGGGCCAGCCCCTTCCACAACGGGGTCTGCCAGACGAAGGCGGCCCCCGCAGCGAATGCCCCGACGACCGTGCCGACGACGAGCAGGGTGTTGCCCAGCCAGACCGGCAGGCGCAGGCGCACCCCGACCCGGAACGCGGCCGTGTCGATGCGGCCGATCTGGTCGGCGTGCTCGTCGACGAGGAGGCGATCGAGCTTGACGCGCTTCACCACCGCCCAGAACCCGAGGGCCTTCAGATCGGTGTTCCCGGCCGCCACGGCGGCCTCGATGCGGTCGAGATCGGCGCCGATCTCGCCAGGGCCCTTCGGCGACGCAGTTGCCCGAACCTCCACGATCCGGCCCCTTTCCGGCTATACGATTCGCCCGGCGCTCCTGCGGAGAGCGCTTCCCTACACATGCAGGAGGGCACCACGTCTAGGAGTATCGCGCAGCCGGCACCGGCGGGTGCACCGCAAGGCCATGCGCTCGTCACCCTCGACGGGCGCTACGCGATCGTGGAGCGCATCGCGTCGGGCGGCATGGGCGAGGTCTTCCGTGCCCGTGACACGGTGCTGGCACGCGAGGTCGCGATCAAGGTGCTGCACCGCTCGCTCGCCGGCGACCAGGCGTTCGTCGATCGGTTCAGGACCGAGGCACGCGCGGCCGCCGGGCTCTCCCACTCCAACATCGTGGCCGTCTTCGACTGGGGCTCCGTCGACGGCATCTACTACATGGTCATGGAGTTCGTCCGCGGTCAGAGCCTGCGCGCGCTGCTGAATCGCGACGGGCGCCTCGAGCCCGCGCAGACGGCAGAGGTCGTGCGACAGACGCTGCAGGCGCTCGATCACGCCCATCGCCAGGGCATCGTGCACCGTGACATCAAGCCCGAGAACATCCTGGTCACGACCGAGGGCGTCGTGAAGGTCGCGGACTTCGGCCTCGCTCGTGCCTACGCCGAGGGCCGGCAGACCCAGGCCGGCACGGTGACCGGAACGGTGCAGTACCTGGCGCCCGAGCAGATCCGCGGCGAGCCGGCCGACCCCCGCAGCGACCTGTACTCGCTCGGCATCGTGAGCTACGAGCTGCTGACCGGGAAGCTGCCGTTCACCGGCGAGACCGCGATGTCGATCGCCTACAAGCACCTCTCGGGCCGGGTGCCGATGCCGAGCGCGGCCGTCCCCTCGATCCCCGCCGAGCTCGACGGCTTCGTCGCGAGCGCCACCGACCGCGACCGGGAGATGCGTCCTGAGTCCGCGCTCGCGATGCATCGCGACCTCGATGCGATCACACCGTCGCTCCCGTCCGCCCGCGCGCTCACGTCGATCATCGACGACGCGCCCCCGGCGATGCCACTGCCGGCCGACGGCACGACGACCGACGTCGTCGTGCTCGGGGATGCGTCGGAAGCGAGCGAGCTCGACACGACCACCGCCACGATCGTCCGGGTGGAGCGGGGCACTCGCCGCCGCTGGCGCCGGCGTCTGGGTATCGTCGCCCTCGTGGCGGCGCTCGCCGCGACGGCCTGGGGCGTGTGGACCTATCTGATCCCCCACCGCGCCGACGTGCCCACGCTCGCCGGTGTTCCCGTCGACGCCGCCAGGGACCAGCTCTCCGACCTCGGCTTCGCCGTGACGATCGCCGACGGGCAGTACTCCGCGCGCGTCACCCAGGGCAGCGTGATCCGCGTGGAGCCCGAGCCGGGCACGTCGCTCGAGCAGGGCGAGATCGTCACGATCGTGCCCTCGCTCGGTCCGCCACCCGTGAAGGCTCCGAACGTCGAGGGCATGACCCTCGAACGGGCGACCACGCAGCTGGAGCGGGAGGGACTCGACGTCGCGGTCGCGAAACGCCGCTACGACGACGAGGTTCCCGACGGCAGCGTGATCGAGCAGCGACAGACCGGCATGGTTCCTTCGGGGAGCACGGTCGAGCTGGTCGTGAGCAGGGGACATGCCCCTGTGGCGGTGCCGAAGGTCGCCGGTGTGAGCGAGTCGGAAGCCTCCGACACCCTCCAGGAGCTCGGCTTCTCTGTCACGACCGAGGACGCCTTCTCCAACACCATCGAGCGTGGGTTCGTGATCGGCGTCAGCCCGAAGGCGAACTCGGAGGCCCCGTACGCCTCCACGGTCACGCTGAAGGTCTCGCTCGGACCCGAGCGGTTCCAGTCCCCGAGCTTCATCGGGCTGACACGCGGGGCCGCCGAGGACCGGGCCGCGGAGTACGGCCTGCAGGTGTCGTTCACCGACCTCCCCGGGGGCACGGGCGTCGTCATCACCCAGAGCCCCGCGCCCGGGGTCATGGTCAGCTACGGCGACACGATCCAGCTCTTCCTGCTTTGAGGTTCGGCGCCCACGTGCGCCGCGGCTCCCACACCACCACCGGAGTGGTCGAGGAGTGTCGCCGACGCGGTGCCGACTGCGCCCAGGTCTTCGTCTCGAATCCGCGCGCATGGGTACCGCCTTCGTTCTCCGAGGAGACCGCGGCCAGGTTCCGCGAGGCATGGGCGGCGGAGGGCCTCGGACCGCTGGCGGCCCATGCCCCGTACGTCGTGAACATCGCGTCGCCGAACCGGGGCTTCCTCGCACGTTCCCGGACGCTCGCCCGACGGACGGCCCGAGGTTGTGACCGACTCGGCATCGATCTGCTCGTCGTGCACGCGGGCGCCGGAGGCAGCGGTGAGTCCGCCGGGGCACGTCGCCGCGCGGCCCACACCCTTCGCGAGACGGTCGCGACCGCCGAGCGGGTGCAGGTGCTCGTGGAGCTGATGGCCGGGACCCGAGGCGCCGCCGCCTCGACGATCGCCGAGGCGGCGGCCCTGCTCGAGGAAGCAGACGACGACCGCCTCGGCCTCTGCCTCGATACGTGTCACCTCGTCGCGACCGGCTACGGGCTCGACGCGGCCGAAGGGGTCGCGGCGCTCTTCGACGAGTTGAGGGTGCACGGGCTCATCGAGCGGGTCGGCCTCGTGCACGCGAACGATTCCGTTTTCCCCCGGGGCGAGCGCCGCGACCGTCACGCACCGATCGGCGAGGGAACGATCGGCATCGAGGGGTGGCGTGCGTTGCTGGCACGCCAGGAGGCGGCCGAGTGGGCATTCGTGCTCGAGACACCCGGCGATGCCGCGTCGCACGCGGCGCAGATCGCGCTCCTGCGCAGCCTGGCTCCCGCCTGACGCCGGCTCGAGCGGCTCGGCCTGACTCAGGCTCGACGGCTCGGCCCGATCAGGGCTCGAGCTCGGCCCTCGGGCCCTCCTGGTAGCTGTAGCGCTCCTCCGCGAACGGCTCGGCGTGCACGTGGTAGCCGCGCTCCTCCCAGAAGCCCCGCTCGTTCCGGTCGCTGAACCGGAGCCCCGTGAGCCACTTCGCGCTCTTCCATGCGTACCGCTTGGGAACGACGAGCCGCAGCGGCCATCCGTGCTCGGGCGAGAGGTCCTCGCCGTGGTTGCGCCAGGCCAGGAGCACGTCGTCGTCGCTCATCGCCTCGACCGAGAGATCCGACGTGTAGCCGTGAGAGCACTCGGCGATCACCCACTTCGCTTCGGGCGCCGGGTGCGCTCGCTCGAGGATCGCGCGGAAGGGGACGCCTTCCCACGTGTTGTCGAGCGTCGTCCAACCGGTCACGCAATGCATGTCGGCATCGACGGTGACGCTCGGCATGGCGCGCAGCTCCTCGTACGCGAGCCGGAAGGGGTTCGCCACGAGGCCGGAGACGTCGAGGTCCCAGGTCGAGCCGTCGAAGTTCGGGATCGGCCCGTAGTGCAGCACCGGCCATGTCTTCACGAGGCGCTGGCCCGGCGGGATGCGCGGGGCGATCTCCGGGGGGTAGTTCTTCGTGAACAAGCCCATCAGTCCTCCTTCGCACCGGCGGCGCGCTCGGATGACGCGGCCTCCGCGATGGATGACCACGCGTCGAGCGCGACATCGACACCGTCGTCGCTCACGTCGGCGTGGGTCACCATGCGCACGTGACTCCCGGTGTGCGTCGCTCCCACGCCGAGGGTCTCCAGCCGCTCGAGCGTCTCGAGCATGCCGAGTCCCACCGCTTCCGTGTCGACGAGGACCATGTTCGTTTCAACCTGTTCGAGATCGATCGAGCCAGGGAGACGCTCGGCGACCCCCGCGGCGAGGCGCCGAGCCCGCTCGTGGTCCTCGTGCAGCCGCCCCGGACCCCGCTCGAGCGCGACGATGCCGGCGGCCGCGGTGATGCCGGCCTGGCGCCAGGCGCCCCCGAAGAGGATCCAGAGTCGCCGAACCTCCGGCATCAGATCGGCAGGACCGCAGAGCAGCGACCCGATCGGCGCGCCCAGTCCCTTGGAGACGCAGAACATCACGGTATCGGCCTCGCGCGCGAACTCGGGGGCGTCGACCCCGGCCGCGGTCGCGGCGTTGAAGAGCCGGGCGCCGTCGAGGTGCACCGGCACCCCGGCGTCGTCGGCCACCTTCCGGACCGCCTGCAACTCCTCGAGCGGCATCACCCGGCCGCCCGCCCCACCCAGCGTGTTCTCGACCGACAGCACGTCGACGATCTCGACGTCGTAGTAGGAGTCGGGTTCCAGCAGCGACCCGGCGATCTCGGCGTCGATCCACCCCCGGGGACCGGGGTCGGCGGTACGGAAGGCGATGCCCGACAGGGCCGCCGAGGTCATCACCTCGGTCGTGGCCACGTGCGACCACTCCGAGCACGCCACGAGGTGTCCCGTTCGCGCGCGCAGGGCCAGCGCGATCTGGTTCGCCATCGTGCCGGTCGGCACGTAGAACGCGGCTTCCGTGCCGAGGCGCTCGGCCGCGAGGTCCTGCAGACGGTTCACGGTCGGGTCGTCGCCGTACCAGGCGTCCCCGACATCGGCCTCCGCCATCGCCTTGCGCATCTCGGGCGACGGCATCGTGACGGTGTCCGAACGCAGATCGACGCGGAACCGGCTCATGGCGCGCAGTCTACCGAGGGCCGGCCGACCACTCCGCGCCGTCAGTACAGGAACATCGGCTTGCCGTCGACGTGGCGGATCTTCGGCCGGTAGGCCTCGGCGTCGTACAGCGCGTCGACATCGACCCTCTTGACGCCCTGTCCCAGCACGGTGAGCGGCACATTGACGTAGTTGCCGTTGCGCAGGGCCACGAGTCGGCCGTGGACCCCTTCGATCGTGAGGTCGGCGGCCATCACGGCGTAGTTGATCGCGACCATCAGATCGAGCGAGTCCGGCGACCCCGATCGCATCAGGTAGCCGATCTGCTGATAGATCATGTCGGAGCCGGTGCGTTCCTTGAGCAACTGGCTCGTGTGCTGCCCGATCCCGCCGAGCTTGCGGTGGCCATAGGCATCCTCGACGCCGGCCTGTACCATCTCGCCGCCAGCGAGCGTGGCGCCCTCGGAGATCGTCATCATCGCGTAGTTGCTGGGGTTCGCAGCCTTGTCGCGCGCCAGCTGCTCGGCCAGACGATCGATGTCGAACGGCACCTCGGAGATGATCGCCCGTTCCACTCCGGACAGGTAGGCGGCCACGAGGGATGTCTCGCCGCTGTAACGGCCGAACACCTCGACCACAGCCAGGCGCTCGTGCGACCCCGCGCTCGTGCGCAGCTGGTGCACGAAGATCACCGTGCGAGTCACGGCGGTCGAGAACCCGATGCAGTAGTCGGTGCCGTGCACGTCGTTGTCCATCGTCTTCGGGATCGCGATGACGCGCACGCCTTCCTCGTGCAGCCGCAGCGCGAACGAGAGCGTGTCGTCGCCACCGATCGGGATCAACGAGTCGATGCCGAGATGCTCGATGACTCGGAGCACGTGTGCCGTGTGGTCGCGCGGCCCGTCGTCCACGCGCCCGGAGGCGAGGAACGCCGGCTCGTCGGGCGCCTTCACCTTGGCCGGGTTCGTTCGCGACGTGTGCAGGAAGGTGCCCCCCGAGCGATCGATCGTGCGCACCACCCCGGGGTCGAGCGGCAACGTATTCGCGGCGACGGTCTCGAGGTCGTGGGGTTCGGTGTCGAGCAATCCGCCCCATCCGCGCCTGATGCCGACGACCTCGTGACCCTCCGACGCCGCTCGGTTCACCACCGCCTTGATCGCGGCGTTGAGGCCCGGCACGTCGCCGCCCCCGGTCAGGATGCCGATGCGCATGATGGAAGCCTACGAGAGCGGGCCGCGCCGGGGTGGGACCCCGGTCATCGCTCGCACAGGACCTGAGGGAGGCTCCAGAGCTCATCGGGCACGGTGCGTGGGGCAGCACCCACCTCGACGATCGGCGTGGTCGCGATCTGCCGCCCGACCATGCCCACCATGTTCCCCCAACCGCCGCGCGCGGCTTCCTCGATGGCCGCGATCCCGAGCCTGGTGGCGAGCACTCGATCGTAGGCGACCGGCGACCCGCCACGCTGCACATGCCCCAGGACCGTGATGCGGGATTCGACGCCGTTGCGTTCGCCGAGCTCGCGGGCCACGAGGCTGCCCATGCCGCCGAGTCGCGGCCAGCCGTTCTCGTCGAGGGGGTACTCGGGCACGTCCATCGTGCCGGGGAGCGGGACTGCGCCCTCGGAGACCACGACGATCGAGAACCGACGATCCTCGAGCATGCGTTGCTTCACCCGTCGGGCGACGAGCTCGATGTCGAACGGATGCTCGGGCAGCAGGATCACGTCGGCCGCCCCGGCGAGCCCCGCCTCGAGGCCGATCCAGCCCGCGCTGCGCCCCATCACCTCGCAAACCATGACGCGCTGGTGGCTCTCGGCCGTGCTGTAGAGCCGGTCGATGAGGTCGGTCGCGATCTGCACGGCGGTCTGGAACCCGATGCTGTGGTCGGTGCCGCCGATGTCGTTGTCGATCGTCTTGGGCACGCCGACCACCGGCACGTCCGGCATCGCGGCGCACGCGCTCATCGTGCCCTCGCCCCCGATCGCGATGTAGCCGTCGAGCCGGTGCACATCGGTCGTCTCGCGCACGCGGTCGATGCCGTCGGGGGTCCGGAAGGGCTGGACGCCCGATGTGCCGAGGATCGTGCCACCACGGGGCAGGATGCCTCGCACCTCGTCCCGCGTGAGCTCGTCGGCGGTGCCCTCCATCACCCCGCGCCATCCGTCGCGGAACCCGTACACGGTGGCGCCGACCTCGTCGAGCGAATGGCGCACGACCGCCCGGATCGCCGCGTTCAGCCCCGGGCAGTCGCCTCCGCCGGTGAGGAGTCCGATCCGCACGGACGACAGCCTACGACGGGTGGGGTCAGGACTCCTCTGCCTCGTCGGCCTGTGCCTTCAGCACCTGGTACCAGCTGTCCTCGTACGCACCGTCTTCCTGCGAGGAGCCGTCGGGGTTCGCGATCTCCGCTGCCGTCTCCTCGGTCGCGCCCCGCGAGAAGCCGAGCCCCTTGTCGACCGACCGCTTGTCCGCCATCGTCCGTCTCCACTCCCCACGCACGTGAGGTCGATGCCTCATGCAGCATCGGAACCACGCCCCGGAACCTTGATACCGCGGGACGGGTAGGGCGCCCCCCCGGCGCGGTCCCGAGCCTCCGATAGGATGTCGGCATGGTCGATGCGGTGCTGCTCGGGGGGCTCCTCCCCGAGATCAAGGGGTGGCTGGAGGCGATCTTCGTCGGCCTGCTGGTGCTGTTGGCGGGCGTCGTGGGTCTGTTCGCCCTCTTCGTGATCGCGCAGCAGTTCCGCAACCCGGGTCGCCGCGAGCGGCGAGGGCTCTAGCCGGCGTTCGGGTCGGGCCGCGGCATGATCACGGTACCCGCCTCGCCCCGCAGCGCGTCGGTCGCGTCCTCGAGGTCGGCGACGACGGCCATCGCGCCTCCACCGCGCACGAAGCCCACCGCCGCCTCGATCTTCGGGCCCATCGACCCCGCGCCGAACTCGCCTCGCCTGAGCAGCGCCTGGGCTTCGTCGACCGTCATGCGGTCGATGTCCTCGGGGTAGAGCGAGCCGTAACCTCGTTGGACCTTCTTGACGTCGGTCAGGATCAGCAACGTGGTCGCCCTCACCTCCTTGGCGAGGATCGCGGCGGCGAGGTCCTTGTCGACGACGCCCTCCTTGCCGATCAGGCGTGGACCGTCCTCGACCACGGGCACACCGCCGCCGCCGCTCGCGATCACGATCACGTCGTCCGCCACCAGCCTCGCGATGACGGGCGTCTCCACGATCGAGTACGGCTTGGGGCTGGGCACGACCCTGCGCCATCCACCGTGCGGATCGGCCCTCATCGTGTAGCCGCGCTCGCCCTCGAGGCGACGCGCCTCGTCCTCCTCGTAGTAGGGACCCACATACTTCGTCGGGTTGGCGAAGGCGGGGTCGTCGGGACGTACCCGCGTGAGCGTCAGCACCGTGGCGACCGGTCGTTCCATGCCTCGCTCGAAGAAGACGTCACCGATCGTCACCTGGAGCAGGTAGCCGATCTGCCCCTGGCTCTCGGCGCCGCACACGTCCAACGGCATCGGATGCACCGACTCCGCGGCGGCCTCCTGCTGCAGCAGGATCCTGCCCACCTGAGGTCCGTTGCCGTGGGTGAGGACCACCTGCCACCCGTCGGCCGCGATGTCGGCGATCCGCTCCGCGGCCTGCCGGCACGCCCGGTACATCTCCTCGAACGTGTCATCGGCGCCGCGACGGAGCAGTGCGTTGCCGCCCAATGCGACCACGACCCGTTCCATGCGCACCCCTTCGAGGACCTGCGGGCCGTCCCGCCCGCCGCTGACGAAGGGCGCGACCCTCTGGCCGCGCCCTGCATTCGGACTCGGCTCAGCCCAACACGGGCTTGAGCACGTCGAGCAGCTGCGGTGACCCTGGCAGCACGTCGAGGTCGTAACGCACGCGCACCGCCGGCTTGCGGATGTCGATGACCCGTCGCAGGTCGATCGGGGTTCCGATCACGACGAGGTCGACGTCCGCCGCGTCGATGATCTTCTCCATCTCGGCGAGCTGCCCGTCGCTGTATCCCATCGCCGGCAGCACGGCGCCGACGTCGTACTTCTCGAAGGTGTCGGCGATCGTGCCCAGCGCCCACGGCCTCGGGTCGACGATCTCGGTCGCGCCATTGCGCTCGGCCGCGACCACGCCAGCGCCGATCTTCATGGAGCCGTGCGTGAGGGTCGGGCCGTCCTCGACCACCAGCACCCGCTTCCCGCGGATCGCCCCGGCATCGTCGACCGTGACAGCCGAGTTCGCCTTGACCACCGTCGCCGTCGGGTTCACCTCGGCGATCGTCGCGTCGAGCATGGCGATCTGCTGCGGCGTCGCGGAGTCCATCTTGTTCACCACGACCACGTCGGCCGCGCGCAGGTTCGCCTCGCCCGGGTGATAGGTCAGCTCGTGACCCGCGCGCAGCGGGTCGACGAGCGTGATCCAGACGTCGGGTGTGTAGAAGGGCAGGTCGTTGTTTCCGCCGTCCCACAGGAGCACGTCGGCCTCGGCCTGCGCTTGCTCGAGGATCGCTCCGTAGTCGACACCGGCATAGATCACGGTGCCGCTCATGATGTGCGGCTCGTACTCCTCACGCTCCTCGATCGTGGTGTCGTACCGATCGAGGTCCTCGAGCACGGCGTACCGCTGCACGCGCTGGGCGACGAGGTTTCCGTACGGCATCGGGTGGCGCACCGCGACGACGGTCTTGCCGGCCTCCTTCAGCACCCCGGCGATCGCGCGGGTCGTCTGACTCTTCCCCACGCCTGTCCGCACCGCGACGACCGCCACCGTCGGGATCGTGGCCCGGATCATCGTTGCATCGGGCCCGAGCATCAGGAAGTTCGCGCCCGCCGCGAGCACCTCGCTCGCCTTGTGCATCACGGTCTCGTGCGAGACGTCCGAGTAGCTGAAGACGACATCGTCGACGTCGAGGTCGCGGATCAGCCTGACGAGCTCGGACTCGTCGTAGATCTGGATGCCGTCGGGGTAGTTCGCTCCCGCGATCTCGGCAGGGTAGCGCCGGTCGTCGATGAACGGAATCTGAGTCGCCGTGAAGGCGACGACTTCCGTCCCTGCGTCGTCGCGGTACACGGTATTGAAGTTGTGGAAGTCACGACCCGCAGCTCCCATGATGAGGACACGTCGCTTCGCCATGACGGACTCCCTCCGGCTCGAAGGCCTGTGACGTCGGAATCGTCTGATGCGCGGAGGCGAACGCGCCTCGGGGTTCGCGCGCCGTGGCGCCGTCCCCGCTCTTCATCGCGGAGCCTACCCCAACCCATCCGGGTGGGTCAGGGGGCGTGAGCCCCGCGCTCGCCGGGACCGACGGACCGCCAGGCGTCGTCGCCGATCCGTCCGAACGGGCGGGCGAAGTGCGGCACCCCCACGACCCATCCCTCGCGGCGGGCCTCGCCGAGCAGCCGGCGGCGCGAGTCGGCACCGGCGGCAGGATCCTCGTCGTGGCTCGAGAACCAGGTCGGGTGCCTCACCTGGATCGGCAGGTGCAGGAGGTCGCCCGTGATCAGCACCCGCTCATCGCCGGCGTCGAAGATCACGCTCCGGTGCCCGGGCGTGTGACCGGGCGTGTGCACCACCCGGAGACCGGCCCCGATGTCGCGATCCTCCGGGTCCAGGTCGAGGAGCCCGATCTCGCGGAGCTGTTCCATCTCAGCCACGGCCGCATACGGCTCGTGGCCGTCGCCGAAGAACGTCATGTCGGCATCGTGGAGCACGTGCCGGGCGTTGGGGAAGCGTGGCCCCTCCCCCGCCCAGACACCCCCCGCATGGTCGGCGTGCAGGTGCGAGAGCACGACGAGGCCGACGGCCTCGACATCGATCCCGGTCGCCTCGAACGCGGCCGTCGCCGTGCAGGAGCCGGGCGCCCATGGCCGATACGGAGGGTAGGCGCCGACGCCGGTGTCGATCACGGCCGTTCCCCACGGCCCCCGCACGACGAACGCGTGCACGTGCCACGGCCACGACCCCTCGTCTGCGAACGCCCACGGGTGAAGACCGCGCTCGGCCGACCAATCCACCTGGTGGCCGGGGCACTCATCGGCGAGATCGAGCGGCGCGAAGCCGTAGCACGCGACCGAGACCTGCGACGATCCGACCTGCAAGGGCTCGACGTGCGTCGTCACCGCCTGACCCTACGTCGTGTCGAGATCGGCCGGCTCGTCGACGTCGCGGAGCGTCGCCCGCTCGGGATCGAGCACGGTCCACGTCGCCTCGTCGATCACCACCATCCGCATCGCCTGCAGCCAGGAATGCAGCGACCTCTCTCCCTGATGGAGGAGGGCGTGACCGCTGTCACGGCCGGCGGCGGCACGGATCGCCGCGGGCAGCGGCCGGAAACGATCGCCGTCCTGCAGCACGACCGCGTCGACCGCTCCTTCCGCCGCCACATGCAGCATCTCCAGGACGACCGCGGTCGACAGCCCGGGCATGTCCCCTCCGACGACCACCGCGAGCGCACGCTCCACGTGAGCCAGCCCGGCGACCGCGCCCGCGAGCGGGCCCTCTCCGTCCTGGGGGTCGTGGACGAAGCGCACCGGCATGCCCGGAGGGAAGGAAGGCTCGGGGGCGTCGGGGGCGAGCACCACCAGCACGTCGCCGGTGATCTCGGCCACGCGGGCCACCGCGTGCTGCAGGAGCGGCATGCCGGCATACGTCGCGCCGAGCTTGTCGGCGGTGCCGAATCGTGTGGAACGGCCGCCCGCCAGCACGACCCCGCTCGCGAGGGCAGTAGTCTCGCTCAGACTAGCTCGTCTCCTGCGTGTCTCGCTTCGATGGGCCCGTTCGGCGCCGGGTGGGGTCGTCCTCCTTGCGGGACTGCACGTACGCGAACCCGAACCGTCCCTTGATGCACAGGTGCCCGCTCGTCACGGAGCTGTCCCACGGGCTGGTGACCTTCACGATCTCGTTGTCCTGCACGTGGAGCTCGAGCTCGCACCCCACTCCGCAGTACGGGCAGATCGTGTTCGTCACGGTCTGCTCCTGCTCGTCCCACGACCCGTCCTCGCGCATGTCGTGCTCGCTGGTGAACATCAGCGCCCCCGTCGGGCAGACCCCGATGCAGTTGCCGCAGTACACGCAGGCGGACTCGTCGAGCCCGACCGCGTACTCGGTGGAGATGCGTGCGTCGAACCCCCGTCCGGCCACCGCGATCGCGAACGTGTTCTGGGCGTCGACGCCGCACGCCTCGACGCACTTGTAACAGAGGATGCAGCGCGAGTAGTCCCGCACGTACAGCTCGTTGTCGATCTTCACCGGCTGGGCGACGCCCTCGGCGATCGTGGGATCCTCGGGCAGGTGATGGTGGCCGGGCTCCCGCGCATCGCGCTCCCCCGCCGGCAGCTCGGGCATCACGGCGCCGAACCGCTCCGGCTGCGCCTCGTACTCGGTCATCCAGCGGTGCACGTCGGGGCTCGTGAGCCCCATCTCGACGCTCGACGCCAGGAACTCCATCACCAGCGTGCGCGAGTGGCGAACGCGCTCGGTGTCGGTGGCGACGGCCATGCCGTCTTCGGCCGCGCGGCTGCAGGCCGGCACAAGCGTGCGCGAGCCCTCGACCTCCACCACGCACACCCGGCACGCGTTCACCGGGGTGAGGTTGTCCGCGTAGCAGAGGGTGGGCGTATCGACCTGGTTCGCGCGGCAGGCATCGAGGATCGTGGCACCCTCGGGCACCCGTGTCTCGACGCCGTCGACCGTGATCGAGACGAGACGCCGGGGCGGATCGAGCGGCACGACGGCCATCGCTACGACTCCTGTTCCTCGGTCCGGGTCGGCACCGCGTCGCCTTCGAGGGCGTCGACGGCGCCGCCGCCGAATACCCCGAGCGACGCGATCGCCGACTGCACGGCGTTCGCGGCCGTCTGACCGAGGCCGCAGATCGAGGCGTCGCGCATCACCTGGGCAACGTCCTCGAGCAGGGCGAGCTCGTCATCGCGTGACCCGAGCGTGCGGCCCTGGGCGAGTCGATGCAGCGCCTCTTCCTGGCGGACGGTGCCGACCCTGCACGGCACGCATTGTCCGCACGACTCGTCACGGAAGAACCTCGCGATCCGCAGGCACGTGTCGGTGAGGTCGGCCGACCCGTCGAACACCATCACGACGCCGGATCCGAGCGTGTAGCCACCCTCCCGCGCATCCTCGAACGTCAGCGGGATGTCGAGCCGATCGGGACCGACGAACCCACCGGCGGCGCCGCCGAGCAGGACCGCCTTCAGGGTCGCGCCCCCCCGCACGCCGCCCGCGGCATCGATCACCTGGGCGAGCGTGACGCCGTGCTCGTGCTCATAGACGCCCGGCCTCTCGACGTCACCCGACAGGCAGAAGAGCCTCGGCCCCGTGGAGCCCTCGGTGCCGATCGCTGCGTACGCCTGGCCACCGATCCGCAGCACCTCGAGCACGTTGATCAGCGTCTCGACGTTGTTGATGCCCGTGGGCTTGCCGAACAGGCCGCGCTGCACCGGGAACGGCGGCTTGTTCCGGGGCTCACCGCGCTTGCCCTCGAGCGAGTTGAACAGCGCCGTCTCCTCGCCGCAGATGTACGCGCCGGCGCCGCGACGCAGCTCGATGTCGAACCGGGCGCCGTGGCCCATCACGCCCTCGCCCAGGAACCCGTGCCGGCGTGCCTCCTCGATCGCATGCGTGAGGCGCTCGGTCGCGAGCGGGTATTCCCCGCGGATGTAGACGTAGCCCTGTTCGCATCCGGTCGTGACCCCGGCGATCGTCAGGGATTCGATCACCGCGAACGGGTCCTGCTCCATCACGACGCGATCCTTGAACGTGCCGGGCTCGCTCTCGTCAGCGTTGCACACGAAGTAGTGGGGGTGCACGGGTTGCTCGGCGACCGCCTTCCACTTCACGCCGGTCGGGAACGCGGCGCCGCCTCGTCCCATCAGCTTCGCGTCGGTGACCTCGCGGATCGTCCACTCCGGGCCATGCTCGAGCGCGAGGCGCAGCGCCTCGTAGCCACCGTGCGCCCGGTAGTCGTCGATCGAGGAAGGATCGACGTGCCCGACACGGCGCAGGAGCCTGAGGTTCTCTCGGGAACCGGCCTCACCCGCCTGCGGCACGCTCCCGGGCTCGGCGCCCGCGTCGCCCCAGACACCGTCGCGGATCAACCCGTCGAGCACCTCGTCGGTGATCGGCGCGATCGCCGAGTCGCCCTGGTCACCGGCGCGCTGGAGCAGCATCGCCGGAGCCCGCTCGCAGAGTCCCAGGCAGGGGCTGGGCACGACGCCGCTGCCGTCCGTCGTCAGGCGTTCAGTCACCCTCTGGGCCCCCGCCCGGCGGCACGCGATGTCGTCGCAGACGTGCAGCACCGTGCGCGGGCGCTCCTCGGTCGAGAGCATCGCGTAGAACGTCGCAACGCCGTAGGCCTCGGCGGGCGGCACCGTCAGACGCTCGCAAACGTAGTTCATCCCGCCCGGGCTGATCCAGCCGACGGCGCCCTGCAGGGCGTGCAACGCCGGCAGCAGCAGGTGGCGGTCGTCGCGCGCCTCGGCTCCCCCACGGGCCACCCGATGGTCGAACGCCGACCGTTCGAGCGCGCCGTCCCACGCGCTCGCGGGCGCTCCGAGGAGCTCGTCGACCGCTGCGCGCTCGCCGGGCGACGGCTCGGCCTGCATCAGCTTCAGGTCCACGGCGACTCCAACTGCGGCGTGGGCGGGCGGATAGCGGTCACGACCCGGATGCTACTCGCCACCCCCGCCGGAGACCGACCCGGCCGGTTCGGACTCGGGGAGCTTGTCGATGCGGACCGCGGCCGCCTTGAACTCCGCGGTGCCCGACTTCGGGTCGGTCGCCTCGATCGTGAGCACGTTCGTGTCGACCTGGTCGGGGAAGTGGAACGTCATGAACACGAGACCGGGCCGCAGCGCCTCGTCGACGTGCACCGGCACCTCGACCGATCCGCGACGGCTCGACACCACGACGCACTCCGTTTCGGCGAGGCCGAGCCGCTCGGCGTCCTCGGGCGAGACGTCGATCGTCTCCCCGCGGCGCAGCGGCGACGTGAACGCGCCCGTCTGCACCCCCGTGTTGTACGAATCGAGGCGCCGACCGGTCGTGAGCCGCAAGGGGAACTCCTCGGTGAGCTCGTCCACCGGGGGATCGTCGATCACGATCGAGAGCGGCGCCTTGGCGCCCTGCGCCCCGGGATCGTCGAACTCCCAGAGGCGGGCGTGCAGGAACAACGTGCCGGGGTGCTCCTCGTCGGGGCACGGCCACTGGATGCCGCCGAGCTCTCCGAGCCGTTCCCAGCTCATGCCGGCGTGCATCGGGCTGAGGGAGCGGCACTCGTCCCAGGCCTGGCGCGGTGTCACGTCGCCCCAGCCCGCGCCCATGCGGTTCGCGAGCTTGTTGATGATCCAGATGTCGTCCCTGGCGTTGCCGGGCGGCCGGAGCGCCGCCCGCACCCGCTGCACTCTGCGCTCGGAGTTCGTCACCGTCCCCTCGGACTCGAACGCGCTGTTCGACGCCGGGAACACGACATCGGCGAGCTCGGCCGTCTTCGTCATGAAGATGTCCTGCACGATCAGGGTGTCGAGGCCCCGCAGCAGCTCGACCGCGTGCTCATTGTCGGCCTCACTCGTGGCGGGGTTCTCGCCGATGCAGTACACGGCGGTCAGGTCCCCCCGTTCCATCGCCTGGAACATGTTCGTGAGATGCCATCCGTACTCCGGGATGATCGGCGTGCCCCAGGCTGCCTCGAACTTCGCGCGGGCGGCGGCATCCTTCTCGATGTCCTGGAAGCCGGGCAGCTTGTTCGGGATCGCGCCCATGTCGCCGCCCCCTTGCACGTTGTTCTGGCCGCGCAGAGGGTTCACGCCGCTGCCGTAGGTCCCGACGTGTCCCGTGATCAGCGACAGGTTGATCAGCGAGAGCACGTTGTCGACCGCGTTGTGGTGCTCGGTGATGCCGAGCGTCCAGCAGATCATCGCCCGGTCGGCCTTCGCGTAGGCGTGCGCGACCTCGCGGATCACGTCGGCCGGCACCCCGGTCACTGCCTCGCCGCGTTCGAGCGTCCAGTCCATGATCGAGTCGACGTACTCGTCGAACCCGAGCGTGGCCCCGCTGACGAACGCGTGGTGCTGCAGGTCGTTCACGACGATCTCACGCGCGATCGCGTTCGACAGGGCGATGTCGGTGCCGACGTCGATGCCGAGCCAGAGATCGCCCCACTCCGCCGATTCGGTGCGCCGCGGATCGACCACGATCAGCTTGGCCCCGCGGTTGACCGCCTTCAGGACGTGGTGAAAGAAGATGGGGTGCGCGGCTCGAGCGTTCGAGCCCCACAGCAGGATGAGGTCGGTGTGCTCGACCTCCTCGTATGAGCTGGTACCGCCACCGGCACCGAAGACGGTGGCCAGACCGACCACCGAAGGCGCGTGTCAGGTGCGGTTGCAGCTGTCGATGTTGTTGCTGCCGAGGACCTGACGGCTGAACTTCCCTGCGACGAAGTTCATCTCGTTCGTGGCCTTCGAGCAGCTGAACACCCCCGTTCCCCAGCCAGGGTTGCGATCGGCGGCGCGGCGGAGCCCCTCGGCGGCACGGTCGAGGGCCTCGTCCCACGTGGCCACGCGCAGTTCGCCGTGCTCGCGAACCATCGGCTCGGTGAGGCGGGTGAGCGTCGTGCTCATCGACACGTCTCTCCTTCCGGATCTCTCGACCCATCGCGGGGCGGACCGCCCCGTGCCCGCGATTCTACGGCGGAGAGCCTCCGAGCGGCCCATCGGGGAGGCGACCGAGGGGGCCACGTCGGGTGGCCGGTGGCGCGTCGGCGGTCCATGATGTGCGCATGGACCACATCCCGATCGGCGATCACCCCGACGAGCCCGACAACGTCGTCCGGCTCCCGGGGGCGGGCGAGGTCGAGGATCGGGCCGACGACGACATGAGCTACGAGGACGCGCTGGCGGCCGACGCCGAGTCGGACGATGAGGAGGACGGCACATCAGCGCCGGCGCCGGGCTCGCAGGTCGCAGCCCTGCTCGAGCAGGGCATGAAGGTCAGCGCCGGTCTGTTCGCGGCGGGCGCGACCGCCCTGGCCGACGCGCTCCGATCGACGATGCCGAAGGACGATGAGGAGGCGACCGGCCCGAAGGACCCCGCCGCCACCCTCGCCGGAGCCGGGCTCGGCGCGGCCGTCACCGCGGCCGAGGCGGCCGCCGGTGCCGCTAAGCAGGTGGCGGACACCGTCGGGCCCGCCGTCACCTGGCTCATCGAGCCGCGCTTCGCGAAGGATGCCGGCGAGATGGCGGCTGGGGCGGCACGGGTGCTCGACGGGCAGTGGAAGGCATCCCAGGCCGAGATGGTCGAGCTCGCGACGTCGTTCCTCGGATCGCTCGTGCCCGAGATCGCGCGAGGGCTCGCCGACCAGGTCGACCTCACCGCGCTCGTCCGTGAACGCGTCGACGTGAATGCGATCGTCGAGGACGTCGACATCGATCGCATCCTCGACCGCGTGGACATCGACGCGGTGATCGACCGGGTCGACATCGACGAGATCGTCGCCCGCGTCGACATGGAACGACTCGCCCGGTCGTTCCCCGTCGAGACGATCGTGGACCGGGTCGACGTCGATCGCGTGATCGAGCGGACGGACCTGGTCGCGATCATCGACCGACTCGACCTCGCCGAGATCGCCGAGGAGGTCATCGACGAGATCGACCTGCCGCGGTTGGTCCGGGAGTCGTCGGGCATCATGGCGAACGAGACCGTGCAGACCGTCCGCGTGCAGGGCATGAACGCAGACCGTCTGGTCTCGAGGGTCGTCGACAAGGTCCTCAGACGCGAGGCCCGAGAGTTGCTGCCGAGCGGCCCGTCGGCACCCACCGGGGACGAGGCGCCATGAGCGGCGCCGCGGCCACGAGCGCCCGGGCCTTCCCGGCGGGAGCCGCCGAGCGGCAGGGGCTGCGCGCCGGCGTCGTCTCGCGGACCGGTGCGATGGTGATCGATATCGCGTACGTGGCGATGCTCGTCGCGGCCGGGTACGCGGCGTACGCGGGGTTCCGGTTCCTGCGCAAGCCGGCGCAGTTCACCTTCCCTGAGATGACGATGACTGAGGCGGCCGTGTACGGCTACGTCGTCGCCGTGCTGATGCTCACGATGTCGTGGACGGGCACGGGACGGAGCGGCGGTGCGCGGCTGATGGGTCTTCGGCTCCTCGGCCCGGCCGGTGCTCGCGTCGGGCTCGTTCGGGCGTTCCTGCGGGCGGTCACCTGCGTGGCGTTCCCGCTCGGCCTGTTCTGGAGCGCCGTGAGCAAGCGCAACGCGTCGGTGCACGACGTGATCTTCGGCACCAGCGTGGTCTACGACTGGCACGACCGGGTGCCCGAGGCCCGCACCGACGACGCTCCGACCAGCTGACGGCTACCCGACGCGCTCGGGACGGGAGTACACGTTGCATCGCCCGTCCCGCACGAACCCCACGATCGTCATGCCGAACCGCTCCCCGGCTTCCACAGCCAGCGACGAAGGCGCGCTGACGGCGCTGACGATCGGGATGCCGGCCATCGCGGCCTTCTGCACGATCTCGAAGCTCGCGCGACCGCTCACCTGCAACACGCGGTCGGCGAGCGGAACCCGTTCGCCGAGCACCTGCTCGCCGATCACCTTGTCGACCGCGTTGTGCCGTCCGACGTCTTCGCGGAGCCCGAGCAACTCGCCATCGGGCGTGAAGAGGCCAGCGGCGTGCAGACCTCCCGTGCGATCGAACACCCGTTGCTTCGACCGAAGCCGGTCTGGCAGGGAGACCAACACGTCGGACGTCACCACCGGTCCGGCCGCCACAGGGGCGCACCGCACCTCGACGTCGTCGAGCGCCGCCTTGCCGCAGATGCCGCACGACGACGTGGCGTAGAAGTTGCGGCGCAGCCGATCGTGGTCGAACGCCCTGTCGAGCGTGACGGTCACGACGTTGTAGCGCTGCTCCTCCCCCTCGAGATCGTCGCAGTACGCCACACGGGTCACCTGACCGGGCTCGACCAGCCCTTCCGTGAACAGGAAGCCGACCGCGAGCTCGTAGTCGGCTCCCGGGGTCCGCATCGTGACCGCGACGGGCTCGGCCCGTTGACCAGGACCCTGCACGCGGATCTCCATCGGTTCCTCGGTCGCGAGGGAGTCGGGTCGCTCGCTGCGGGTCCCGGCGTGGACCGATGTCACCCGCACGGGCGTGACGGTGCGTCGCAGAGGCTCCGTGGTCGTCATTCCCCCAGTATCGACGGAGTGCCGACGAAGGTCACCCGCCCCGGACGCCAGGTCGAGCAACAGCGCCTGAGCGAGCACTAGGTAAGGGGTCCTTTACATGCCTAATCCCGCTGACCTGCAAGGGTGCGAGGAGTGTGATTCCTTAGATTGCCCTCGTTAGTCGCTGTCTGATGTGGCCATTACCGAGGCCAGCCGCACAGGTCGACGATCCGCTCGTATAGGTCGAAGCTGATGTGCATCTCCCCCGCCTCGAGCGCCCGGTGCTCGGCGAGCGTCAGGCCCAAGCGTCCAGCCATCTGTACCTCGCGGAGTCCCATCCGTTCGCGGTCCCTCGGCAAGTGCTGCACCAGGATCGGAAGCATGGCTCAGGCTACCCCGGACGTGAAGCGACCCCCGGGAGAGGTCCGGGGGTCGCGGCGCAGCCGTGCTAGAGGGCGACTGCGGGGTCTACTCGGGTGATGCCACGATGCCGACCCGGTATCTGCGCTGGGGAAGCTCGTTCAGCGCGACGATCCCCAGCCACAGATCGGAGAACGGCGCCGGAGTGGCCTTGCCCACGACCTCGGATGTGCCGTAGCTGAGCGTCATCGTGGAGAAGGTGCTATCGCCCAGGTCGTTGAACAGCTTGCGAACCTCGGCGGTCTCCTCGGCGGTGAGATCCCCCTCGACGTACAGGACGCCTGCGGGCGCGGTGCCGGCTGATTCCCGGCCATCACGGTCAACGGTGATCTTCATGGTTCCTCCCCTTCCGCCCGGTCTCCCGAACCGGGACGCTGCCATCGGAACACACAGGTACGACAAGACGTGGAGACTCAGATCCGGCGATGAACGGTGATCTCCGGGTAGTCCCGGCCGTCGAGCTGGTCGAACATCGACGGGTGCCCCGGCTTCTCGAGCGGGCCTTGGGATGCTTCGTAGGCGATGCCTGCGGCGCCCGCTGCGGGTTCGGACTCAGGACTCTGCGGCGGAGTCTGCTCCGTTGAGCAGTTCGATCTCGAACCGCGCAGGTCGTCGTCGGCTTCCAGATCGGCCAGGAGTTCCCCGAGGCCGGGGTTCCTCACGAGCAGCTCGGGGATGATGCGGGTTCGGTCGGGGATGTGCAGAACAGGTAAGTCAGCAGGTAAGTCAGAAGGTCGTCGCGTATCGCGGGTGGAATGTCGGGCATTACCTGACCCTATCCATCCGGCCATCCAGCAAGAAGCCCCCACGTCCCTTCCCCGGACGTGGGGGCTTCCTTACACACACATGAGGGGTGTGTGTGACCATATGCGGGCCGACCGTGTACCGCCTCATGAGGGGCGCGGTCTGTGACCGCTGGGGCCGGACCGGTTCTTGTCCGGATCGGTCTACCCGCTCTCTCCGATCAGAAACCCAGATGCGGCGGCGGATGTCCCTGAATCCGCTAGCGCGGCCAATCCACACAGCTCGACGATCCGCTCGTACAGGTCCTTCGAGATGTGCAGGCACCCGCTTCGAGTGGCTGGTGCTCGCGCATGGTCAAGCCAGCACCCGGCCATCCCGACCTCTCGTGAGGTTTCCTAGGTCGGGTCGTGGGAAAGACGACGCGAATGAAACGCGATGAACTCCTCCAGCAGATGCGCGTGGCGACCACGCCGAACGAGACCTCGACGGCCCTGGCGGACGCCCGCGCATGGCTCAGAGACCACCCTCGAGACCATCTGGTCGCATTCTCCATGCTCGAACTGCTGAGTGTTGAGAAGCAGGCCTTGGGCGTATCCGCCTGAGGCACACGGAAGGGAGTGAGGACATGAAGAAGATCGCTCTGACGGTGGCCAGTCTCATCGCCTTCGTGACGATGGCTTCCACCGCACTCGCTGACACCACCGAGGCCCCCTCGCCCACCAATCTGGTCGAGGGTGCGGGAGGAGCGGCCAGCAACGGCGGAGCCGACGCGACGGCGTTCACGGGGGGCGATACGACGACTGCTGCGATCGTGGTGGTCGCGTTGGTCGCCGCGGGTCTCATCGCTCTGTGGATCGCTCGTCGGCGGATCACCCAGGCGTCATGACGCCTGGCCATAGGGATTTCCACTTCAGGCATCGGTAGGAGACTCTGTGCGACCCCTCGCCGCCCTCGCCCTCGCCCTGTTCCTCCTGTTCGTGCCCGCCTCTGCGGGCGCCGTGACGACCGCCGACACCCCAGACCCCACCTGGATGGTCGAGGGGTCGCGAGTTCAGGACATCGTCGCGACCGATGAGCGAGTGTTCGTGGGGGGTGAGTTCGACCAGGCGATCCCCGCGGTCGGGGAGATTGGCGTCCCCGCGACGAATCTCCTGGCCTTCGACGCGTCGACCGGGTCGCCTGCGTGGGTGCAGACCGTCGGCTCCGCGAGCGGCACGCGATCCAAGGTGTGGGACATCGACCTGTCTGGCAACGGCCAGACGCTCCTCGTGTGCGGAGAATTCGAATCGGTCGGCGGCGAGGAGCGTAGCAACGTGGCGGCGGTCGACGCGATGACCGGGAACGTGCTTGCGTGGGCCCCGGCGATGCCGGTCTGCCGATCGATCGAGCGACGGGGCGGCATGGTGTTCGCCGGGAGTGGCCGGAGCGTGCGAGCTCTCGGGGCCGACGGCTCGACCGCCTGGGTGTCGCCGACCGACGGCCCCGTGCTGACGCTGGAGACCAGCGAGGCGGCGCTCTACGCCGGCGGCAGGTTCTCACACGTGGGCGCAGCGGCGCGCCCGCTCGTCGCCCGGATCGACCCGCTGAACGGGACCGTCGACACGACGTGGGGGCTCGACCCCGTCCCGGCGACCAACGCGGGTGAAGGCGCCTTCGCGATCGATTTGATGGTCCGCGGCGGGACACTCTTCCTCGGGGCCGGCGGTGCGGACTACGCGGCCCGCTTCGATCTCGACACGGGAGGGCTCGCGTGGTGGCGAGACACCTCGGGCTCGGTGCAGAAACTCGAACTCGTGGGCGACACGCTCGTGCTCGGGGGGCACTTCCAGTGGGTCGCTGATGACGACACGATGGAGTGCGGCACCAATCAGGCGCCCGTCGAGACGTGCTCACCGCGGATGCGGCTAGCGGCTGTCGACGCCCGTACCGGCCACCTCGATGCGTGGGCCCCGCGTGTGACCGGCGCGTACACGGGCGTCTGGGCGCTCGATCTCGACGCGATGGACCGGCTCCACGTGGGCGGAGGGTTTAGCGAGATCGGGGGTGTCGAACAGCACGACTACGCCCGCCTCTCCGTCAGGACTGCCGGCGCATGCATGAAGGACATCCCGCCCGATCCTCGGCGTGACCGTGCAGCGCGTGAGCCAGATCGTCGCCGAGCGCGACGACTTCCCTGAGCCGGCGAAAGTGATCGCACGACACCGGGTGTGGCGACGCGAAGACGTGGAGCGATGGCGGGATGCGAAGCCTCGGGTCTGGGCTCCTACGGATGGAGATCGGGAGCCGAAGGCAGCAGAAGCCCGAGCCCAGGTGCAAGAGCAAAGGCACCTCAAGCCGGAGCGGAGCGGCCAGGTTCAGGTTCGCCGAGCCCGCCGGGGTCCGCCAGCACGGACGGCTTGAAGGATCCGCTGCTCGCCTGGCGCGACAGGCAACCGACGAACTCTCCTCGGCCGCTCGTACCGTCGTCCATCGCGCGGGTCGAGGTCGGCGACTGCCTCACCGATGAGGAGCGGGTCCAACGCGCGGCGTGCACCTCGGATCCATCAGAAGGTCATCCATGATCGTTCCTCTACCCGAGCCGGCGAGAACGAAACCGACATCCGGGGCAAGCAACACTTCACCATCTCGGCGCCGCCGGACGGAAAGGAAGAAGGACGGCTGCGGTGATCGCAACCGTCCTCTCCCGGCTCCGTCGGAGTGGAGCGTCGCCGGGCGGGTACAGTCCCCCGCCTGTGCAGTCACGGCGACATCGACCGTGTACCCCTGACTCGACCGTCTAAACGGCTTCCTCGCGCTCTTCTGGAGTCGTTTGCAGAACAGGATCGCTGGGAAACCTCTCACCGCGCAGACTCATAGCGAAAGACTCGAAGGAAGGGAAGACCCCATCCTACGCAGAGAAGTAGTCCTGCCAGTCAGCCACGTCGCCGGGCAACTAGCCCGATCTGCCTTGGACGACGCGATCCCGCCCCCAGCGCTCAACGGTCGATCAGATGACCCTCGGCTCGCCGTCACCGAACTGGTGAACAACGCGGTACGCCATGCCGGTTTAGAGGCCAACGCTGGGCTGATCCACCTCCGGATCGAGGCCGATGATGACCACGTCCGCGTCGAGGTAGAGCAGCCAACATCGGCGAGCGAAGTAGAAGTGGTCGATCCACGGTTCACTGAGAGCACCGGTGGATTCGGCCTTCGACTGGTCCAGGCGTCGGCGGATGCGTGGGGCTTCGAGCCTGGACCACCTGGGCGAGTGTGGTTCGAGTTCAGGGTCTGATGTAGGCGAAGCTAGGCGACTGGTTCTCGCCGAAGCCGCTTCAAGATCGACCGGAGCCAACCAACCCGGGTCTTGGTGGTATCGGCAGCAATGGCAGCGTCTTCGAGGACCGCGGCAACCTCCGGATCTTCATTCTTCTCCGCAGCAAGTTCGATCTTGGAAAGGGTCTCCGAAGATGAGGAGAGACTCGACTCCGCGGCCAGGTTCAGGGTATGCGCTTGGTCAGTCATTCGCCGAGACTCCTTCGACCGGCTAAGAATACGGAATGCCTAATCATACTCGTCGATTCATCCTCAGCGGCGGTATGTCCTCGGTCTTCGAGCTGGCGGGTCCGGGACCGATCGCCTCGCGCGCAGATTTGTCCCAACTCCCGGCGCTCTAAACACTGTCTGGACTGCCTTGAACCTCGCTGCGAGAAGGTGGGGCGGACTCGGGAGAGTCCCTGGGCGCCCCGGGGCTACCTCAGCTATCGACAGGGGCTCGTCAGGCGACGGCCTGACGGGGCGTCGCGTCAGTCGCTTGATCTCTGCTTCGTAGGCCCGTTTCAGTACGGTGATGGAGAGGGTGTGTTGCTGTTCGGCCTTTGCGAGACGGCGTTTCGTGAGGGCGAGCTCGCGCTCGAGGCGCCGCTCCGTCTTGAGGTCGCGGGGCTTCACGACACCCTGCAGGGTCGTGCCGACCACCTCGTAGATGCGGGCCGGCTGGCCTTGATAGCCCTTCTCGTGAAGGAACCTGACCGCGACCTGTACCAATCGGATGTCACCGGGGTCATCTCCATGAAGCCGTCATCGGCGTACCAGCGCTTGGTCTCGTCCTCGCGGCACTCGACCGAGCCGCAGTCGCATTGACCGCCGTCGGTGATCGAGCGCAACGGCACCGCTCTATCTCTTACAAGCAGGGCCTAACCAGCGGCAGATAGTGCTATTCCCGCAGTTCAGAGGCGGTATTGAGAGATTTTAGCAACAGCGCCTGAGCGAGCACCATCCGCTCGATCTCGGACGGATCGACGCTCTCGTCCGACGCGTGGATGCGCGAGTGCGCCATGTCCTCGGCTCCCCACAGGATGAACTCCGCCCGCGGGCTCACGGCCCGCAGCGAGTCCAGGAGCGGGATCGACCCACCGGACCCCGCATCGACCGAGGATCGCCCGAACGCCGCTCGGAGCGCGGTGCGCGCTGCGGCGAACGCCGGGCCGTCGGTGGCGCACCGGAACGGTGGAGCGGTCTTCACGCGCTCGACCTCGACGGTCGCACCCCACGGGTCATGCGTCCGCAGGTGTCGCTCGAGCGCGTCCAGCTCGGCGCCGGGTTCGGCTCCGGGGACGATGCGCATCGAAAGCTTCGCCCGGGCGCTGGGCAGCAGCACGTTCGACGAGCCATCGATCGTCGTCGAGTCGATGCCGATCGCGCTGATGCTCGGTGACGACCACAGACGCGAGCCGATCGGGCCGGTGCCGATCAGGGCCGTGCCGTCCAGCAGATCCGCCATCGACCGGAAGTCCGCCTCCGCGACGTCGCCGCTCGGCCGGTCGGCTCGGGTGACGCCCTCGACGGCCACGTCACCGACACCGTCGTGCAGGGTGGCCAGGAGCCTGGCAAGCGCGATCATCGCGTCGGGGGCGGGCCCCCCGAACACCCCGGAGTGCAGCGGGTGCTCGAGCGTGGAGACGGTAACGACGCAGGACACCTCGCCCCGGAGCGTCGTCGTGAGCGTGGGCACGCCGACCTCCAGGTTCCCCATGTCCGCGACGACGAAGACGTCGGCGCCGAACAGGTCGGGGCGACCCTCGACGAACGCCTCGAGGTTCGACGTGGTCTCCTCCATCCCCTCGACGACGAGGCGCACGGTGCAGGGAGGCCGCCCCCCGAACGCACGGATCGTCGCGAGATGCATCGCGATCCCGCTCTTGTCGTCGGCGGCACCCCTGCCGACCAGACGACCGTCGCTCCGCACGACCGGCATCCACGGATCGGTGGTCCACCCCTGTTCCCGCGGCGCCGGCTGCACGTCGTAGTGCGCGTAGAGCACCACGGTGGGCGACCCCTCGGGCCCGGGGATCTCACCGACGACCGGCGGGTAGCCCCACGCAACGGGCTGCAACGCCGCGTCGGCGAACCCCGCACGGCGGGCGAGCTCCACGGTGCGCTCGGCCGCCTCGAGCACCGGGGCCTCGGGATACCCCGGGAACGCGACCGACGGGATGCGCACCATCGAGCCGAGGTCATCGAGGAGGTCCGGCATCAGGCCGGCGATCGTGCTGCGGAGCGACTCGGTGTCCATGCGCTGCTTCCCCTTCGGAGCGTCGAGGTGTCATCGAAGCACGCGCCGATGCCGCGGGCCACCCGCCGTGACCGGCGGTCGCGGTGCGCGCAACCTCGGTTTGGACCCACACGACCGGGGGTCGTATCGTCCGGGGGCCGTTCACGAATCTGAGGAAGGAACCCGCCGTCACCATGAAGTCCGGACTCGAGATCGCCCAGGAAGCCGAACTCCGTCCGATCGCCGACGTCGCCGCCGCCGCGGGCATCGAGCCCGACGAGTTGGAACAGTACGGACGGCACCGCGCCAAGGTCGATCTCTCGATCCTCGCCCGTCTCGCCGACCGGCCCGACGGGAAGCTGATCATCACCACTGCGATCACACCCACGAAGGCCGGCGAGGGCAAGACGACGACGAGCGTCTCCCTGACCCAGGGGCTCGGCAAGCTGGGCAAGGACGTGATGCTCTGCCTGCGGGAACCGAGCATGGGCCCGGTCTTCGGCATCAAGGGCGGCGGGAACGGCGGCGGATTCGCCCAGGTCGTGCCGATGGAGGAGATCAACCTTCACTTCAACGGCGACTTCCACGCCGTGCAGGCCGCCCACAACCTGCTGGCCGCCGCGCTCGACGCGAGCGTGTACCACGGCAACGGGCTCGGCATCGACCCCGCGACGATCACGTGGCCCCGCACCCTCGACGTGAACGACCGGGAGCTTCGGTACACCGTGGTCGGCCTCGGGGGCAAGGCACACGGATACCCCCGAGAGAACTCGTTCGTGATCGTCGCTGCCTCCGAGATCATGGCGGTGTTCGCGCTCGCCTCCGACGTGGCGGACCTGCGGCGCCGGCTCGGCAACATCGTGGTCGCAACGACGCAGGAAGGGAAGCCGGTCACCGCCGAGGACCTCAGGGTCGCCGGCGCCCTGACCGTGATCATGAAGGACGCGCTCAAGCCGAACCTCGTTCAGACGCTCGAGGGGCAGCCGGTGATGATCCACGCGGGGCCGTTCGGGAACATCGCCCACGCGAACAACTCGATCATCGCGGACCGCGTCGCGCTCAAGCTCGCCGACTACGTCGTCACCGAGGGCGGGTTCGCGAGCGACCTCTGGTTCCAGAAGTTCTGCGACATCGTCTGCCCGTTCGGTGGGTTCGCCCCGAGCGCGGCCGTCCTCGTCACCACGGTCCGCGCCACGAAGTCCCACGGCGGGAAGCCGTTCGCCGATCTCGGTACCGAGGACCTTGACGCCCTGCGCCGCGGCATCGAGAACCTGAAGGCGCACATCGAGATCGTTCGCCAGTACGGCCTGCCGTGCGTGGTGTCGATCAACAACTTCCCGTCCGATACCGAGGCGGAGATCGATCTGATCGGCGAGCTGGCCGTCGAGGCCGGCGCCGAGACCGTCGTCGTGAACCGAGCCTTCGCCCAGGGCGGCGACGGGGCGGTGGAGCTCGCCCGGGCGGTCGTCGACGCGTGCGAGCGGCCGAACACGTTCGACTTCCTGACGCCCTCGGGCGCCGGGCTGAAGGAGCAGATCGAAGCGATCGCGACGAAGCTGTACGGCGCCGACGGGGTCGACTACCTGCCGCAGGCCGAGAAGGACATCGCCCGCATGGACGAGCTGGGCTTCGGCCAGGTGCCCGTCTGCATGGCCAAGACCCACCTCTCGCTCAGCCACGATCCGCTGATGCTCAACCGGCCGACGGGATTCCGTCTGCCCGTCCGTGCGGTGGTGCCGAGCGGCGGAGCCGGCTTCGTGGTCGCGCTCTGCGGCGACATGCAGCGCATGCCCGGCTACGGTCGTACGCCGGCGTTCCACGCCGTGGACGTCGACGAGCAGGGCCGCACCGTCGGCCTGTTCTGAGGTTTGCCACCGACGGGGTGTGTGGACACCCCACGGGGGCCTCGTGGCAGCCCTCTGGCCTCCGGGAACGCTACCGAGCATGATGCTGCGATGATCGACGCGTCCGCACCCACCGTGCGAGTCACCGGCGGAAGAGCAGTCACCCTGCTGCGGGTGCCGGCTGTGCTCCGGCTCGCATCATCGTGCGTCGCAGCGCTGATCACCGGACTCCTGGTCGGAGGTCTGGGCACCAGGGTGGCGATGAGAGCGTCCGCGATCGTCGCCGACGGCTCGAGGATCGGGATGCTCACCGAGAACGGCAACGTGGTCGGTGCGATCACGACCGAGGGGACGCTCGCGCTCCTGATCTTCGTCGGCCTCGCTGCGGGACTGTCGGCGGGACTCCTCCTGTTCGTGCTCCGCACGGTGTTGCCCGGCCGGTTCCTGCCACTGTGGGTCTCGCTCGTGTTGCTGGCTCTGGCGAGCCCCCTGGTGATCGACCCGGGGAACGCCGACTTCACGATCATGGGGAACCGCTTCCTCAACGTGGCGATGTTCACCCTGCTCTTCCCCGCCTTCGGGTTCGGGTCCGTCTGGGTCGCGGAGCGGTTCGATCGATGGCTGCTGCAGCGGCCGCTGGTCCGGCTGGCGCCACTCACGATCGCCGGTTCGGTCCTCGGTGCCGTGTTCGGGATCCTCGGCCTGGTGGTCATGGCGTCGGCGAGCGACCCCATCTGGGCACTCGCGCTGGCGCTCGTCGTAGTGCTCGGCGTGGTGGCCGCCTTCGCGAGTGGTGGCATCGCCCTCCACGCGAGAGAGGTGGCGCTCGTCGTGCTCGTGGTGAGCGGCGCCACGGGTCTCGTCCGGTTCGTCCAGGACTCGATGACGATCGTGAGCTAGCCGGTCACGGCTTGGTCCGTCACCACTCGGCCCTCACGACTCAGGTGGCATCACGCAGAACTCGTTGCCCTCGGGGTCGAGCAACACGGCCCAGACGGTGCCCCCATCCTCGGCCCAGTTGCGGAGCGTCGCTCCGAGTCCCTCGAGTCGGATCACCTCGTCGTCGACGGTCTCGTCGGCCACCACGTCGACATGCACGCGGTTCTTCCCTGCCTTGGGCTCGGGAACCTCGGTGAAGAACAACACCGGCAGCCCCGGGACGTCGTCCTCGGGAGGCTCGACCATGACGCTCGGGTCGTCCTCGAGATCGTCGATGCCTCTGGCCGAGAGACGTTCGACGTCGGCGGCGTCGTATGGAGCGACACGCCAACCGAGCGCGGCGGCCCAGAACCGCGCCAGCGGCGCGGCGTCCTCGCAGTCGAAGACGATCGCGTCGATCCGCACGGGTCGAGCCTACGCGGGCGTGGTGCGCGGGACCAGGACCGAGGGGAGACCGATCAGGCGTTCAGGCGCAGCCCGAACGCCTCCCGGCACTGCTCGAGCAACGTGTCGGCTCGGTCACGGATCGCGGCGACCTCCTCGAGCAACGCCTCACGACGATCCTCGTCCTTCAATGCCGATGCATTGATCTCGACGTTCGCACGGGCGGCGATCACCGACGCGAGCAGCATGCCCGCCGCGGACATGCCGTCGCTCGCCGCGTTCGGGTTGCCCATCGCGGTGGCATCCTCGGCGAGCTCCATGAGATCGACCGCCCGGCGGGCGATCTCGAGCGGCACGGCCGCGGCATGCTCCAGACCCCGCTGGATCGCATCGGCGCGTGACGCCTTCTCGACGTCGGTTCCCTTCGGCATCCGGAACGCCGACATCACCGCCTCGAAGGAGGCCGCGTCACGGTCTCCCAGCGCGACGAACTCGGCCCGCGCCGCATCGGCTCGGTCGACGAGCGCCTGCATGCGTTCCTCGAGGTCCTCGAAGCCCTGCTTGCCCAGCGTGAGCCTCCCGACCATCGCGATCAGGGCCGCGCCGGTTGCCCCTGCGATCGCTGCGGCGGCGCCTCCACCCGGGGTCGGGTCCTTCGAGGCCATCGTCTCGAGGAAGCGCTCGACCGTCATGTCGCCGAACCCTGCATCGCTCATCGTTCACTCCTCACGTTCGTCCACGAGGCGCTCCAGCACCTGGCGGTCGGGGTCGAATCCGGAAAGTCCGAGGTACGCGACGTCGTCGTCGGCGAGCGCCGAGGCCGGCACCAGCCCCACGATCTCGGAATCGGTCACGGCCATGCCGTGCCCGGCGGCGAGCCTCGCGACACCGTCGAACGCTTCGCGCAGGCCCGTCACCTCGTGGTCGACCAGGTTCATCGAGACCGTCACCACGCCGCCTCGTTCCGGCACGGTGAACCCGATCGCACGCACTGCCGGCAGCCCCCCGTTGGACTCTCGAAGGGTCTTCGCGATCTCCTTCGCCGCGGGCTCGTCCGAGCCGTCGAGGTAGACGTTGAAGGCGACGAGGGGCTTGCGGGCGCCGACGGCCGTCGCCCCTGCAGGCCCGATCTCGTGCGGACCGAGATCGGGCAACCGCTCGCCGCGGGCGACGGCCTCCCGCAGGCCCTCGTACTCCCCGCGGCGCACCGCGGCGAGCGAGGCGCGATCGGGGACGAGCGCGGCGCGATCGTAGAGGTAGACGGGCAGGTCGAGGCGCTCGGCGAGCTCGCGCCCGAACCCGCTGGCCACCGTGACGCAGTCCTCGATCGTCACACCGCGCACGGGCATGAACGGGATCACATCGGCGGCGCCCATGCGCGGATGACCTCCTCGGTGCGCGCGCATGTCGATGAGCTCGACGGCCGCCGTCGCGCCGGCCAAGGCGCTGGCCCGCACCGCGTCGGCGTCTCCGAGCACGGTCGTGTCGAGCCGGTTGTGGTCGGGGTCGGCCTCGGCATAGACCACCCGAGCCCCCGCCACGTGCAGCGCTCGCACGATCGCACCGACGACGTCGGTGCGGCGACCCTCGCTGAAGTTCGGCACCACCCCGTAGAGCTCGTCACGGTGCATGGGCTCAGCATAGGTGTGGGACGGGGCCCAGCCCCGCCCCACGGAGATCGGCCCCTGGACCTACGCCCGCGGGCGCTCCTTGTTCGGATCGAGCAGCGACAGCACCTCGACGGTCGCCGGCGCCGTGCCACCTTCCACCGCGACCTCGACCTTCCCACCGTCGTTGGCCACGTCGGCGTCGAGGATCGCGAGGCCGATCGTGCCGAGCCGCGGCGAGGACGCCGGGGATGTCACGACACCCACCTCGCGCCCGTCCTTCGTGACGGCGGCGCCGTAGTCGGGAGCGAGGTCCCCATCGATCTGTAGGGTCTTGAAACGCTTGGGCGGGTTCGCCCCTCGCTCGGCCAGCGCGGCAGCGCCCACGCACTCGGTGTCGGTCTTGATGAATCGGTCCATCGACAGGTCCCACGGGGAGATCTCGCCGGGGTTGTAGTCGACCGCGATGATGATCAAGCCGATCTCCGTGCGGGCGAGATCGATCGCCGTCAGCCCGAACGGTGTGGCGCCCGCGGCGATCAGCGCGTCCCAGACCCTGCGGGCATCGCCGGGGGCCACGACGACCTCGTACCCCTTCTCACCGCTGAACCCCGTGCGGAGCACCCACGCTTCGGCACCGGCGACGGTCGTCGCCTCCGGCCAGAAGCGGAAGTACCGCAGCTCGCCGAGATCGCGGCCCGTCAGCGGCTGCAGGGTCGCCTGCGAAGTCGGGCCCTGCACGGCGATCATCGCGTAGTCGTCGGTCTTGTGGTCGATCGTGGCGTCGAGGCCGTCGGCCGTCTCGCGGAACCAGTCGTCGATTCCGGCCGTGTTGATCATCACGAGGAAGTGATCGTCTGCGAACTTGTAGACGTTGCCGTCGTCGATCATCAGCCCGTCCGCGTTGACGAAGGCGCCGTAGCGCACGGAACCGGCCTGCATGCCGTCGAGCGCGTTCGTGAACCTGCGCTGGATCAGGCGCGCGGCGTCGGGGCCCCGGACCTCGTACTTGCAGGTCGAGTAGAGATCCCAGATGCCCGTCGCCGTGCGCACCGCCTCGTACTCGTCCCTCGGGTCGGCGCCCTCGTGCATCGCCCATGGGTAGCCGTCCTCCCAGACGACATCGGCCTCGTGCTCGACATGCCAGTCGTGCAGCGGCGAACGCTTGTCCTCGGTCATGCGGTCTCCTCCTCGTATCGTGCGATCGTCGGACCCGCTCGCCGTCAGGCGCGGGGGCGTTGCTTCTTCGGGTCGTACACGGCCAGCACGTCGACCGTGCCACCGATCGAGGTTCCATCGGGCATCGCGACCTCGACGCCGGTGCCGGGTGCCGCCATCTCGGTCCGCAGGATCGCGAGACCGAGCGCCCCGAGCCTCGGACTCACCGCCGGGCTCGTCAGCACCCCCGCATCCTCGCCACCGGCGGTCACCGCGGCGCCGTACTCGGGCAGTGTCGTCCCCTCGAGCCGGATCGTGACGAATCGGTTCGGCGGATCGCCCGCGACGGCGCGCAGCTGCTCCTTGCCCATGAACGACCCGTCGCCGTCGAGGGCGACGAGCCGGTCGAGGCCGAGGTCGTACGGGGTCCGGCGATGAGGCTCGTAGTCGTAGTCGGTGACGACCATGCCGGTCTCGACCCGGATGGGCTCGATGATGTCCACGCCGTAGGGCGTGGCCCCGGCGTCCTCCACCGCTTCCCAGACCGCGGTCGCGTGCTCGGGGCGCAGGAACAGCTCGTAGCCGAGCTCCCCGGAGAACCCGGTGCGCGAGAGCCAGACCGGTGCCCCCCCGATGGTCACCGGGTCGGGGAAGAACGTGAAGTATCGAAGCGCGTCGACGTCGGCGCCCGAGACGATCGAGCGAACGAGGTCGCGGCTCTCTGGGCCCTGGATCTGCATGCTCGGCAGTTCCGGCGCGATGTAGGCGATCTCGACCTCGAGCCCTTTCGTGGCGTCGGCGAAGTAGTCGGCGTGCTCGTTCCCGTTGGTGCAGACCCACAGCTGCTCCGCCGAGTGGCGGAACACGGTGCCGTCGTCGACGACCAGCCCGTCCTCGTCGACGAAGGCACCGTACCGGACCTGACCGTCATGCATGCCGAGCACGTCGTTCGTGTGCACCCGCTGGGTCGCCTCGAGGGCCTCCGGGCCCCGGAACTCCCACTTGTTGAGGGGCGAGAGGTCCCACATGCCGACCCCGTCGCGCACGGCTCGGTACTCGGCGTCGACGTCGCCGTAGTTCGTGACCCAGAGCCACCCGGCTTCCTCCATGAAACCGGCGGCCTTCGTCGACGTGATCGCGTGGAACGCCGTCTCCCTGCTCTGCCCCACCCACGCCTCCTCACACGCCGACGCCCGCATCCGGCCGGCCATGGCCGGCCCGTGGACCGGCCCGTGGACCGGCCCCCGTGGACCGGCCCCCGTGGACCGGCCCCCGTGGACCGGGTTGTATCAGACGATTGAACGGTTGTTCAAGTCGACCCGATCACGCCCCCGCCAGACGCAGCAGCTGACGGACCGTGGGCTCGGGCACGCTCGGTACCGTCGACGCGAGCACCAGGAAGAGCTGGGCCGTCACGAGGGCGTCGTCGAACGCCTCGTGCGGATTGGCCACGGGGACGCCAATCGCCGCCGCCCTCGCCGACAGGGCATAGCCTGGCTTGCCTCGGACGGCGCGGGGAGCGCCGTCGACCGCGATCGCCAGGTTCCGCACGTCGATCGTGCGTCGGCGCCAGCGACGGAGCGATCCCCCGAAGATCGCCGCCAGGAAATGCACCTCGACGTCGGCGAACCATGCCAGCAGGAACCGGCCCGCCAGCGCCGCGGCGAGGATCTCACGGGCCACCTCGATCTCGGGCGACCCTGCGAGGTCCTGCGGGCGGAGCTCGTGGATCGTCTGCGACCGAGGCGAGGGCGGCACGCTCGGCGATACGAGCTGATGCACGGAGTCCCGCAGTCGGACCCGCCCGCCGTCGACCGGGACCACCCCGAACGACACCACGACGTCGTTCCCCAGATCGAGGCCCGTGGTCTCGAAGTCGAGCGCGGCGAACGATCCGTGACGCCAGGACGCGGCGCGTGCGCGAGAGGGCGGCGCTGCCGGCATCACGCCGCGGGGCGGCATCGCACCACCTCCGACTCGGTGACGACGAGGTCGACCTGTCGGTCGAAGTGGCCCGCCGGCAACGTCGTTCCGGGAGCCATCAGCTGCACACCGAAGGCGAGCCCGATCCGCACGGTGTCGGTTCGGGTCTGCGGCAGGAAGCGATCGTAGAAGCCGCCGCCGTACCCGACCCGCCGGCCCGCACGATCGAACGCCACCGCCGGCACCGCAACCACGTCGATCGCGGCCGGATCGATCGCAGCGCCCGCGACCGGCTCGAACGCACCGAACGACGTCTCGGTCACCGGGTCACCGGGGCGGTAGTCCCCCGCCTCGAGCTCGCCGTCGACGATACGTGGCAGCGCCACACGTGTGCCACTGCCGTGCAGTCGTTCGATCAGGGGTGTGGTGGACAGCTCCGACCCGAACGACCAGAACGCGAGCACGGTGCGGGCCGCTGCGACCTCGGGCAGAGCGAGGAACCGTTGAGTGATCTCGAGGCTCGCCCCAGCCCGGGCGGTCGCGGGCATCGAGTCCCGCTCGGCGACTACGCGCCGACGCACGTCGCGCTTCGCGCGCTTCAGCTCCGCGCTGTTCATCGCAGCGTCGCGTGGGCGATCACGTCGAGACGGTCGGCGGGACCGGCGGGCAACACCACGCACCAGGTGGCGCCAGCCGTTCGCAGCTCGTCGGCGAACCGGCGCCAGTCCTCGACCGTGCCGCTCCAGAGGCCATCGAGCGAGAGGCCGCGCGCGGTGCGGTCGGCGACCAGCCGATCGAGGTCGGCGCCGTCCTCCCCCACGAGCGCGATCCCCGCCCACGTGGGAGCGACCGTCCGTCCGCCCGCAAGCTCGCGGAGGGTTCCCGCCCTGGCCGCGAACGCCTCGGCGTCGAGACCCCAGCCGTTCCACCCGTCGGCCACCCGGGCGGCGACCGCGAGGACCTCGTCGGAGAGACCACCCACCCAGACGGCCGGCTCCCCGGGAGGCAACAACGGCCCCGCGAGCGGCGGCACGTGCGCGCCCCCCGGCCACACGCGTCCGCCGAACAGCGCATGCATCGCCTGGACCGTCTCGTCCAACATGGCCACCCGCTCGGCCGCGGGAGGGAACGGGAATCCGTAGCGCTCGTGCTCCTCGGCCGAGGCACGATCGCCGGTGCCGATCCCGAGGATGGCCCGCCCGTCCGACATCGCATCGAGCGCGGCTGCCTGCTTCGCGAGCAGGCCGGGCGTGCGGAGGGTGACGCGGGTGACGAGGGTGCCGACGTGCAAGCTGGGGTTGCTCGCGGCCACCGCCGCGAGCAGCGAGAAGACCTCGAGCGCGGGACGGTCCGGCCCGGACGGCGGATAGAAGACAGGGGGGAACAGGTGGTCAGGGGCGAACACCCCGTCGACCCCGAGCTCGCGGGCGCGGGCCGCGACCGAGAGCGGCTTGGCCGGGTCGGCGGTGAAGACGGGGAGCGACACGCCGAGCCTCATCCGGCGCCGCCCTCGAGACGGGCGAAGACCAGCGCAGCCACCCCGATCGCTGCGGCATCGTTGCCGAGCGCGGCCTGCAGGATGGGAACCTCAGGCCGCTCGCCCGGTCCCTCGACCGCTCGCCGGAACGCGTCGCGCGCCGGGGCGAGCAGCAGCTCCCCCGCCTCGGAGGCTCCGCCGCCGACGACGACCGCGTCGGGGTCGAGGACGTTCACGAGACCCGCGATACCGACCCCGAGACGGTGCCCGACCTCGACGAAGATGCCTCGGCTGACGGTATCGCCGGCTCGCGCCGCCTCCGTCACCATGCTCCCGGTCACGGACTCGGGGATCCCGCCCGAGAGCTCCCGCAGGAGTGAGTGCGGATGCCTGGCGGCGGCGTTCATGCCCTGACGCGTGATCGCCGATCCGCTCGCCACGAGCTCCCAGCAGCCACGGTTCCCGCAGCCGCATCGGAGCCCGTCGGGCTCGACCACGATGTGACC
Source organism: Actinomycetota bacterium (assembly GCA_041287635.1). GTDB lineage: Bacteria > Actinomycetota > UBA4738 > UBA4738 > HRBIN12 > JAOUEA01. The sequence goes on along the minus strand of JBGGNG010000057.1, from coordinate 23,689 downwards.
GATCTCGGCCGCGAAGCCATTGGCACCCCGATAGAGGGCGCCGTCGAGCACGAGGCCGCCTCCGATGCCGGTGCCGACACTCACCATCAGCAACTGTCGCGAGCCCTGGCCGGCGCCGTGTCGGAACTCACCCCACGCGGCGGCGTTGCCGTCGTTGTCCGCCAGCGCCGGCAGGCCCAGCGCGTCTCCCACGAACGGGGCCAGCGGGGTGTCGCGCCAGGCGAGGTTGGGCGCGTAGCGCATCAGCCCCCCGAGGTCGACCATGCCGGCGGCGGCCACCCCGACCCCTACGACGTCGGTGGTCGCGATCGCCCGTGCCGCCCCCACCATGGCGTCCAGGGTGGCCTGCTGATCCTCCGCCGGCGTGCGCCGGGTCTCGCGTGCAAAGACGGAGCCGTCGCGGCCCACCAACAGGGCGGCGATCTTCGTGCCCCCGACGTCGATGCCGATCGCCGGCCCCCGCTCGCTCACGTGGTCGCCGGCTGCCCCTCGTCGGCGGAGGGCGGGCGGCCGAACGTGATCTCGAGGTGATCGCCTGCGAAGTTCGCTTCGCGCACGACGAGACGCTTGAGGGTTTGCGGGAGGATCAGGTTCCGTTTGTAGGAGCCGACCCGCACGTAGAGCTCCTCCCCCCGCCGGTGGATGTCCATGTCGTCGCGGGAGACGAACGGCAGCCGCATCGAGAGGACGTAGCCCTCCCCACGTTTGCGGACCCGGATCGGATCGTCGTGGTACAGCACCGCGGTCACGTCGCGTTCGCCGTAGACCTCGACGCCCATCTCGCCGAGGAGGGGGATCCCCACCATCTCGCGGTCGAAGAGGCGCGCCTCGAGGATCGGGACCGGCTCGAACGACTCGTGCACCGTGGCGAGGTGCTCCGCCTGGATGTCCTTCCACTTGCCGAAGTAGGGGTCATTGACCTCGTCGGGGATGATGCGGTTCACCACCACGGCGTCGACGCGGTAGCCGAACAGGCCGAGGTAGGTATAGGTGCGACGCGCCTCCGAGATCACCATCTTCTCGGGGTTCACCACCAGGCGCACCGACGACGTGTGCTCGTCGGTGAGGATCTGCTTCACGGCGTCGAGGTTGCGGTGCAGACGCTCCACCGCCGCGAACACCTGGTCGCCCGCGATCGGCAGCGAGGTCATCTTGGAGAGCATCGGGCGCACCGTCTTCACGATGCGGCGTTCGACCGGGAAGATCCGCTCGATGTACCAGTTCATGATCTCGGGCAGCGAGAGCAGCCTCAGGGTCTCCGCGGTCGGGGCGCAATCGACCACCAGCATGTCGTAGTTGCCGCTCTCGACGTGGGTCTTCACGTCGATCAGTGCGAAGATCTCGTCGAGCCCCGGGATCACCGTGAGCTCCTCGGCCTGGATCGTCTCCGTGCCCGCCCAGTTCATCAGCTGGATGAAGTAGTCCTGGATCTCCCGCCAGTTGTCCTCGAGGCGCTCCTGCGCGTCGATCTGCACGGCCCAGAGGTTCGGCGTGATCTCGCTAGGGGAGGACTCGATCTCGACCTCGAACGAGTCTGCGAGCGAGTGGGCCGGGTCGGTCGACATCACCAGGGTGCGGGACCCGCCCCGGGCGGCACGCACGGCGGTCGCAGCGGCCACGGTCGTCTTGCCGACCCCGCCCTTGCCCGTGAACAACACGACGCGCATGTGGCCAGCTTAGACGGTGAGACGGTTCGGCCGGCTCGGGCGGCTCAGCCCATCTCGACGCGCCGCTTGAGCTTCTCGAGCGCGTTCTCGATCACGCGCTTGGCGCCCTCGCTCCGCAGGAACCCCGGCACGAGCACCCCGAGCTCCACCCCGAGGCGGTAGGTGACCTTCGTCTCGCTCTCGGAGAGCTCGTTCAGCAGGTACTCACCCCTGATGTCGCGGATCGCGCCTCGCGCCTCCGACGTGGTCCACGAGAGCCCCGTGTCCCCAGGGGCGTAGCGATAGGCGAGGGTGTACGAAGCCTTCCCGAGCACAGGGACGTCGACCTCGAACGCGACCTCGGTGGCGCGTCCGCCCTCGCCGCGCCGGCGCACCTCGACGGAACGGACGTCGGCCCATTCGGGATAGGCCTCGTAATCCTCGATCACCTCCATCACGTCTTCGAGAGGGGCGTCGATCACGATCGATCCTTCAGCGTGTTCCATCGGCGCGGAATCCTAGCCTCTCGCGTTCGTCACGACGCTGACGGCCAACAGCGCCACCGATGTCATGATCACCACCACCACGACCCACATGAGGGCGCGGGATGAGACGACGGGTTGCCCACCTTCTGCGAGCCGGTGGGCTTCCCAAGCCGATCCGGCGTAGACGAGCAGGGTCGCACCGAAGAACACCAGGAACATCGCGAGCGCGCCCGCCGACCGTACTCCCGACACAAGCACCGTCAGGGTCATCGCGGCGAGCACGGTGAAGATCACCCCGCGAGCCAGCCCGTCGAGTCCCCTCCCGACCATGCGATGCCCGAGCCCTGGGAAAAGGAGCGAGGCCCGGACCGCATCCTTGGGGTCGACCGTGGTCGGCGCCTCGTCGCGGCGCATCAGCGAGGCGAACGTCGTGCCGCAGATCGCGCAGGCGTCGAGCTCGAGCGCGTTCTCGTTGCCGCAAGCCGGGCACGGCCAGGTCGGCGCCCGCCGAGGGAGCTCCCCGGACGGCGCCGCCGCCTCCGCGGTCGCGATGCCGGCGGCGGCGAGTGACGGATCCGGTTGGGTGGGCCGCCGCTCGGGCTCGGGTTCCGGCTCGACGAGCGAGCGGAAGCACTGCCCGCACCATTCGGCGTCCGGGCTCGCGAGCGCCCCGCAGTCGGGGCATCGTTGTTCCGAGGCGGAGGATCCGGTCTGCACGAGGCCAGGGTACCCCCGGACTTGGCCCGAACGAACGAAGCGACGCTCCTAGCCCGCGGCTTCCTGCAACCAGAACACGAGCGTCCGCGCGATCGCGGGCCAGGTGTGGTCGCGGAGCACTCGCTCGCGCCCCGCCGCTCCCATCGTCTTGGCGCGCTCGGGGGCAGCCAACAGGGTCCCGACCGCCTCTGCGACCCGGTGAACGTCGGTGCCCTCGACGAGGATGCCGGTCTCGCCGTCCACGAGCGCCTCCCGGGCCCCGCCGGAGTCCCCGGCGACCACAGGCTTCCCGCACGCGGCGGCCTCGATGAACACGTTGCCCCACCCTTCGACCTCCATACCGGCCAGGCGCGTGCGGCAGGGCATCGCGAACAGGTCGCCGAGCGCGTAGTACCGAGGGAGATCGTCCTCGGACACCTGGCCGGTGAAGACCACGGAACCTTCAGGAGCGTCGACCGCGAGCGCCCGCAGGCGAGCCTCGTACGGTCCACCCCCCACGATCACCAGCACGGCGCCGGGGGCTCGACGACGGATATCGGCCATGGCCCGGATCAGCACGTCTTGCCCCTTGCGGGCGACGAGCCGGCTCACGCAGACGACCACCGGGCGATCGCCGAGGTCATGGCGCTCGCGGAGATCGCCGACGGGGAGATCGGGCCGGAAGGCCTCGACGTCGGCACCCGGATACAGCACCGAGACCGGCACGCGCCGGGGCACGGCGGTGCGCACGGTCCGGGCGATGAAGGAGCTGCACATCACCGGCACCCTCGTCGCCCGCGACGTCGCGTACCGCATCGCAGCATGGGTGCCCGGCGCGATCGAGAGCCAGTACTCGAACCCATGAGCCGCGGCGAGGTAGGGCACCCCGGCCCGCGCCAGGCGCGGCCCGAGCATCGCCAGGGGGTAGGTGGCGCCGAACACCACGACCTCGGCCCCGACTTCGCGCACGGCCGCCTCGAGCCGACGCCCGACGTCGGGGACGGGCCAGAGGAACGACTCGGGTTGGCGCAGCACGCGGTACGGCCGTGCGGCGTCGAACGTCGAAGAATCCTCGTCGCCCGGACAGAACACCGCGATCCGGTCCTCGGGCAGCTCGTCGACGAGCGCCTCGAGGGTGCGCTGGATCCCCCCCACGCGAGGCGGGTAGTCGTTCGTGACGAGCAAGGTGCGGGGAACGTCCACGGCGCCGATATCCTGCCAGAGCGATGCCACCCCTCACCGCCCCCGACGTCGAGCTCGCGGCCCTGAGCGAAGGGCGGGCGGCGGTCGACCTGTCCGCGTACCGCATCGTTCGCGTCCGGGGCAACGATGCGCGTCGGTGGCTCCACGACCTCGTCACGACCGACGTGGCATCGCTGCGCTCGGGCGAGGCGCGCCGATCCCTGCTGCTCGACGCCACCGGTCACATCCGGGCCGACATCCACATCATCGGCGACGACGACGGCTTCTGGTTGCTCCAGGATCCGGACCAGACCGATCACGTCGGATCGGCCCTGGCGACCTACGTGCTCTCGTCCGACGTCGAGCTCGACGATCTGACGGGTCGACGATCCTTGATCGCCCTGCCGGGGGTGTCCGAGGAGCCGGACGGATCCCGGCCGTCGGTGCTCGGCGAGGGGCACGACCTGCTGAGTACCACTCTGGAGCCAGTGGCTCCGGCCGGGCGGAGGTTCGTGAGCCACGACGCCGTCGAGGTGAGGCGCATCCGCGCCGGACGACCCCGCATGGGCGCGGACTTCGATCGTACGGCGATCCCCGCCGAGGCGGGCCTGGAGGCGCTGATCGACACGACGAAGGGGTGTTTCCTCGGCCAGGAATCGGTGGCTCGCGTCCGTAACCTCGGGCATCCACCACGGGTGCTGCGCCACCTGCAGGGAGACGGGCAGGTCGACGCCGGAGCGATCCTCACGACGACCGCCGGCGACGAGGCGGGCTCCGTGAGCAGTGCCGCGGTGCGCGAGGACGGGGGCACGGTAGTGATCGCATCGGTTCGGTGGGCTGCGCGGGAGCAGCTCCTACGCTCCTCGGACGGACTCGCACTGCTCCCTGTCCCCTCGTTGGACTAGCCCGTTCGGGTCATTTCGCGTCCCTCGGGTGTCGTATCCCAGGATGCCTGCTTCCGACCCCTTCCGCTCGCGGCTGCCCCTCTGCTATGAATCGTGTTCCGCGGTTCGATGCCTCGCCCGCGGGACGCTCCGAGGGGGAGGGATCGGTAGTGAGGATCGAGCGGTTCCCGAACGTCGACGTCAGCATCCTGCCGCCGAACCCCGCTCCCCCCGACTTCTGGCAAGAACGCGCCGCGTGCTTCGGCGTGGACCCCGACATCTTCTTCCCGATCTCCGAGGAGGAGGCCGGTCCCGCCCTCACGTTCTGCAACTCGTGCCGGATCAAGGAAGAGTGCCTCGCCTGGGCGCTGAAGAACGGTGAGCGCTACGGGGTCTGGGGCGGGCTCACCGAGCAGCAGCGCCGGCGGCTGCAGCGCAGGGTCGCCTGAGACCACTCCCCCATCACGCGTACCCCTAGACTGAGGGCGCTGCCATGTCCATCGACACGACCCCGGTCTACGCGCTCGCCCCTCTCCGCGTCAGTTTCGTGGGGGGCGGCACCGACTTCCCGCACTGGTACCTGGATCACGGCGGAGCCGTCCTCTCCGCCACGATCGATCACTTCGTCCGCGTCACGGTGGCGCCCCGCGTCGATCGCAAGGTCCGCGTGCGCTCACTCGACCTCGGCGAGCTCGTGCAGTACCGGCTCGACGAGGGTCCCCACTACGACGGCGTCCTCGACCTCGCCAAGGCTGCCATCGACCGCATGGGCATCGACGTCGGTCTCGACGTCGACATCGAGTCGGAGGCGCCGCCCGGGAGCGGGCTGGGCGGCTCGTCGGCCCTCGTCACGGCGGTGGTCGCGGCGATCGCCTGCCTCGACGAACGGGTGCTCGACTGCGACGAGGTCGCGCAGCTCTCCTACGCGATCGAACGCGACGACCTCGGCATCTCGGGCGGCTGGCAGGACCAGTACGCAGCGGCGTTCGGGGGATTCAACCTGATCGAGTTCGGTCGCGACGGGACGCGGGTGACCCCGGTCGATGCCGGCCCGGACGCCCTCGAGGAGCTCCGAAAGCACCTGCTGCTGTGCTACACGGGGAAGGTCCGCCGCAACGTCGGGCTGATCGACCGACAGATCCAGATGTTCGAGGCGGGCCGCGAGGACACGCTGCTCGGCATGAAGCAGCTCCGCGAGATGGCCTACGCGATGCGGGACGCGATCGAGGTGGGCGACATGGAGCGCCTGGGCGTCATGCTCCGCGAGGCATTCGAGGCGAAGAAGCGCATGAATCCCCACATCGCCGAGGAGACGCCGATCGAGGCGATGCTCGACGCCGCGTCGGCAGCCGGGGCGACCGGGGGGAAGATCTGTGGCGCCGGCGGGGGTGGCTATCTGCTGATCGCCTCGCCGCCCGAGGCGCGCGCCTCGGTGCGAGCGGCGCTCGAGGCGATGGGCGGACAGTTCGCGTCGTTCGAGGTCGACCCCGAGGGCGTGCGGGCCCGGCGCGGCGACCGCCGTTGGGCGCCCACGCGCCCGTGAGGTCCTCCCCCGTCACCGAGCGGCGGCGGTTCGCGCTGCTCGATCGCGACGGCACGATCAACGAGGAGGTCGGCCACCTCGCCGATCCCGCGGCGCTCCGACTGGTCCCCGGCTCGGCCGACGCGATCCGGCGGCTGCGGGAACTCGGGCTCGGCGTCGTGGTCGTCACGAACCAGGCGAACGTGGGCAGGGGCCTGCTCGCCCCCGGCGACCTCGAGCGCATCCACGCGCGCCTGCGGGAGATGCTCGCCGACGAGGGTGCCGACGTCGATGCGATCCTGCACTGCCCGCATGCCCCCGAGGACGGGTGCCGCTGCCGCAAACCCGCGCCGGGCATGGCGCTCGACGCAGCAACCCGGTTCGGGTTCGACCCGGCCGATGGGTTCGTGGTCGGCGACCACGCAGGCGACGTCGGCATGGGCCGGGCCGTCGGGGCCACGACGTTCCTGGTGCTGACGGGCCACGGCGCCGAGGAGCAGGCGACGGCAGGCGACGACGCCGACCACGTGGTGGCGGACCTGGCCGCGGCCGCCGATATCATCGCGGCACGCATCGGACGGGAGGCCACGGCGTGACCCATGACGAGCTCCGGGCGACCGCCATGGACTACCTCGACACCACCGCGGACACGGTGCGACGGGTCCAGGCCGAGTGCCTCGACGACATCGCGGCCGCCGCCGAGATCCTGATCGCGTCGCTGCGAGGCGGCGGGAAGCTGCTGATCTGCGGCAACGGCGGGAGCGCCGCCGACGCCCAGCACCTCGCGACCGAGTTCGTGAGCACACTCACGATCGACAACCCGCGACCCTCGATCCCGGCGATCGCACTCACGACCGACTCGTCGCTCCTGACCGCGATCGCGAACGACTTCGGCATCGAGGGCGTCTTCGCACGGCAGGTGGAATCGCTCGGACGCGCGGGCGACGTGCTGATCGCGATCTCGACGAGCGGGAGCTCGGCCAACGTCCTGAAGGCCGCCGAGCAAGCGAGATCACAGGACGTGCAGGTGGTCGCGCTCACCGGCGGGTCCGGCGGTGCGCTCGCGCCCCTGGCGGACGCCGCGATCCGCGTGCCGTCGACCGTGACGGCGCACATCCAGGAGTGTCACCTCGCCGTGGAGCAGTTGCTGGCGTTGATGGTCGAGCGCGCGCTGTATCCCGGCGGCTGAGGAGACAGGAGCAGGGTCGCGCGCTACGAGCTGACGGCGGTCGCCTGCAGCAACAGCGCGTCGGTTTCGGCGAGCGCGGGCATCGCTTGCAGCCGCTCGAAGATCTCCCGGGCGTGCCGCAGGACCGGTGCGGCCTCGGTCGGTGGGGACAGCCCGACGAGACACCGACCCTGGCCGAGGAGCGCGAACGCTTGCTCAGGCACGACCCCGAACCGCTCCCAGCGATCGGCGGCATCGGCGTAGGCGGCGGCGGCGGCCTGCAGGTCCCCGCGGCCCTCGGTGAGGATGGCGTTCGCCGCCACGAGCGCGTGCTCGGAGAGGGGGTAGCGGGGCTCGAGGGCGCCGACGAGCCGCTCGGCGAGCGCAGGCTCCCCGATCCTCAGCGCGGTGCGCACCATCGCGGGGAGAAGGTCGGGGTAGTACTGGTTGTCGCGGGCGCCGGGAGAGGACTCCAGCTCGGTCAGCAGCGCCGTTGCCGCCTCGTCCTGCCCCAGCCCGGCATGTTCCAGGGCGGCCGAGCCGAGGCAGAGGACGACGAGCTGCGGATCCTCGGTCCCACGGGCGGCGGGCACGAGCCACTCGAGCGCCTCGACGACCTCGGCGCTCTCATCGCGCAGGGCGAAGACCCGGATCTGCGCTGCGCGGACGGCGAGTAGGCCGAACATGTCTCCACTCTCCTCGAGCCGCAGGGCCATCTGGGCGACCAGCGCGAGCGCCTCCTCGTGCTGGCCGGTGTTCACGAGCGCATCGAGCGAGCTCAACATGAGGATGTCGAGCGCCGCGGTGAGCCCCCGGGGCTTCGCGTAGGCGATCCCCTCGCGCAGCACCTCGAGGTACGCCTCCGGACCCTCGAAGACCCAGCGCGTGACGCCCAGGTTGTTGTGGAGCATGGCCACTTCGCTTCCCAGCCCGGCTTCGGTCGCGAGCTCGATCGCCTCGCGGTAGTCCTCGAGGCCCCTCGGATCTCCGAGGGAGCAGCGCGCCAGGCCCCGGCAGCCCAAGGCGTGCGGAGGACGGGGGAGGCCGAGCTCGGAGGCGAGTCCGAGTGCCCGGTCGGCGAGCCCTATCGCGTCCTCGGACCTCCCCTGGAGCGCGCAGGTGAATGCCACCTCGGTGAACGCAACCACGAGCGCGGGGGAAGGCCCGATCGGCTCCAGCAGCGCGAGGGCTTCCACGGGGAGAGACCAGCTTCGCGGATCCCCGAGCACGCCGAACGCGCGGCCGAGGTGGCCCATCGCCCGGGCAGTCGCGGGGAGGTCTCCGGCCGCGCTGAAGGCCGCGATGGCCTCCTCCATGGCAGCCGCTGCCTCCGTGTAGCGAGCGGCCTGGGACGCGGCCTCACCGAAACGCACGAGCGCCTCAGGGCGTTCGGGGTGTCCGGGAGGGGCGAGCGCGAGCGCTCGCTCGAGGTTCGCGAGCGCCGCGGCGGTGTCCAGGCCGAGCGCACGCTCCCCGGCCAAGGAAAGGAACTTCAGCGCCGGTGTCTCGAGCTCGGTCGCCTGCTCGGTCTGTCCGGCGGCCTTCGCGAGATCCAGGGCGGTCGCGTAGTGGTAGGCGAGGACGTCGGAGAGATCTTCCACCCGCTCGAGAGCCTTGGACTCGATCCAGCGGGCCGCATCGACGTGGCGGGATGCACGGGATGCTCTGGGCAACTGCCCGTAGGCGACGTCGCGTGCGAGCACGTGCCAGAACGCGTATTCGGCCTCGCCCTCGATCGAGGAACGTCGTGAGGGACGCACGAGCTCCTTGCGGGAGAGCTCCCGGAGCGTCTCGGTGACCTGGTCGAGGCTCCGCTCCCCCATCTGTGCGATCGCCCCGGCCCAGAAGACCTTCCCGATCACCGCGGCATCGGCGAGCATCGACTTCGTGTCCGCCGACAGGGTGTCCAGACGTGCGGCGATCAGCGCCTGCACCGAGTCGGGGAACGGGACCTCGGCACCTTCCTTCAGCTCCCAGCTGGACCCCTTCTGGACGAGCAGGTCCTTGTCCTTCAGCAGGCGCACGAACTCTTCGGCGTACAGGGGGTTGCCACCGGCACGTTCCAGGATCGGCTGCTGCAGCTCGGCGGGGATCACCGTCGTCTCGAGCAGTGCGGAGACGAGACGTGCGGTCTCTTCCTCCGAGAGCGGCACCAGGTTGATGGGCGTGACGTTACGCAGGCCGTTGGCGTAGCCGGGGTGGCGTTCGAACAGCTCGGGGCGTGCCGTGCCGATCACGAGCAGCGGCACGGCCTGTGCCCGGTCGGCCAGGTGCTCGAGGAACGCGAGCATCGCGTCGTCGGCCCAGTGCAGGTCCTCGAACACGAGCACGGTCGGGTCCTGCTCGGCGACGTGCTCCAGGAACCTGCGCCAGGCGGTGAACAGCTCCTCGCGTTCCGCGGTCGAGGTCGCCTCGATCCCGACCAGCGGAAGCAGGCGCTGGCGGAACCAGGGACGCTCGTGTCCTTCGGGGAGCACCACCTCGAGCTTGGTCGAGGCGACGTCGGGCGCGTCTGACTCCAAGATGCCTGCGTGGGCCTTGACGATCTCTCCCAGCGCCCAGAAGGTGATGCCCTCCCCGTAGGGGAGGCATCGACCCTGCCGCCAGGTGATGAGCTCTGGCTTGTCGTCGAGGTGGGCACCGAGCTCCGCAACGATCCGGGACTTCCCGAGCCCGGGTTCCCCGACCACGGTGACGAGCTGGGGCGAGGTCGCGGCGAGCGTCTTGTCGAAGACGCCCTTCAACAGGGCAAGATCGATCTCACGACCGATGAACGGCGCGTCGTGGGTGCGGGTGAGGTCGGTGCCGAACCGAGCCCTCGGTGACTTCGCGTGGAAGACACGGACCGGCTCCGACTTGCCCTTGAGGGTCGCGGGTTCGAGCTCTTCGTAGTCGAAGACCTGCGCGGTGGCCTCGTAGGTGCCCAGCCCGACCCCCACGCCCATCTCGGGGGCGACCGACTGGATGCGTGAGGCGGTGTTGATCGCGTCACCCGCGAGCATCCGCTCCCCCGAGCCGGGGGTGACCTCGAGGCGCACGAGGGTCTCCCCGGTGTTGACCCCGACACGGAGCCGGAGCGGGGCGCCACCGACCGCTTCGAGCCGTTCGGCATCTTCCGCGATCCGCAGCCCCGCGCGCACGGCGCGCTCGGGGTCGTCCTCGTGGGCAGCGGGGACGCCGAAGATGCCGACCACCGCATCCCCGATGAACTTCTCGACCACCCCGCCGTGGCTCTCGATCTGGGTCCGCGCCATCGCCGCGTATGCGGAGAGCATCGTGTCCACGTCTTCGGGGTCGGCCGACTCCGAGGTGGCGGTGAACCCGATCAGATCGCAGAACAGGGCGGTGATGACCTTGCGCTCCTCGGCAACCCGGCGGGCGGGAGACGCATCGAGCGGCGAGCCGCACCCGTTGCAGAACCTCGACCCGTCCTGATTCTCGGTGCCGCAGGAGGGGCAGGGAACCATCGCCGGAGCCTATTCGGGGAGATGGTCGTGGGCAACAGGCGGAAGCTGTGGCACTGTGATGCCTCGGTTCATCGCGGCGGCCCGAGGCGGATCTGGCCCAGGATCGACTCCTCCCATCCGGGCCCGCCGTCGTCGGCGAGGAGCCACCAGGTCGCTCCCGCCGCGGCATAGTCCCCGGGTTCGGTATCGGGTGCTCCTTGTACCACGGCGTCGAACGGCGCGTCTGGCGCCCGGAGTGACCTCGTGAACGCCAAGGCCTCGGCGAACGCATCGGCCGAGATCGGTCGAGGTTCACCGTCGACCACGGCGATGGGGAACACTCCGTCCCACGTGGCGGCGCGACGGAAGGGCGCCCGGTTCGGCCACATCCCTGCGATCCAGACGGGGATCCGCGGGCGTTGCACCGGCTTGGGCAGGAATCGGATGCCGTCCAGCCGGTAGTGCCGTCCCTCAACCGTCACCGGTTCGCCCGACCAGAACCCATCGAGGATCGCGAGGCCCTCGTCGAGCAGCTCGGCGCGTTCGCGATCGCCGGTCGGCTCTCCGAAGGAACCGAACTCGACGTCGGGCGGGAACCCCAGCCCGGCGCCGAAGACCACGCGGCCGCCGCTCAGGTGGTCGAGGGTCACGGTCTCCCGCGCCACCGTCCATGGTCGGCGCCTCGCGAGCGGCGTGACCATCGGGCCGAGGCGGATCCGTCGAGTCGTCACGGCGAGCGCCGCCAGCACGACCCATGGGTCGTGCACCGACACGTCGAACTCGTCGGAGAACCGGATGTGGTCCCAGAGGAAGAACCCGTCCCAGCCCGCCGCCTCCGCCTCGCGACCCATCGTCAGCAGCAGGTCGAGTTGCCCGATGTTCGGCACCGTGACCCCGCATCGCATGCCGCCATCCTAGGGTTGGTATCCAGGCGGCGTGTCGGTGGCGAACGTCACCATCACGTCGTGACGTCTTCCCCGTGGCACCCGCTTGACCCTCGAACACCTGTTCGATACCATCCAGCTCCCGTTCGGCCCCTTCCGACGGAGGCGACGCCCGTGCCGATCGATGCGAGTCCGGCCGAACCGATCCAGACCACCCTCGCACTCGGCGTGCCCCTGTCCGAAGTCACGTTCTGCGTCGTCGATCTCGAGACGACCGGGGGCTCGCCTGCCGACGACGCGATCACCGAGATCGGGGCCGTGAAGGTCCGCGGCGGGGAACGGCTCGGGTCGTTCCGGACGCTCGTGAACCCCCGGCGGCCCATCCCCCCGTACATCGCCCACCTCACCGGCATCGACGACCGCCTCGTCTCGGGAGAACCGGCGATCGAGCAGGTGCTCCCCGCGTTCCTTGAGTTCTTCCGAGGGTCCGTGTTCGTGGCGCACAACGCCGGGTTCGACTTCGGGTTCCTCAACGCGAACTGCGACGTGCTCGACTACCCGGCGCTCCCGGGTCCCCCGCTGTGCACGGCCCGCCTCGCGCGGCGTGTGGTCTGGCCCGACGTGCCCAACGTGAGGCTCGCGACCCTCGCGAACTACTTCCGCACTCGGACGACGCCGACCCACCGGGCACTCGACGACGCCGAGGCGTGCGCCGAGGTGCTGCACGGTCTGCTCGACCTCGGCGGACGGCTCGGCATCCTGACGATGGGCGATCTCGCCGAGGCGGTACGGGCGAGGGGGCGGCCGAACTTCGGCAAGATCGCGCTCGCCGACTCGCTGCCCCACGCCCCGGGGGTCTACCTATTCAAGGCTCGGGACGGTCGCGTGCTCTACGTCGGCAAGGCCAACGACCTGCGTTCGCGAGTGAAGTCGTACTTCTACGGTGACGAGCGGAAGAAGATCGTGGACCTGCTCGACGAGGTGCGCTCGGTCGAGGGCATCCGCTGCGGCGGAGAGCTCGAGGCGCTCGTCGTCGAGGCGCGGCTGATCCGCCGGCACGAACCGAAGTACAACCGCCGGGGGAAGACCTGGCGTCGCGGCGCCTACCTCGCCCTCGACCCTCGAGAGGCGTGGCCGCGGCTGAAGGTCGTGCACGCGGCGAAACCCGACGACGGGCGTCTATACATCGGACCGTTCGGCAGCGCCGCGCGGGCGCGGCTCGCGAAGGAGGCCCTCGAGGAGACCGCGCCGATCCGTCGGTGCACCGCCTCGATGGGGGCGCGCACCCGTTTCGCGCCCTGCGCCCTCGCCGACATGGGCCGCTGCCTCGCACCGTGCGATGGACGCACCGATCCCGAGCGCTACGGAGAGCTCGTCCGGTGGCTCGCCTCCTCCCTGGCTTCCAGCCCGGGCGAGCTCCTCGAAGCGCTCGAACGTCGCATGTCCCATCTCGCCGAAGCGGAGCGGTACGAGGAGGCCGCCTCGGTACGCGACCGCCTGCACGCGCTCGCCGAGGGACTGTGGCGGTCGAGGGTCGACGCGTGGCTCGTCACCGCGGGCCAACTCGAGGTCCGTGCCGGAGACGGCGAGCCTCTGCGCTTCGACCACGGATCCCTGCAGAGCCCGGGTGCCGCCGGCGAGCCACTCGACGTGCCGTGCCCGCGCGAGCGTGCCGACGAGCTGGCGGCCGTGCGATCGTGGGTGGCGAAGCATCGCCCGCGCGTGACCGCGTGCGACCGGGCGCCGTCCGAGCCCGTCGACGGTGGCGCGGCCCTGGCGCGGGTGCTGCAGAGAACCCGTGAGGCGTCAGGCCACCGCGAGGACCGACGGCGCGACCGCCGCCGGTAGACTTTGCCGCATGGAACGCGCAGTGATCGTCGAGGGCGCCCGGACGCCCGTCGGGAGGTTCCTGGGCTCGTTCGCCGAGACCCCCGCGGTGGAGCTCGGCGAGCTCGCGGCGAAGGAAGCCCTCCGCCGTGCGAACGTCGAGGCCGAGCAGGTCGACCAGACGATCATCGGCCACGCCCGCCAGGCAGGGAACGGCCCGAACACCGGCCGCCAGGTGAGCATGCGGGCAGGCGTGCCGCTGGAAGTTAGCGCCTACAACGTGAACATCGCCTGCGGCTCGGGCATGAAGGCGGCCCAGCTCGGCGCCCAGCAGATCATGCTTGGCGAGAGCGAGGTGGTGCTCGTCGGCGGCATCGAGAACATGACCCGGGTGCCGTACCTGCTTCCCGACATGCGCCTCGGTCATCGCCTCGGCAATACCGAGGCCGTCGACGCGATGTACCGCGACGGCCTCCTCGACCCGCTCTGCGGGCTCATCATGGGCGACACGGCGGAGAACCTCGTCGATCGGTACGACATCAGCCGCGAGGAGCAGGACGAGTTCGCGCTGCGATCCCAGCGGCAGGCGGTGGCGGGCGCCGAAGGCAGGGCGACGGAGATGTTCCCGGTCGAGGTGACGCTCGGGCGGAAGTCCGCGACGGTCGACGACGACGAGCACATCCGGCCCGACACCACGATGGAGACGCTCGCGAAGCTCGCACCCGTGTTCCGCGACGGCGGCAGCGTCACCGCCGGCAACTCGAGCGGGCTCACCGACGGCGCCGCCTCGCTCGTGCTGATGAGCGAGTCCCGGGCGAAGGCCGAGGGGCGCGAGCCGATCGCCGCGATCACCGCGATGTCGTGGGCCGGCGTGCCGCCCGAGATCATGGGCATCGGGCCGGTTCCGGCAACGCAGAAGGTGATGGACCGGCTCGGGTGCACGATCGATGACTTCGAGCTGATCGAGATCAACGAGGCGTTCGCGGCCCAGGTGATCGCGTGCGAGCGTGAGTTGAAGTTCGACCGCGATCGGCTGAATGTGAAGGGCGGCGGCATCTCGGTCGGCCACCCGATCGGCATGAGCGGGGCCCGGATCATCCTCGCGCTCGCCTACGAGCTGCGTGCCCGTGACCTGTCGATGGGCCTCGCCACACTCTGCATCTCAGGCGGCCAGGGCCTCGCCGTCGCGCTGGAGCGCGCATGACTGGAAGCGCTGGAGCGCGCATGACTGGAAGCGCTGGAGCGCGCATGACTGGAAGCGCTGGAGCGCGCATGAGAGGAGCGGAACGATGAGCGCCGTGCATGCGGTCGTCTTGATCCAGTGCGAGGTCGACGTGATCGGGGAGGCCGCCCAGGCGATCGCCGAGATCGACGGCGTGAGCGAGGTCTACTCGGTCGCCGGCGAGTTCGACCTGATCGCGATCGTGCGGGTGCCCGCTCATGAGCAGCTCGCCACCGTGATCCCCGGCGGTATCGCGAAGGTCGAGGGCGTCGAGCGAACCGAGACCCTGATCAGCTTCCAGGTGTACTCGAAGCACGACCTCGAGCGGCTGTTCTCCCTCGGGTTCGACGAGGGCTGACCGGCGACGCGCGCCGCGGGCGTCAGATCAATGACGTGTAGCTGACGCCCCCCGGCCAATCGACCGCCACCACCAAGGCGGTGCGACCCCACGTGCTGAGGTCGCCGCCGTCGCGGTTCCCGTACTTCTCGAGCATCGTCCGGCGGGCCAGCGCGTCCTCGGCCGACCCGTCCTCGACGACGCGGGCTCGCGTCACCCGCTTCCTTCCCCCGAGCTCCAGCTCGACGTCGGGCGTGATGATCAGGTTGCGCACCCAGTCGCTGCGGTCGCGGTCTCCCGCCATCAGGTACACGATCTCGTCGACGAGCACGAACCAGATCTCGATTCGGTGGGGGCTCCCGCTGACACGACCTGTCGTCGTGAGGTAGCAGAAGTCCAGTGCCGCGAGATCGTCGGGCATCGAGGGCTACCAGATGGCCCAGATGACGAGCGCCGCGATGACGACGAGGGCCCCGACGAAGATCGCGAGATCCGCCTTCTTCACCTTGCCCGGCTGTTGGTAGTTGAACCCCATCGCGCTACAGACGGTAGTACTCGCGGAAGCGTTCCGGCGAGAGCCAGTAGATGTGCTGACGGACGGTCGATGCGTACCTGCGAGCCTCGAGATGGTCCTTGCAAGCCCGTTCGGAGACGACGGAGCCAGCGGGGTCGACGATGCCGACGCGCCAGCCCGAGTCATCCTCGCGGAGCTCGACCCCGAACCCGTTCTCCCCGGTGCCCACCCGTCGGACTCCTCAGCCCTGCTGCACCAGGTTCTGCTCGAGCCGCGTCAGGTTCTCGCGGAGCGGCCCCAGCACGGAATCCTGGTCGAGCGTGAACTCCGGCTTGATGTCGGCGATCTGCTCGAGCGCCTCTTCCAGCCTCGACCCCGCCTCCTCGGCGTCGCGCAGGGCGTTCACGAGCGTGACCGCGTAGTCGGGGCTGAAGGGTCTGCCGTCCCACGGCGAGGTGCCACCGCTCTCGATCACCTGCTCCGCGAGGAACTCGCGTCCGTTGCGCTTGTCCGTGCCCTTGATCTTCACGCGCTCTCCTTCTCGCTGACGAGTTCCAACAGGCGATCGGCCAGCTCGAACGGGTCGGGCGGTTTGACGAACCAGGCATCGGCGCCCGACCACCGCGCGAGCCACGCGTCATGCTTGCGCTCCAACAGGATCACGATCACGCCGTGGTAGGGATCGGCGTCATCGCGCAGGGCCTTGGCCAGAGCGAACGCCCCCGCGCGGGATGCGATCTCGTCGGCCACGATCACGTCGGGCCGGTCGCGCAGGGCCGCACGGATGCCGAGCTCTCCGTTCGCCGCGGCGCGGAACCGCAGCTCGCCGCCGATCGCACGCTCGACGCTGCGCACTGCGAGCGCCATCAGCTCACGAGAGGCCGGATCGGGTGACACGAGCAGCACGTCCACGGGCTGGATGCTACCCGCTTTCCGGCCCGGTCCCGGCCAGGATCCGGACGGGTTCCCGGTCCGTTCCAGGACTCCCGCGCCGTGCCTCGGCCTCGACGGTCTTTGCCTGGGTCCAAGGCACAGGCTAGGCTCGCGCCGCCGACCTGGCTCGGCTCGAGTCGCCGACCCGTTGAGGCACATCGGAACACACCGGCGGGAGCGAATGCCCGATCTCGACGAGGAGGAGCACCGTGGAGAACACCGGCAAGGCGGCCGTCGCCGAGTTCGTGGCGACGTTCGCCCTGGTCTTCGTCGGGGCGGGAGCCGTGATCCTCAATGCCAACGGCCAGCTCGACCTCACGGGCGTCGCGCTCGCTCACGGGCTCGTGCTCGCGATCATGGTCTCCATCACCTGGCACATCTCCGGCGGACTCGTGAACCCCGCCGTCGCGATCTCGTTGTGGGTCACGGGCACGATCCCCACCACGCGTGCGGGCGTGCTCATCGCCGCCGAGCTGGCCGGCGCGGTGGCGGGTGCGTTCCTGCTGCGCTTCCTGGTGCCGACGGAGCTGTTCGACGTCGGGATCGGCGGCATCCCGTCGCTCGGGGACGACATCGCCGTCGGAAGGGGCATCGTGATCGAGGCCGTGACCACGTTCTTCCTCGTCTTCGCGGTCTTCGGGACCGCGGTCGACGATCGAGGGCCGTTCTCGAAGACCGCCGGACTCACGATCGGACTCGTGATCGCGTTCGACATCATGGCCTTCGGTCCGTACACCGGCGCCGCGATGAATCCCGCCCGGTGGTTCGGACCGGCCCTGGCCACGACGGACTGGGCCGACTGGTACGTCTGGATCGTCGGACCGATCGCCGGCGGCATCATCGCGGGTGTCCTCTACTGGAGCGTCTTCTTGAAGGACCGGGAACCTGCGACGCCCTGATCTGGCCGTGGGAAGGAACGCGCCGACGGTTGCGTTCGAAGATGGCACGAGATGACCGCGGACATCTACCTCGACGGGGCATCGGCTACCCCCCTGCTCCCCGAAGCGCGCGCCGCCTTCGTGGAGGCGCTCGACGACTTCGGAGACCCCCTGCTGATCCATGCCCCCGGCAGGCGAGCGCGCAGCCTGCTCGACGAGTCGCGCGAGACCGTCGCGTCGGCGCTCGGGGCCCAGCCCGACGAAATCGTCTTCACCTCGGGCGGCACGGAGTCGGTGGCGCTCGCGATCTGGGGCGGCGTGCGGGCTGTGAGGGAACTGGGCACCCGCATCGTCGTGAGCGCCGTGGAGCACCCGGCGGTGGGTGGCGTCGGTCACGTGCTGCAGAGCGACGGCTTCGAGGTCGTGGAGATCCCGGTCGACACCTACGGCCGCATCGACCTCGACCGCTACGCCGCCGAGGTCCGGGTTCCGGGCACGCTGCTGGCGAGCGTCCAGCACGCCAACCACGAGCTCGGCACGATGCAGCAGATCGGGGAGGCGGCTCGGCTGGCGCGCGAGGCGAAGGTGCGGTTCCACACCGATGCCTGCCAGACCGTGGGCCGGCTTCCGGTCGACGCCGGGGCGCTCGGGGTCGACCTGCTCTCGTGCTCGGCGCACAAGTTCGGCGGTCCGCCCGGGGTCGGCGCGCTCTACGTGCGGCGCGGGGTCGGCGTCACCGCCTACCCGTGCGGCGACGACCGCGAGCGTAAGCGCCGTTCCGGCATGGAGAACACGCCCGGCATCGCCGCGATGGCCGCGGCGCTGCGCACCTCGCTCGACTCGATGGGCGACACGGCGACTCGGCAGTGGGCCCTCACGGCTCGGCTGCGCGAGCGCATCGACGAGACCGTGCCGGGGGCGACCGTGCACGGCCACCCGACACATCGCACTCCACACCTCGTCTGTTTCAGCGTCGACGGCGTCGATGCCCCGACGCTGATGATGGCCCTCGACGATCGCGGGTTCCACGTGGCGGCAGGCTCGCTCTGCTCGGGTCAGCCCGGCGACGCATCGCCGGTGCTCGAGCACATCGGACATCCGGGTGTGAGCAGCTTCCGCGTGGGACTCGGGCCGAGCAGCACCGAGGCCGACGTCGACGAGATGCTCGACGTGCTGCCTGGGTTGGTCGAGGAACTCAGGGAGGTCGCGGCACGCTCGGCGGACGCGCTCGCCCGCTTCCGAACCCCGCCGTCCCGTTGACGAGCGGGCCCGTGCGGAGAAGAGCCTTTACCCGACGGTCCAGGTGTCGCCGCCGTGCAGCAGCGACCCAAGATCGCCCTTGCCGAGGCGCTCCTCGGCGCTCACGAGTTGCGCGTGCATCGCCTCGCCGTAGACCGGACGCTCGAAGTTGCGGAACACGCCGAAGCAGGTGGCCTCGTGGGGGCCGAGCGAGAGGTGCGCGAGCCCGAACGGCAGCGACGGGCGCCCGCCGGCCTGGTGCACGACGATGCGATCGGGGTCGACCTCGGCCGTCGGTTTGACCTGCAGGCGTCCGTTGTCGCCCACGATCACGCACTTCGTTCCCTCGTCGAAGATGATCGGCTCGCCGTCGGCCAGTCGGATCTGGTGGTGCACGCCTTCGGACTTCTCGCGCAGCAGGTCGAACGCCCCGTCGTTGAACACGTTGCAGTTCTGGTAGATCTCGACGAACGCGGTGCCGCGGTGAGCGGCGGCCTGCCGAAGCACCTCGGTGAGGTGCTGGCGGTCGTTGTCGATCGTGCGGGCCACGAACGTGCCCTCGGCCCCGAGCGCCACGGCGATCGGGTTGAACGGGTGGTCGACCGAGCCGAACGGCGTCGACTTCGTGACCTTTCCCTCCTCGCTCGTCGGCGAGTACTGCCCCTTCGTGAGGCCGTAGATCTGGTTGTTGAACATCAGGATCTTGATGTTCACGTTGCGCCGCAGCGCGTGGATCAGGTGGTTCCCGCCGATCGAGAGCCCGTCGCCGTCACCGGTCACGACCCAGACGCTCAGCTCGGGGTTCGCGGTCGCGATCCCCGTGGCGATCGCCGGCGCGCGCCCGTGGATGCCGTGCACCCCGTAGGTGTCCATGTAGTAGGTGAATCGTCCGCTGCAGCCGATGCCGCTCACGAACACGGTCCTGTGCGGCTCGATGCCGAGCTCGGGCATGAACCCCTGCACGGCCGAGAGGATCGCGTAGTCGCCGCAGCCCGGGCACCAGCGCACCTCCTGGTCGGAGGTGAAGTCCTTCTTCGTGAGCGTCTCGACCATGTCAGTCATGCAGCACCCGCTCGATCTCCTCCTCCAGGTCCTCCGCGAAGATCGGGAGGCCCTGCACCTTGGTGAAGCTCCTGGCATCGACGAGGAACCTCGCCCTGATCAACATCGCGAGCTGGCCCATGTTCATCTCCGGGATCAGCACCGTGCGGTACGCCTTCACCACGTCGCCGGTGTTGGCCGGGAACGGGTTGAGGTGACGCAGGTGTGCCGTCGCGACCTTTCCTCCGCGATCGCGGACGCGGGTCGCGGCGGCGCGGATCGTGCCGAGCGACGAGCCCCATCCGAGCACGAGCAGGTCGGCCTCGCCCGACGGGTCATCGACCTCCAGCGGTGGGATGTCGTCGGCGATGCCGTCGACCTTGGCCTGGCGCAGGTGGGTCATGCGCTCGTGGTTCTCAGGCTCGTAGCTGATGTTGCCCGTGCCGTCCTCCCTCTCGAGGCCGCCGACACGGTGCACCAGGCCGGGCGTGCCGGGCACGGCCCACGGCCTGGCCAGCTTCTCGTCGCGCGCGTACGGCAGGAACCCGTCTCCGTCGGGCGCCGCGAAGTTCGGATCGATCCCGGGCAGGTCGGCCACCTCCGGAACCCGCCACGGCTCCGATGAGTTCGACAGGAACGTGTCGGAGAGCACGATGACCGGCGTCCGGTAACGCACGGCGATGCGTGCGGCTTCCAGGGCGACCGCGAAGCAGTCCGAGGGCGACGACGCCGCGACGATCGGCATCGGGCTCTCGCCGTGACGGCCGAACATCGCGAGCAGCAGGTCGCCCTGCTCCGTCTTCGTGGGCAGGCCGGTCGAGGGACCGCCCCGCTGCACGTCGACGATCACCATGGGCAGCTCCATGATCACCGCGAGGCCCAGCGTCTCGGCCTTGAGGTCCATGCCGGGCCCGCTCGTGCCGGTCACCGCGAGGTGTCCGGCGAAGGCCGCGCCGAGCGCCACGTTGGCGGCCGCGATCTCGTCCTCGGCCTGGAGCGTGATCACACCGAAGTTCTTGTGCCGCGACAGCTCGTGCAGCAGCTCGGACGCCGGCGTGATCGGGTAGCTCGCATAGAACAACGTCAGCCCGCTCCGCTGCGACGCCGCGATCAGCCCCCATGACAGGGCGGTCGAGCCGGCGATGTTGCGATAGGTGCCAGGGTCGACGGGCGCGGCGGCGATCTTGTACGAATGGGCGAACAGCTCCGTGGTCTCGCCGAAGTTGTACCCGGCCTTGAACGCCGCGACGTTCGCGTCGTAGATCTCCTGCTTGCCGCCGAACTTCCGCTCGAGCCAGTCGAGCGTCGTCTGGGTCGGGCGCCCGAACATCCACGAGACCAGACCCAGCGCGAACATATTCTTCGCGCGCTCGGCCTCCTTCTTCCCGATGCCGACGCCCTCGGTCGCGCGCACCGTGATCGATGTCATCGGCACCTTGTAGAGCTGGAAGCCGTCGAGCGAGCCGTCGGTCGTCGGATCGGACGCGTACCCGGCCTTCTCGACGTTGCGTTGCGTGAAGGCGTCCTCGTTCACGATCACGATGCCGCCGGGATCCACCTTCGACAGGTCGGCCTTGAGCGCGGCCGGGTTCATCGCGACGAGCACGTCGGCGTGGTCGCCGGGGGTGGTGATGTCGCTCGACGCGAACTGGATCTGGAACGCAGAGACGCCGTGCACGGTGCCGGCAGGGGCCCTGATCTCGGCGGGGAAGTCGGGCAGGGTCGCGAGGTCGTTGCCGAGCACCGCGGTGGCGGAGGTGAAGCGGTCACCCGTGAGCTGCATGCCATCGCCCGAGTCGCCGGCGAACCGAACGACGACGCGTTCCTTCTCTTCGACGGTCTTGGTCATGCGTGTGCGGCTGCGGAGACCGCTGCTCCTTCCACTGCGGGCTGGATTCGTCGAGGGACCCTCGATCACTAGCGTACTGCGGCGCCGGGTTCGCGGCGGCACGCTCCGGGTAGATTCACAGCATGAGGACACATCGGCTGGGATCGCAGGGACCGGAACTGTCGGTCGTGGGCTACGGCGCGTGGGAGGCGGGCGGCACGGCATGGGGCCCGAACGAGTCCGACAACTCGGTGATCGGCGCGATGCGGGCGGCCCTCGACGCCGGCATCACCTGGATCGACACCGCGGAGGTGTACGGCGACGGGGTCTCGGAGTCCTTGGTCGGGCGCGCGATCGCCGGGCGCCGCGACGAGGTGATCGTGGCGTCGAAGGTCGCCCCGCAGCCTGAGGGAAGCGGAGTCCGGCCCGATCGGATCGTGGCGGCGTGCGACGCCTCGCTCGCGCGACTCGGGGTGGACGCGATCGACCTCTACCAGCTGCACTGGCCCGACGACGCCGTCCCCGTCGAGGAGTCGTGGGGCGCGATGGCGGCACTGCAGGATGCCGGGAAGGTCCGCTGGATCGGCGTGTCGAACTTCGATCGCGCGTCGATCGAGCGCTGCGAGGGCGTTCGGCACGTCGATTCGCTGCAGCCCGAGTTCTCGATGCTGCGCCGCGCTCAGATCGACCTGGTCGCATGGTGCGGCGAGCACGGCACCGGCGTCGTGAGCTACGGACCGCTCGCGTTCGGGCTGCTGACGGGCGCGATCACGGCGGCGACGACGTTCCCAGAGGGTGACTGGCGTGGCCAAGGAGGCGAGCCCGACGATCCCGACGAGGTCGACCTGTTCGACCCCGACGTCCTCCCGAGGGCGCTCGATCTCGTGGACCGGCTGCGTCCGATCGCCCAGGGTCTCGATACCACGCTCCCCCAGCTCGCACTGGCCTGGAACGTGCACCAGCCGGGCGTGACGAGCGCGATCGCGGGGAGCAGGAACCCCGAGCACGTGCGGGCGAACGCGGCGGCAGGCGACCTCGCGCTCGACGCAGGAACCCTCTCGGAGATCGATGCCCTGCTCGACGGGGTCGCCCTCGCGGGCGACTGACGGCGACGCCGGCGCGCCGACCGAGCGAGCTCAGGCCGATCGAGCTCAGGCCGAGTGCTCGACCTGGCGGATGCGCCGCACGATGCCGTCGAGCAGTTTCAGCGTGATCTGCGGCTCGTTGACCAGCAGCGTCAGCAGGTGACGACGGAACAGCCGCAGCACACGCAGCGGCGTGACGGCCACCAACGAGGCGCTCCGGGGCTGGGCATCGATCGCGGCGAGCTCGCCGAAGAAATCGCCCGGCAGCACAGTGCCGACCTTCCGCGAGCCCCGGACGACCTTGCCCTCGCCCTCGAGCACGACGAACAGCGTCTCGCCGAGCTCACCCTCCCGTACGACGGCCTCTCCCGGCTCGAAGGTGAGCTCATCGGTGTCGGCGGCGAGGCGTTGGAGGTGCTTCTTCGAGAAGTTCGCGAACAGAGGGACGGCGGCGAGCGCGGTGGCGGTCTGGCGCCTCGTCCGTTTGATCGCCTGCTCGGGTTGGCGAGCAGCCTGGACGCGGCCCTGGGACTCGCGTCGCCACAGGTCCGGGAAGCTCTGACTCATCTTCGGCAGCCTACCCCGGCACTGCTCGACGGAGCCAACCGGCCTCCCGTGGCGTCCGTTGTGGCCGGTGGCCGGGGCCACAGCTAGGGTGAAGCGCATGGATACCCGGATGCGTCTCGACGCGCTGCTGCGCAGCCGGATCGCGGTGCTCGACGGCGCATGGGGCGTGTTGCTGCAGGGGCGGGGCCTGACCGAGGAGCAGTTCCGGGGCAAGCGGTTCGCCGCTCACGACCGCGACGTGCTGGGCGACCCCGACCTGCTGAACGTCACGCAACCCGCGGTGGTCGCCGAGGTTCACGACGCCT
>JBGGNG010000056.1:0-6140 GCA_041287635.1 Actinomycetota bacterium | reverse complement strand
CACGACCGACCCTCGGGTGACGAAGGTCGATCTCGCCCAGGTCGGCGATGCGGTCTCGCGGGTCGCGATCGCCTCGACAGCCGGCGTCGACGCGGAGTACGCCCGGACCGACGCGTGGGTGGTCGCGGTGACCCTCGCCGTCGAGGGAGACGAGACGCAGACCGGGTTCTCCTATCGCATCGCTCGCGCCCTCGACGAGCTCGGCCCCGAGGCGATCGCCGACGAGGCGATCGAGCGTGCCGTGCGCATGCTCGGCGCTTCGAAGCCGGCGACCGCCAAGGTGCCGGTCGTGCTCGACCAGTTCGCCGCCGAGGAGTTCCTCGGGGTGCTCGCCTCGGCGCTCAACGCCGAGAACGTGCTGAAGGGTCGCTCGCTCTTCGCCGACATGGTCGGCGGCGAGGTCGGTTCCGAGCTCTTCACGCTCGTCGACGACGGCACGATCCTCGACGGGCCCGGCGCGGCGCCGTTCGACGGGGAAGGCGTGCCGAGCGGGCGCACCGAACTGTTCACGGCGGGCACGTTGAACGGGTTCCTGCACGACACGTACACGGCCGCGCGCATGGGGGGCGGCCAGCGATCGACGGGCAACGCCAAGCGCGGCTCGTACAAGGGATCGCCCGGGGTGGGCACGTCGAACTTCTACCTCGACAACGGTTCGACGTCGTTCGAGGAGCTGCTCCGGCAGGCAGAGGGGGGTGTGCTGATCGCCGACGTCTCCGGCGTGCACTCCGGCGCGAACCCGATCTCGGGGGAGTTCAGCGTGGGAGCGACCGGCCTGCGCATCGAGGGCGGCGGGCTCGGTGAGCCGCTCCGCGAGATGACGATCGCATCGACGCTCCCGCAGATGCTCGCCGGCATCACCGGGCTCGGCGACGACCTGCGCTTCTTCTCCAGCGTCGGCACCCCGTCGGTGTTGATCGGCGAGATGACGCTCGCGGGCGTCTAGCGCCCGTTCGGCGACGAGACACGTGCGCGCCGGACCAGGATTGCCAACCCGATGAGCACGGCTGCGAACCCGACTCCGGAGGAGATCAGGAAGGCCAGCGCGACCGACTCGGGATCGCCGAATCGTCCGGCGAGCTGCAACCCGAACACCGAGGTGATGCCCACGCCGGCACCGAGCACCAGAGCGAGCGCGACCGCGAGGCGCTGACCCACGGGGAGGAAGAGACCGACGCCACCCGACGACGCGGCGCCGAGCCCGATCAGCACCATCGCCCACGAGATGTACGTCTGTTCCATGTTCGGGAGCCTCGCACGGACTCCTGCCGGGAGGGAACGGCTCGCGAGGCTTCGTCGCGGAGTCGCCACACCACCGCCACACGCCCGCATGGCCACGTATCGTGTGGTCTCGATCGAGGGGGCCAGGCATGAACGTCGACCGGCGGACGGCGAGCGAGGAAGACCGGCTCTGGCGCGAGTTGTGCGCCACGATCGATGCGTTCGAGCCGGAGCAGACACTCGTTCCCGGCTACTTCGCCGAGGGATGGACGGCGAAGGACGGCCTCGCCCACATCGGCACGTGGCTCGCGGAAGCGGGCGCCGCGCTCGAGCAGATCCGCGGCGGTTCCTACGTGGCGCTGCGCTCCGACGAGCTCGACGTGTTGAACGCGCGCTTCCTCGACGCGATGCGCGACGTGCCGCTCGCCGACGTCAAGGCCCAGGCCATCGCCGCGCGCGCCAGGATGCTGCATGCGTGGACCGAGATGTCCGATCCCGACCAGGCAGCGCTCGACTGGATCAGGAAGTCGGGACCCGATCACTACATGGAGCACCTGCCACGTCTGCAGGCATGGCTGCGCGAGCTGCAGGCAGAGTGACGAACGGGATGGGCGGCGTCAGCCGGCCGACGGCCGCTGGCGGAACCACTCCGTGAACGCCTTGCAGCGGCCCTGGTCGTCGAACTCCATCACGAAGACGTTGTCGTAGACGCGCTCCGGTGTGCCGCCGGCGTCGAAGTACGTGCTGACGCCGGTCGCGACCCCGCGAGCGCCCTCGACCGCGAACGGTTCGTACCAGGCGTCCCACGTGCCGGGCTCGTCGGGTTCCTCCAGCCAGGAGGTGACGATCGCGTCGCGGCCGAACACGGGCTCGTCGGCCGGGTGGTACCGGTACTCGGCGTCGGCCGTGAAGAGCCCGCCGATCGCCCCGGCGTCGCTCGATCGCCAGGCCTCGACGTAGCCGTCGAGCCACCGCTGCAGGGTCGGTCGGTCCATGGGTGCGCCTCCTCGCGTGACCTGGGTACGCTCGGGCCGTCGTGCAGGAGCAGGGTATCCACATCACGAGGGTCGGCGCCGAGCGGGTGGACGACCTCGAGCCGCTCGCGCGGTCGATGCACGCGCATCACCTGACCGTCGACCCCGCGATCCCGGGCATCCCCCCGCGCGACGAGGACGGGTGGTGGGCGCTGCGCCGAGAGCGCTACCGGCGGTGGCTGGAGGCGCCCGACGCCTTCGCGCTCGTCGCCGAGACCGGCGATCCGGGGGCTGGGGCGGTCGGGTACGCGGTCGTCTCGATCCACGGCGGGCCCGACGACTCCCACGTCACCGGTGAGCGCTTCGCCGAGCTGCAGTCGCTCGCGGTGCTCGAGGGTATGCGCGGGGCGGGTGTCGGGACGGCCCTCCTGCAGGCCGTCTATGCGGAGCTCCGCGGAATCGGCATCGAGGAGCTCGCGATCGGCGTGCTGGCAACGAACCACGACGCCCTGCGTCTCTACGAACGGGAGGGCTTCACGCCCTGGGTCGTGATCGCGCTCGGGAAGGTGCCTCCGGAGCTCGGCGACCGCTAGCCTTCACCGACCAGCGCCGGTCCTCAGATCGTGGCCTCGCGCACCCCGGCGGCGACGAGCCCGAGCACCAGCGCCGCCACCGCAAGCCGGTAGAGCATGAACACCTTGAAGTCGTGGCGCTTCAGGTACTTCAGCAACCCCCAGATCACGAGGAAGCCGCTGATCGCCGACGACACGAAGCCCCAGAAGAACTGCGCCTCGTAGCCCTGGAACCCGGTCGTGGCGAGATCGGTGGCCTTGTAGAGGCCCGCTCCCGCGATGATCGGCAGCGACAGCAGGAACGAGAACCGCGCCGCCGTCTCGCGGTCGAGGCCGATCGCGCGCGCCGCCGTCATCGTGACCCCCGAACGCGAGACGCCGGGCTGCAGTGCCATCGCCTGCGCGATCCCGAGGAACAGTCCGGTGCGCACGCCGATCGAGTCCATCCCGCGCACGCTCGGCATGCGCTTGTCGACCAGGTAGAGCACGACGCCGAAGATCGCGAGCATCACGGCGATCAACACAGGGGCGCCAAGGCTCTCCTGGATCACGTCCTCGGCGACCGCGCCAACGATCGCGCCTGGGATCGTGCCCACGACCAGCGCCCAGGCGATGCGTTCGTCCGTCGTCGAGATCGCCCGCGCGGCGAGGGTGTGCAGCCACGCCTTCAGGTAGCGCCACAGGTCGTGACGGAAGTAGATCACCGCGCCCAGCAGGGTCCCCATGTGCAGGGCAACGTCGAAGGTCTTCGCGAAGTCGGCGTTGCCGCCGAGCTGCTCCCAGCCGAACAGCCACGGCACGAGGATCAGGTGTCCGGAGCTCGAGACGGGTGCGTACTCGGTGGCGCCCTGCACGAAGCCGAGCACGATCGCTTCCCAGACGGTCATCGTCGCCCACTCAGATCGGAGACGCTCATCGACGCATGCTCATGACGGTCCGGGTTCCTCGCTGGGCTCGGCAGTGGGAGGGGAAGCCGACACATGCTAGCGGCCTTCCGGGACCCTCGGAACCGCCGAACGGCTCGCTATCCGTACGGTTCGGCGGACGGGCTCGTCTCGGCGTACGCGTCGGTGAGCGGCGCCTCGTCGCCGACGATCGCGATCGAGAGCAGGGCCAGGCTCGCGGCGCGCGCCAGTCGCTCGACCGTGAGAGGGTCGGCGAGCACCACGATCGGCGGGCCGGTCATCGTTCCGCCGCTCGCGCCGGCCACGGGGGGTCCGCTCTCGACCACGTCGAGGACCTCGAGCCCCGGGGCCACCGTCTCGGTGTAGGGGCTCCCTGCGTTGGCGCCGTAGGTCGCCAGCACGTCGATCTCGTCACCGGACCGGACGGTGCCGGCCGGCGGACCGGCCGGGAGCACGAACGCCCGCAGGCCGGCCGGCACCAGGGCCGCGACCGGCCCGCTGCCGGCGCCCGAGAGGCGCGTCTGCGTGAGGATCTCCCCCTCGGCGAGATCGGCGGCCAACACCCGCCCGCTCGCCTCCTCGGGCGAGGTCAACGAGCCGGGCGGCACGAGCGTCGACGGCACGTCGACGATCGACAGCGACTCGGCGTCGAGGATCGATCCCCGCGTGAGATCGGCCGCGGCCGCGACGACCGCGGTCGGAGGCCCCACGTCGGGCCTTGTCGCCTCGAGGCTCGCGACGTGTGCGCGCAACGCGATCACGGCAGCCACAGCGGCGACAGCTGCGCACCCGAACCACACGACGGCCGACCTCGGCAGGCGTCGACGGAACGGAGCGAACATGCGCCGGACGCTACGGCCGTGGGGTCACTCCCGTCCGTGACGGACATCACGGACGGGATACGTTCAGTCCGGTCCCGAGGCCGTCGGCTTGTGCGTGAGCGGCACGACCCGCACGCGGAACTCCTCGAGCGCGTCGCGTCCGACGATCAGTGCGGCCGCCTCCCGCACGCGGTCGGCCAACGCCTGCGGGTCGTCGTCGGTGCGGAACGACAGCTCGATGCGAGCGAGCACCTGGTCGCGTGCCACGTCAGACCTCGAAGCGCGCGCCGGTGAGGGCGGTCGCACAGGCGCAGTCGCGCGCTGCGGGCAACGCCGGGATCACGGCGAACAGCAGATCGCGGAGCTTCTCGTTGTTCTCGGTGAACACGCGGACGACCTCCTCGTGGGTCACGGGCGGCACGCCTTCGACGCCCACGTCGTAGTCGGTGATCAGCGAGATGTTCGCGTAGCAGAGCTCCAACTCGCGGGCGAGCAGGGCCTCCGGGTATTGGGTCATGTTGATGACCTCCCATCCCGCGCTCGCGAACCACGCCGACTCCGCCCGCGTGGAGAACCTCGGTCCCTCGATCACGACGACGGTGCCTCGATCGTGGATCGGGATGTCGATCTCGCGCCCGCGCTCCACGATCGTCGAGCGCATCACCTCGCAGTACGGGTCGGCGAACGAGATGTGGGTCGTGACCGGGCCGTCGTAGAAGGTGTTCGGTCGGTCGCGGGTGCGGTCGACGAGCTGGTCGCAGATCACGAAGTCGCCCGGCTTCACGTGGGCCTGCAGCGACCCGCAGGCATTCGGACCGAGCACGCGGCCGACACCGAGCTCCTTCATCGCCCACAGGTTCGCCTTGTACGGGATGCGGTGTGGCGGGTACTCGTGCCGCGAGCCGTGCCGAGGCAGGAACGCCACGCGCTTCCCGCCGATCTCGCCGATCGTGACCGGCGCACTCGGCGAGCCGTAGGGCGTCTCGACCTCGACCGTCTCGGTGTCGTCGAGGAACGAGTAGAAGCCGGACCCGCCGAAGACCCCGATGTCGGCGTCTGTCACGAGCCGTCGCCTCCTTCCTTCTTCGACGTCGAGCTGCTCGCGGGCGCGCGGGCGTCCTTCTTTTCCCCGGCACCTGACGTGCCGCTCGGCTCCTTCTTCTCGCCGGGCTTCGCGTCCGACTTCGCGTCCGACTTCGCGTCGGAGGATCCGGCCCCGGACTTCGCGTCGCCCGTGTCGGCGCCGGTCTTGGCTTTCTTGCCGTGGTCGGTCGCGTAGAACCCCGACCCCTTGAACGAGATCGCCGGCGGCGCGAACACCTTGCGCAGCTCCCCGGCGCACTCTGGGCACTCGGTGAGCGGGTCGTCGCGCATCGATTGCACGATCTCGAAGAGGTGCCCGCAGCTCTTGCACACGTACTCGTAGGTCGGCATGGCTCGCCGAGTGTACCGGCGCATGCCGCGGCGTTTGGCACCCGGCCGCTGCGGGAAGCGCAGGGTCCGAACGGACTACCCAGAACGGAGGACTGGTTCACGGGGTTGCTCCGCGCGTACACTTCGGCTCCCGCACGAGGAGGGCGCACGTGAAGGTCAGGAAGGCGGTGATCCCCGCAGCCGGGCTCGGCACTCGGTTCCTGCCTGCCACCA
>JBGGNG010000055.1:0-7471 GCA_041287635.1 Actinomycetota bacterium | reverse complement strand
GAGTTCCTCCATCCACTCCCGGTCGAGCGTCTGTGGGGCGTCGGTCCCGTCACCTCCCGCAAGCTTAGGGACCGGTCTATCACCACGGTGTCCGAGGTCGCGCAGCTCGGCGAGGCCGCACTGGTGCGGATCCTCGGACGCGCTTCGGGCCGGCATCTCCACGCCCTCGCCCACAACCGCGACCCGCGGCCTGTCGAGATCGGTCGACGCCGTCGCTCGATCGGCACCCAACGCGCCCTCGGCCGCAGACCGCGGTCGCCCGCGTCGCTCGACGCCGACCTGCTCGCGCTGGTCGATCGGTTGACTCGTCGTCTCCGCGCGGCACACCGCGTCTGCCGGACGGTCGTCCTGCGCCTGCGGTTCGACGATCTCACCCGGGCGACGCGCTCACACACGATGCCCGAGGCCACGGCCGACACCGAGACGATCCTCGCGATCGGCAGGGCCCTGCTCGCAGCGGCCATGCCCACGATCCGGGAGCGGGGCATCACGCTGATCGGGGTGAGCTTCACCCAGCTCCACGACGACGGGGCGATCCAGCTCGCCCTGCCGTTCGACCGCTCGACGGGACCGGCGATCGACGCAACGCTCGACGACGTGCGCGACAAGTATGGTTCGAAGGCCATCACGCGGGGCGTGCTGCTCGGGCGCCGCGAAGGCATCCGGGTGCCGCTCCTCCCCGATTGAGACGAGGCGTTCAGGCGGCGAGCAGCGCGTCCATCTGGCCGACCGCCTGCTTCAGACCTTCCTCCATGCCCATCTCGGCCAGCTGCTCCATCTGCTCCCGGGTGCCGAAGACCGAGCGCAGCTCCATGCGGGTGCCCCCGCCGTGCTCGGCGAGCTGCATCCTGACCTCGGTGGTCGGCATCTCGGGGTTCGGGGTTCCATCGTCGTTCGCGAAGCCGTCGGTGAACTCCAGCGACTTCGGCGCGTCGGCCGACGTCACCTGCCACCAGCCCCCGTAGCGCTCGCCGTCCGGCCCGGTCATGTAGTAGCTGACGCCCCCGCCCGGGGAGAGATCGTGCCGCTCGAAGGTCGCCGGGTGGGTGGGTGGCCCCCACCAACGCTCCAGCTTGCGCGGATCCGCCCACAGCTCCCACACCCGCTCGGGGGGAGCATCGAAGTCCGCGATCAGGGTCAGGGTCAGGTCGTCGAAGTCCTTGTCCACGCTGGTGACGGTCATCTGTCTCCTCCTCCTGTCGTTGGGTCGTCCGGGTCGGGGATCTCCTCGAGCAGATGGGACATCCGTTCCACCCGCCCGCGCCACGCCGCCTCGAGTCGGTCGAGGGCGAGCCGCGCCCGGCGCACGGCGTCGTGGTCGCTGCGCACGATCTGCTCCCGCCCGCGGCGCTCCTTGGTGACCAGGCCGGCCCGTTCCAGCACCGCGACATGTTTCTGCACCGCGGCGAAACTCATCGGGTAGGCCCCGGCCAGCCGCGACACCGACGGCTCACCCCGGACGGAGCGGCGCAGGATGTCGCGGCGGGTCGCGTCGGCCAGTGCGTGGAACAGGTCGTCCACGGCCTCGTCGGTCAGCTCATCTACAACCATCTGGTTGTAGGTTAGCACACATCCGAAGTCGGCGTCAGTCGTCCCATCGGACGGCGATCCGCCCCTCGACCCCGGGGATCGGCAGGGACGCTGCTTCCGCCTCGACCGCGGTCCTCGCCGAGCGAGACAGGCGGCGCCAGGTCTGGATCGTCACCGTCTCCTGCGAGCGCCGCCACGTCCCGACGACCTCGCCCTCGACGAGGAGGGCGCCCGGCCACACGCGCGGGGTCCAGAGCTTGCGGCGTCGATCGGCGTCGGGGACCAGGAGTTCGCGCTCGGCTCCCTGCAACAGGAAGTAGGCGTCCCCGCTCGGGAGGAGTCGTGCGGGCGCCCGGGGACTCGGGGCGGCGCGGAACGTCGACTCGTCGCGGGTGAGGATCCACGCGTCTCCGATCGGTGTCCGCACGGGGGTCAACGACCGGCGCAGCGCGTCGAACGCCTCGACGCCTCGCCGCGGGGCGATCCCCGCCCACTCGGCGAACGCCTGGGGCGTGGCGGGACCGAACACATGCAGGTACCGGCGCGCGAGCTCGAGGCCCGCGTCGCGAGGGTCGACCTCGGGCGCCGGCACCGTCCAGACCGTCGGCTGCCGCGCGCCGTCCCACCGGATCACGACCGTGCCGGTCGGCGCGGCGTACCTCAGCGCGTTCGGGTTCACGCCGAGCTCGCGACCCGCCTCGCCGTAGGTCGTGCTCGAGCCGTCGAGGAGGGCGTGCAGGCGACCGGCCAAGTCCTCCGCCTTCCGCCGAGCTTTCGCATCGTCGGGCAGCCTCCCGAGCGAGAAGATCGCGAGGTCGCGCGCCGCCACGACGAACGCGCTGTACCGCGGCCCCCAGAGCTGCACGAACGAGGAGTCCTCCCAGGTCGATGGCTGCGTCCCCTCGACTCGTGCGTGGATCGAGAGGAGCGCCGCCCGCGGCATGCTGTCCTGCAGGCCTGCCCACGCGGCGCGCCGGAGCGAACGTCGCCCAGGTGGGAGCCGTGCGTCGAGCGCGCCGACGAGCCGCCGGAACGCGAGGATCTGACTCCTCGTGAGATCGAGCTGAGCCATGGGAGAGTTGCAGGTTCGAACCCGAAGCGGTGCTGCGTCAAGTGGGTGCCGGGCGGTGTCGCGAAGGAGGAGAGATGAGCGAGACGATCACACCGGGGCGGTTCCACGAGGTCGGCTGGCGCGTCGTGAGGGACGACGCGAGCGCGCACTTCCGCACCGGGTCGTTCGCGGCGGGCGTCGCACTCGTGGACGCGATCGGCAGGCTCGCCGACGAGGCCAACCATCACCCCGACGTCGACCTCAGGCCGGACGGCCTGACGGTGCGCATGCGGACGCACGACACCGGTGGGCTGAGCGAGCGCGATGTCGATCTCGCCCACCAGATCTCAGAGCTGGCGCGAGATCTGGGCGTCCCCGTCGATCTGACCGGGCTGCAGATCGTCCAGGTCGCGATCGACGCGCTCGTCATCCCCGACGTGTTGCCGTTCTGGTGCGCCGTCCTGGGCTACCGCCAGGTGGGTGATGCCGACCTGATAGATCCTCACTTCCAAGGGCCGCCGTTCTGGTTCCAGCAGATGGACGCGCCGCGCCCGCAGCGCAACCGGATCCACATCGACGTCTACGTGCCGCACGACCAGGCGGAGGCGCGCGTCGCAGCGGCGATCGCCGCCGGAGGCCACGTGGTCAGCGACGAGAACGCGCCGGAGTGGTGGACCCTGGCCGACCCCGAGGGGAACGAGGTCGACGTCGCCCCCTGGCCCGACCAGGACTGATCGGCACCTCGCACGGATCTCCGGTGCGGTGGTTGAGCCCATGACGGCCGCCGAAGTCGATGCATAGTCTCGCGTCGTGACCACCGTCCACCGGCTCTCCCGGGCCGACGCGCGCAGGATCGCCGTGCGCGCCCAGCTGCTCGACGCCGAGCGACCGACCGGACTGCTCGAGCTGGTGCGCCACCTGGGCATGCTCCAGCTCGATCCGATCGCCGCGGTCGCCCCGAGCGCCGACCTGGTCGCGTGGAGCCGCCTGGGATCGGCGTATTTCCCTGCCAAGCTGCGCGAGCGCCTCGAGGACCGTTCGCTCCTCGAACTGAACGCGATCGTCCGGCCCGCGGAGGACATCGCCCTCTACCGTGCCGACATGGCGCACTGGCCCGGGCGTGGCGAGCTGCGTGATTGGCAGGTGGATCGACGGGACTGGGTCGAGGCCAACGACACCTGCCGGCGGGACATCCTTGCGACGCTGAGGGCTTCGGGCCCGCTGCCGATGCGCGAGCTGCCCGACACCATCTCGAAGCCCTGGGGGTCGACCGGGTGGACCAACGAGCGCAACGTCGAACGACTGCTCGACTTCTTGGTGCAGCGCGGCGAGGTCGCGGTCGCCGGCCGCCAGGGGCGGGAGCGGCTGTGGGATCTGGCGTCGCGGGTGTACCCCGACGACCCCGTCGTCCCGGCGGAAGGAGCGCAGGGTATCCGTGACGAGCGGCGGCTCCGCGCCCTCGGCATCGCCCGAGCTCGCGCGCCGAAGAGCCCGGTGGAGCCGTACGACGTGGGTGAGGCAGGTGAGCCCGCCGTCGTCGAAGGGGTCAAGGGAGCGTGGCGGGTCGACCCCTCGCTGCTGGGTCGCCGGTTCTCCGGGCGCACCGCGCTGCTGTCGCCATTCGACCGGCTGGTGCACGACCGCAAGCGCACGGCCGAGCTGTTCGCCTTCGACTACCAGCTCGAGATGTACAAGCCCGCGCCGAAGCGCCGCTGGGGCTACTACGCCCTGCCAGTGCTGCACCGCGATCGGCTGATCGGGAAGATCGATGCCACCGCCGACCGCAAGGCGGGGGTGCTCCGGGTCGATGCGATCCACGAGGACCAGCCGTTCACCAAGACCGCGGCCGCGGCGGTGCGCCGCGAGTTGAACGACCTCGCCCGCTGGCTCGAGATCGACCTCGTGCTGTCGGGCTAGCGCCCGATCGAGTCCGAGGAAGGGCTTGATTCGACCCTCCGAGCGTGAAGCAGCAGTACGCTCCCTCGCGTGACCTGGTATCCGCGCGAAGACGCCGCCGAGCGAGCCGGGGTCGATGCCGACTACGTCGATCGACTGGTCGAACTCGGCATCCTCGCTCCCGCGGAGCCGGATCGCTTCTCGCCCGGGGACCTACGCCGCGTGCTGATGGCTCGCTCTCTCGAGGACGCCGGGATCCCGCTCGAGGGCGTGGCCGCTGCGATCGAGCAGGGCACCCTGACGCTCGACTTCATGGACGCGACCGCCTACGAGCGGTTCGCGACCTTCTCCGCGGAGTCGTTCCGACAGGTCAGCGACCGAACCGGGATCCCGCTCGAGCTGCTCATGTGCATCCGAGAAGCGATGGGCATGGAGCAACCGTCGCCCGACGATCGAGTCCGCGAGGACGAGATGGCGATCGTGCCGTTCATCGAGCTCCAGGTGGCAGGTGGGTTCCGACATGCCTCGATCGAACGACTGCTCCGCGTCGACGGAGACAGCACCCGCCGCATCGCCGAGCAGGAGGCGGCGTGGTGGATCTCCGAGGTGGTGGCGCCGGCCCTGGCCGCGGGCAAGGGCCCGGAGGAGATCGCCAACGCCGAGTTCGCCGATCGGAGCACTCCGCTCGCGGAGCAAACCGTCCTCGCGATGTACCGCATGCACCAGGCGCGCGCCTGGACGGCCAACATCATCGAAGGCTTCGAGGCGATGATGGAGGCGGCGGGCATCCACAGCCGCCTCGAACGGCTGCCGGCGATCTGCTTCCTCGACATCACGGGGTATACGCGGCTGACGCAGGAGCGCGGCGACGATGCGGCTGCGGACCTGGCCTCGACCGTCGCCCGACTCGTGCAACGCAGCTCGGTGCAGCACCGCGGCAAGCCCATCAAGTGGCTCGGCGACGGGGTCATGTTCTACTTCGGTGAGCCCCGCCTGGGCGTCCGCAGCGCGCTCGAGATGGTGGACGAGTTGGCTGCGGCCGGGCTTCCGCCCGCGCATGTCGGTCTGCACGCAGGTCCGGTCCTCTTCCAGGAGGGCGACTACTTCGGCCAGACCGTCAATCTCTCCGCGCGCATCGCCGACTACGCGCGCCCCGGCGAGGTGCTGGTCAGCCAGGCGGTCGCCGACGCCTCACAGGACGAGGCCATCGCGTTCAGCGACATCGGCGCGGTGGAGCTCAAGGGCGTCACCGGACCGGTGCATCTGCTCCGCGCCCTCCTCGCCTGAGGATCACCGCTCCTCGAGATGTCAGGTGGTGGTCCCGCTGCCGTCGGACCGCGCGCGAGGCTCGAGGATGACGACCGCCGTCTCGTGCGGACGGCGCGCGGCGTAGCCGTCGAGGTTACGGTCGATCTGTGCCCAGCGCTGCCACAGGCGTTCACGCTCCTCGCCCACCGCGGCCCTGCCGAGCACGTCGCGCCGGATCCCGCCCGGCAGCTCGACGACGGCCTCGGGATGCGCCTGCAGGTTCAGCCACCAGGCCGGCTCGGGTGCACCCCACCCGTTCATGGCCATAGTGACCAGGTTCGTCCCGTCCTCGTAGTAGCCGACGATCACGCTCCGCGGCTCGCCGCTGCGCCGGCCAGTAGCGGTGAGCCGCAGGGCGCCCCACTTGTCGGCGCGAGGTGGCCACAAGCCCTTGCGTGCCCCGGTCGCCCGGACGAACCAGCGGTGCACGTGCCAGAAGGTCACGACGAACCACCGCGGCGGAAGACGTGCCTTGCCACCGGCCATACGCTCTCCCTCTCCCGCAGACGACCTCACCATAGCTCCGTCCGATGGCCATGAGTTGGCAGCACTGATAGATATGCGTCGATGACCGTTGAGCCGGACCCGCTGCCTCGCTCCTCTCCCCCGGTGATCATCGTCGGGGGCGGCCAGTCGGGTCTCGCGGCGGCCCGAGCTCTCCGCGAGCTGCGGATACCGGCGGTGATCCTCGAGGCGAGCGATCGCCCGACCGGATCGTGGCCCCGCTACTACGACAGCCTGACGGTGTTCTCCCCCGCCGGATACAGCTCGATGCCGGGGATGCCCTTCCCGGGTGCGCCGGATCACTACCCGGGCCGTGACGAGGTGACCGACTACCTCGAGCGGTACGCCGCCCGGCTCGACGTCGAGATCCAGACCAACACCTGCGTGGAGACGATCCGGCAAGATGGAAACACGTTCCTCGTCATGACCGAGGACGGACGGGTGCTGCCGGCATCAGGCATCGTGGCCGCGAGCGGGTCGTTCTCGAACCCCTATCGCCCTGGCTTCCCCGGCGAGGAGGCATTCACCGGCGAGCTCTCGCACGTCGCCGACTACCGCAACCCGACGCCGTACGCCGGCAAGCGAGTGATCGTCGTCGGTGCGGGTGACTCCGCCGCACAGGTCGCCAACGAACTCGCGCCGGTCGCGACGGTCACGATCGCCACCCGCCACCCCGTGCGGTTCATCCCCCAACGGATCGGCGGCAGGGATGTCCACTACTGGTTCCGCGAGACCGGGTTCGACACCCTTCCGGCGATCTGGTTGAGCACGATCACCGGCGGCAGCGTGGTGACCGACAGCGTCGGGTTCGAGCGGACCCTCGCCGAGGGCCTCGTCGATCGACGTCCGATGTTCACCGCGCTCGATCGCGGGCGGGTGCTCTGGAGCGATGGCCAACGCGAACCGGTCGACGCGATCATCCTCGCAACCGGTTACCGGCCCAGTCTGCCCTACCTGCGCGAACTGGGGGCCCTCGACGAGCATGAAGCACCGAGGCACGATGGTGGCATCTCGTCGACGCACGTCGGCCTGGTCTACGTCGGCCTGGAGTTCCAGCGCTCGTACGCCTCCAACACGCTCAGAGGCGTCAGCGACGACGCCCGCGAGGTGGTCGCACCACTCGCCGCGTGGATCCGCGACGCGCCCACGACGGTCGGACTCGGGCCCTGAGGCCGCCGTCCG
>JBGGNG010000054.1:0-4207 GCA_041287635.1 Actinomycetota bacterium | reverse complement strand
GAGCCGAGCGACACCGGTCTCGCCGCCCGACTCGTAGCCACCGGCCGGGAACAGCCCGAGCATGCCCGACAGGACCAGCAACAACAACATGCCGAGCCATCCTTCAGGGATCGAGTACAGGGCGAGCGAGCCGTACAGCGTCGTGGTGTCGAAGGCGCTCCCTCGCCGCCACCCACCCTTGATGCCGATCCAGATACCGATCACGGTGGACAAGAGCGTGCCGAGGCCCACGAGCAGCACGGTCGGCCAGACGCGGGACCAGACCGTCGACGTCACCTCCCGCGCCGTGCGCAGCGACACCCCGAGGTTGCCCGTGAGCGTCTCCCGCACGTAGGTGACGTATTGAGAGCCGAGAGGCTGGTCGAGCCCGAGCTGTTCCTGGAGGGCCGCGACATCGGCTTCGGAGAGTCTCTGGCTCCTCGCGAGCAAGCCGACGGGATCGCCGGGCAGCACGCGGAAGAGGAAGAAGTTGAACGTGAGGACGAAGGCAAGGGTGGCGACCGCCTGGACCACTTTCCGGAAGACGTAACGCCGGGCACCCATCGACCTCTCCGCCCGTCGCCGCCGTCAGATCTCTTCGAGCTCGCGCCGGCGGGTCCTCCGCGACGTCGAGACGATCAGACCGGTCGTCACCACGGCCGCTGCGAGCCATGCCCACCCGGGCAGCCCCCCGGCCCCACCGGATGAACCCGCCACCGTGTCGTCAACGGGCCGGAGCTCGATCAGCGAGTCGTAGTTGTAGCCGGGCAGCAGGTAGCCGTCGGCGCCCGGTGCGGGCACCCATCCGGCGAAGCGGTCGTCCCGGTACGCCTGCAGCCACCCGGGATAGGCGAGCACGACGCTCGGCGCCTGCTCGTACGCACGGCGCTGCGCATCGAACACCACTGCCTGACGTTCCTCGCGATCGAAGATGTTGCCTTGTTCCTCGTACAACCCATCGAAGGTGGGATCCTGCCAGCAGCCGTCGCTCCACGCACCGCATTGCTCCGACGTGAAGACGAACAGCTGGTAGTTCGGGTCGGGATCGCCGCTCCAGTACCAGATGTACGCGTCGAAGTTGCCCGTTCCCCAGTAGTCCCCCATTTTCGCGTCGCTCACGGGCCGCAGATCGACCCGCACCCCGATCGCCGCCAGGTATCCGACGATCAACTCGCCGGACTCCACGGCGCCGGTCGTGTCCTGCGACGCGGGCACGAGGAGCTCGAGCGGCTCGCCCGTCTCGGGATCCTCGCGGATGCCGTCGCCGTCGGTGTCGGTGTACCCCGCCTCATCGAGCATCACGTTCGCAGCGGCAGGGTCGAACGAGATCTCCTCGTCGGCCGGGATGTCGAGGTGCCAGAAGGCCGATGCTGGGCGGATGATCGTGTCGCCCGGCGTCGCGGTCCCCCGGTACACCTTCTCGGCGATCGCCTGCTTGTCGATCGCCATCGCGATCGCGTGGCGAACCGTGATGTCGTGGAGCGCGGGCAAGGCGTCGGCATCGGGCCCCTGGCCCCCGAAGTTGAAGGCGAAGTTGAGCCACCAGTCCGAGACGACCCGTTGGACGGAGACGCCGTCGATCCCCTCGACCGATTCGATCAACGAGGGCTTGATCCCGTCGGCGAAGTCGATCTCGCCGTTGCGGAGCGCTTGGATCATGGCTTCCTGGTTCGAGTACAGGCGGTACACGATGCGGTCGAGCTGCGGTTCCTCGCCCCAGTAGTAGGGGTTGCGCTCCATCGTCCAGCCCTGGCCGGGAGCCCACTCGGTGAGCACGAAGGGGCCGCTCCCGATCGACGGCGTGTTCTGAACGCCGCGGATCTCGCGCAGCTCCCGGCCGTCGTAGGGCGCCCAGACCGCCTCGGGCACGATGTAGACCCACGGCGGCATGTCCGGGGCGAACGTCGGTTCTTCGGCTTTCCAGATCAGGGTTCGCTCGTCCGGCGTCTCGAACGTCGGGTCGGACGGGAAGTAGCTCTTGTACTGCGGGATCTTGTTGTCGATCACGAACCGATAGGTGAACGCGACGTCGCGCGAGGTGAGCGGCGAGCCGTCGCTCCACCGCAGGCCTTCCCGCAGGGTGCAGGTCCATTCCGTTGAGTCGTCGTTCGGCTCGCACCCGGTCGCGAGGCTCGGAGCGGGCGAGAGGTCCTCGGCCGCGAACTTCAGCATCATGTCGTACTGCACCGTCACGACGCTCCAGTCGCTGCCGGCGCTCACGGCCCACGGGTTGTCGGTGATCAGGTCGGAGACGACGCCGACCGTCAAG
Source organism: Actinomycetota bacterium (assembly GCA_041287635.1). GTDB lineage: Bacteria > Actinomycetota > UBA4738 > UBA4738 > HRBIN12 > JAOUEA01. The sequence continues at coordinate 1,959 of JBGGNG010000054.1, read as the reverse complement.
ACCAGGTCGTCGTCGGCAGGAGACTGGGCCCCCGCGAACGAGGGAGCCAGGGCGCCGACCATCGCGATCGCGACCATGAGTGAGGCCGGCGCTCCGAGCACTCGGTACGGCCTACCCCTGGCCCTTCGTCGTGGTGATGCGAGCCTCATGCCGACCTCCGGTCTCCGTTCGTCGATGTTCCCTCATTCAAAGCCTGGAGGACCTCATCGTGTACGGCTCCGTTGGATACGAGCAGATCATCGCCCGGGGCCGGGCGCCCGCCGGCCAGCGTCGAGATGCAGCCTCCCGCCTCCTCGACGATCAGGCTGGTCGCCGCCCAGTCCCACCTCTGGCATGGCTCGTGCTCGAGCAGAGCCTCGACCGACCCCTGGGCAACGAGCAGGTGTGCCCAGGCGTCGCTCAACCCGCGCGTTCGCCGGGCGCGGCCGGCCACCCGCACGAGCGCATCCGTCTTTCCGCCGGCGATCCACTCTTCCACAGCGGAGTGCGCCACGAACGAGTCCGTGAGCCTGCCGACGTCGGAGACCTTCAGGCGACGGCTGCCCCGCCACGCCCCGCCACCCCGGGTCGCGTGGTAGCGATCACCGATCGCCGGCGCATCGGCGACTCCCACCGCGGTGACCCCGTCGATCTCGAGCCCGATCAGGGTGGTCCACAGAGGAATGCCCTCCGCGTAGAGCTTCGTGCCGTCCACAGGATCGATCACCCACCTGCGCCCGTTCGTGCCTTCCTGCAGCCCCTCCTCCTCGCCCAGCACCCCGTCACAGGGGAAGCGTGAGGAGATCGCGTCTCGGATCGCCTGTTCCGCGTGTCGATCCACCTCGGTCACCGGCGTCTCGTCGGCCTTGAGCTCCACGGGCAGCCGATGCCCGAACCACGACAAGGTCACCTCGGCGGCCGCATCGGCGAGCTCGAACGCGAACGCGAGGTCCGCGGTCAGATCGGGTTCGACCATGCCCTGCGTCCCCGCTCGTCCTCGACGACGATCCGACGGTACGGCAACTCCAATGGTGGCTCGAAGCGGGCGCGCACCACGAGACCGAGGTCGTCGCGCTCGAGCACCCTCGCATCCTCCTGTCGGTTGCGGACGTCGGCACGCACCGCCCAGCCCATCTCGTAACGCGACATCATCACGACCGCGCGCGCGGGACTACAGCGCACCTCGAGGGCATCGCCGTCCACCGCCACGTCGAGCAGCACCGGACCGTTCGTGGCGTAGTGGTGCCCGCGGCGCAGCGCCTCGAGCACCGCCTCCTCGGTGCGCTCGGCGGCCCTCACCATCGTCCAGGCATCGTTGATGTCGAACCCCGGGTAGTGACAGTCGTCGGTCGCGAACCCCCACAGGCGCCGGCCGCGCTCCAGGCACTGATCCCACACGTAGCTCGAGTCCCCGCGCAGGTTCTCGCGCTCGGCGCTGGAGTTGAAGAGCTCGAGGCCGTGGGTCCCCTCGACGGCGAGCAACGTCTCCAGCGGCATGCCGCTCCAGCACGGATGCGCGACGAACGAGACCCCGCCCTGCTCGGCGATGCACCGAGCGGCGGCGCTGAGATCGGGGAACGTCTTGTAGTGGTACGCGTCGATCGGCCCCCACTTCGCGCGGTCCCCGCCCGGGTCCTCGGGGATCTCGGAGATGCCGATCGCGAGGATCTCGCTGTCGGTGAGCGCTCCCGCGGAGGGATCGGCGGCCAGTTCCGCACCGGTGATCACGAGGCACCGCTTCGTCGACGGCTCGTGCGTCAACGTCCAGTGATCGGTGATCGTGCAGACGTCGAAGCCGGCCCACTCGTGGTGTCGGACGTGCGCGTCCGGATCGAGCTCGCCGTCTGAACGGGATGTGTGGGTGTGGAAGGCGCTCTTCAGCCACTCACCGTCGACGTCGAACGGGTTGCCGTCGGTAACGCTCGCTCCTCCTCTGCAGGTGTCGGCGCGGACGCTACGGATGAGTGCTGCGTCGCACAA
>JBGGNG010000053.1:0-8354 GCA_041287635.1 Actinomycetota bacterium | reverse complement strand
GACGACGAACGCGGCGAGCTCGGGCCGCTCCACCCGCGAGGGCACCGAGAGGAACGGGCGACCGCGCGCGACGTTCAGCGCCCCGAACGCGCCGAACAGGATCGCGGCGCCGCCGAGTGCGAACAGCAGGTTCACCCACGCCGACGCCTCGAGGTCCATCGCGTTCACGATCTCGAGCACGAACACGAGCGACAGGAACGGGATCGCGCGTGTGAACACGTCCTCGGCCGCCGAGAAGTCGAGGATCAGGTTCGGGAGCCCGTCGCGTCGGAATCCGCGCTCGAGCTCCGCGATGCGTGCGGCGTCGTCGCTCACCCGCGCATCGAACCACGCAACGGCCGCCGTATCCCGCAGGCGATGGTGCCTTCCGCTCCGTGGTCGCTAGGCTGGACCCTCATGCGGGAACCCTCCTTCTCGAGCGCGCTCGTGCTCTTCGCGCACCCCGACGACGCGGAGTTCATGTGCGGTGGCACGATCGCGAAGTGGGCGCGCGACGGCTGTGAGGTGCATTACGTCGTCTGCACCGACGGGTCGGCAGGGTCCAACGAGCCGGGCGCCGACCGCGATGAGGTCGCGCCGATCCGTGAGCGGGAGCAACGAGCCGCCGCCGATGTGCTCGGCGTGAAGAGCGTCACGTTCCTGGGGGAGACGGACGGCCTGCTCGAGGTCACGCCCGCGACACGGAAGAAGGTCACCCGCGAGGTGCGCCGCGTGCGGCCCGAGGTGCTCGTTGCCTCCGATCCGTCACGCCTCTGGTCCGGCCAGGGCTACATCAACCACTGGGACCACAAGCAGGCTGGACTGCTCGCGCTCACCGCCGTGATGCCGGACTCGCCCACGCGCGTGATGTTCCAAGAGCTCGAGGACGAGGGGATCGAGCCCTACGAGATCCCGAACCTCTGGCTGTCGAGCAACGAGCCCGACACCTACGTCGACATCACCGACACGATCGACACGAAGATCGCCGCGCTCGCCCAGCACGCCTCCGAGGAAGGTGAAGCCGCGGCCCCGTGGGTACGTGAGCGCGCCCGGAACGTCGGCGAGGAGGCCGGCGTCGAGTACGCCGAGGCCTTCAAGGCGTTCCGCTTCTCGGACGACGATGAATAGGTGAGCATGGAATTCGAGATGGATCCCGAGCAGGACGAGCCGTTCGAGCTCTCCCCGGAGGAACGCCGCGACATCGAGGCCGACCTCGACGACCTGGCCGCGATGCGCACGGTGTTCTCGCCCCAGGGCGTGAAGGGTGTCGTGATCGCCTGCCAGGACTGCGGCACGAACCACTACTTCGAGTGGGAGCTGCTGCGCGACAACCTCGAGCAGATGCTGACCACCGGCGAGCCGAGGCCGCACGAGCCCGCATTCGACCTCGTCGAGGACGAGTACATCCAATGGGACTACGGCAAGGGCTACGTCGACGCCGTGGCCGACGCCGGGCTCGAGCCCGACAAGCGCATCGAGGTCACGCAGTGTCCCTGGTGCGAGACACCGTTCGACGAGGCGTTCGCGTTCTGCCCGACGTGCGGCCGCACGCTCGCCACGGTGCGCCTGTACCGAGAGCTGCTCGACCGCGGCTTCGACGAGCGCGACGTGCGCGCGCTGCTCGTGCGCGCGGGCTACGAGCCCTTCTGACAACCGTCTGGTCGGGTTGCGCGACCGTCGGGCCGGGCGCACGATGGGGTCCGCACGCATCTCGCGTGCCTCGAGAGGGGGAAGTCGCATGGCCAGGTTCATGTTCAAGGTCAGCTACACGAAGGACGGGATGCAGGGTGTCATGAAGGAAGGTGCCGTCAGTCGTCGTACCTTCATCGAGAAGATGGCCGCCGAGATGGGCGGGTCGATCCCGTCGTTCGATTTCGCGTTCGGCGACACCGACGCCTACGTGATCGCCGAGATGCCCGATCAGATCACCGCCGCGTCGGTGGCCACCGCGGTCGCCGCCTCGGGCGCCGTGAACATCGAGACGGTCGTGCTGATCTCGGCCGAGGACATCGATCAGGCCATCGCGAAGAACGCGCCCTACCGGGCTCCGGGCGCCTAGGGCGCCCGTCGAGAGCCCGCAAGCGGCTCCAGCACGCAGTCCTCGGGCGGCACGTCGGGGCGCATGCCCCGGAACGACGGCGCGCGCATCTTCCGTGTGCTCTTCGTCATCTCGAGGTATTGGACCTCGCAGACGAGCTCGGGTTCCACGAACGTCGCGCCCTTCACGGCGGCGAGGGAAGGGTCGTCGATCGGCGGGTCGGGTCGCACGAGCGGCTCGAGCTGCTTCATCAGGTCGTCGAGCATGCGATCGGTGAAGCCCGAGCCGACCTGACCGACCCAGCGGAGGTCGCCGTCGACGATCGCGCCGACGAGCAGCGCGCCGAACGAGCCCGCACGGCCGCCCTTGCCGGGTGTCCAGCCCAGAACCACGCAGTCCTGGGTGTTCATCAGCTTGATCTTGCGCCAATCGGGGCTGCGACGCCCCGGCACGTACGGCGAGCCGAGGCGCTTCGCCATCACCCCTTCGAGCCCCAGCTCGCGCGCCTGCGTCGCGAGCGCGTTCCCCTCGCCGGCGACGTGTGCCGTGACCTGCAGCCGGTGGTCCTGCTCCGCGACGAGCTCGAGCAGCTCGCGGCGCTGCTCCAGCGGCAATCCGGTCGTGTCGTGGCCGTCGAGCCAGAGCAGGTCGAACGCGACGAGTGAGACCGGCGTGGTCTTCGAGAAGCGCGCGATCGCGCGCTGCCCGGCGAGGTTCATGCGTTGCTGCAGTACCTCGAACGAGGGCCGTCCGGCATCGTCGAAGGCCACTATCTCGCCGTCGATCACCGCGTTCACCTGGTCGACGAGCTCGTGCACCATGTGCAGCTCCGGGTACTGCTCGGTCGCGTCGCGCCCGGTGCGTGTGCGGAGCTTCGTCTCGCCGGTCGAGAGCTCGGCCACGCACCGGATGCCGTCGAGCTTCGGCTCGAACCACCAGGCCTCGTCGTCGAAGGGCGCCCATCCGCCCTCGGCGAGCATCGGCTCGAACCGCGGGGGCGTCGGGATCAGCGGCACCGACTGCGCGCTCGCGAGGAACGCGAGCCAGTCGGTCTTCGTCTTCACGAAGTGGAACTCGAGGCCGGGGTAGCGCCGGCCGTGCAGCACGAACGAGACCTTCGTGTCGGTCCACTCGACCGGTTCGTACCAGCCGTCGTCGAAGATGCGCACCTCGCCCGCGCCGTAGTGGCCTTCGGGGATCGTGCCCTCGAACTGTCCGTATTCGAGTGGGTGCACCTCGGTCTGCACCGCGAGCCGCTTGTCACCTTTGGCGAGCGGCAATCCCTTGGGCACCGCCCACGACGGCAGCCCCCCCTCCTTCTCCAGCCGGACGTCGTAATGCAGCCTGGTCGCGCGGTGCTTGTGGATCACGAACGAGTTGCCGATCGGCGTGACCTCGCCGGGCGCGGGCTCGGTGGTGCCCTCGGGGCCGAAGTCGCGCCGCCGGACGTACTCGAACAGTGCCGGGTCCTTCGAAGCGGCCGCGATGTCCTCCGCCGTGCGCGCCGCGACGGCCTTCGCCGCGGTCCGAGGAAGGGGAGCGTCGACCGCGGGCTGCGCCGCGGCGCCGTCGACCCGCTCGGGGGCGACCCCGAGCGCCTCGAGCGCCGACGTGAGGTCCGCCGCCTCGGTGCGCACGCCCTCGAACAGGTCGCCGACGCGTTCGAACCGTTCCCAGACGTTGTCGATGCGGAAGTCGCCCGGCTCGAAGCCGCCCTCGAAGACCTCGTCCCACGTGAGCGGCGTCGAGACCGACGCTCGCGGCTCTGGCCGCACCGAGTACGCGGCCGCGATGTTCGCCCCCGAGCGGTTCATGTTGTGGTCGATGAAGATCTTCCCGGTGCGATCGACGATCTTCCACGCCATCGTGACGCGGTCGGGATCGGCGTCCTTGATCAGGCGGCCGGCGGCGCCCACGAACGCGCGCACGAGGTCGTAGGAGTAGGTGCCGCGCAGGACCGGCACGTAGATCTGCAGGCCCGTCGCGCCGCTGGTCTTCGGGAACGAGGGCAGCCCGAGCTGGTCGAGCAGAACCTTAATGTGCCGTGTGACGACGAGCACGTCCTCGTACGTGTAGGGCTCGAACGGATCGAGGTCGAAGAAGAGGTAGTCGGGGTGCACCACGTCGGCGCAGCGGGAATGCAGTGGATGGAACTCGATGCATCCGAGGTTCGCGACGTAGAGCAGTCCGGCCGTGTCGGCGATCGTGAGGTAGTCGATCTCGCCGCCTTTGGCGTCCTCGCTCTGCACCACGCACCGGCCGAGCCAGTCCGGCGTGTGTGAGGGAGCCGACTTCTCGTAGAAGAACGGGCCGTCGATGCCGTCGGGCATGCGCTTCATCGTGAGCGGGCGCTCGGCGAGGTGCGGCACGATCAGCGATGCGACGTTCGCGTAGTAGGCGAGCAGGTCTCCCTTCGTGTAGCCCTCGTAGGGCCAGAAGACCTTCGTGAGGTTGGACAGTCGCAGCTCGCGGCCGTCGATCTCGGCCCACCAGGCGTCGCCGTCGCGGGACGCCTCGAGCGCGACCGGCATCTCGACCGTGAACGCTTCCTTCGAGACACGGGCCCTTCGTCGCTTCGCCACGCGGTGATGCTAGCCGTGGGCGGCGATCGAACGACCCCGGGTGGAGGGGCCGACGCATCCTCGACGGCCGCAGCCCGTCCAGATCTTGTTTGACGCGGGGCTTGCGCACGCCATGGATCGGGTGGCACGGTTGCGAGCCAGTGAGTGCCCGCTTCGAAGAACTCGACTGGCGACCGACACACCTCGGCGAGATCAGCCTTCGACGTCGGTTCGAACCGACCCTGCAGGCCGACATCTACGAGGCGAAGCTCGGCGACGAGTTCCTTATGTCGAGCGCCTTCACCGTGGCCGAGGTGGCACTCGCCGACATCGCGCTCGCCCTCGTCCCCGGCGTGGACCTCGACGTCGTGGTGGGAGGGCTCGGTCTCGGCTACACCGCGCATGCGGTCCTGCGCGACCCCAGTGTGCGTTCCGTGCGTGTCATCGAGGCGCTGGACGAGGTCATCGGTTGGCACCGGCGTGGGCTGCTTCCGGTGAGCAAGGAACTGACATCCGATCCACGGTGCACCCTCGTCGAGGGAGACTTCTTCGCGATGATCGCGAGCGGCTCACGCTTCGGGCCTGACACGCGCGACCGCCACGATGCCATCCTCGTGGATATCGACCACACCCCTCGGCACGTCTTGCACCCGGGTCACGCCGACTTCTACAGGCGTGCGGGGCACCAGCGACTCGCGGGTCGCCTCGAGCCGGGAGGCGTCTACGCCTTGTGGTCCGATGACCCCCCCGACGAGGGATACATCGCCGTCCTCGAGGACGTCTTCGCCTCAAGCGAGGCGCATGTCGTCAGGTTCGACAACCCCCTCACCCGTGGCGAAGCAGCGAACACCGTCTACATCGCCACCGTGGGTCAGGGGTGACACGACCCTGAGTCTCTCCCTGCGCTGACTCGCGATCGAGGCTGGGTGCGATCGTTTCGTCGCGTCGACCAGATGGGCCCGATGGCGTGACGCCCGGCCACCGTGGTAGGAAGCACGTTCGAGGGATGCACCGATCGGACGGGGGGACGATGGAGCGCTTGAAGCGGAATCCGGCGGGGTGGGGACTCGTGCTGGGAGGCGCGGTGATCGCGGCGTCGACCCTGTTCGCCTGGTTCGTCGTCGAAGGGCAGGACGGCGAGGAGCGCATCCGCGCGATCGAGGCCGTGTCGGGGCAAACGATCATGTTCCTCGGCGTCGCGGCCTTGATCTGCGGCGTGCTCGTGATGATCTCGCTCGGCGGGGGCAAGTACGTCTGGGCCACCCTCGGACTCCTGGCGTCGGCCGTGGCCGTCGGCGCCGCGGTCTGGGGCATCGTCGACACCGACGGCCTCGCCGCTCGGTTCGCCGACGTGGAGGCCTTCTCGACGCTCATCACGTTCTCGCCCGACGCATCGCGGGGCGACGCGGTCGCCGACGCGTTCGAGCAGGGCACGATCTCGGCTCGCCCGGCGCTCGGCATGTTCGTCGGCCTCGCCGGCGGCTTGTTGGCGATGGCGGGCGCCCTGCTCTCGTACCGGTACACGCCTCCGGTCGCCGACCGAACGATCTACGAGCGGGAGGGCTGAGAGCGATGGAGGACTGGCTGAACACTGCGGCCGGCGACCTCGGCGTCGACCCGATCGACGACGACATGCAGGAGCGCCTGCTCGGCGTCGCTCGCGACGTGGCGCACGGCGTCGAGCGCAAGCTCACCCCGATCGCGACGTATATGCTCGGAGAGGCCGTGCAGCGCAGGGTCTCTGGGGGCGAAACCCGCGCGAGCGCGTTCGCGTCCGCCCTGGCAGACATCGAACGAGCGATCGCCTCGGACCACGACGCCTAGCGGGGCACCGGAGCGTCGGCGCCTCGGGATAGGATGGCGTTTCCCCGCCGTGGGCGGCGGGAACGCTGACATCCGGAGGGACTTCCATGCCGAGAGCGATGTGGAAAGGGGCCATCTCGTTCGGCCTCGTGACGATCCCGGTGGCCGTCTACCCGGCGACCGAGGAGAAGACGCTGCGCTTCAACCAGCTCCACGACGAGGACATGGGGCGCATCCGGTACAAGCGCATGTGCGAGAAGGACGGCGAGATCGTCGACTTCGAGCACATCGTGAAGGGCTACGAGTACGAGAAGGACCGCTACGTCGTGCTGACCGACGACGATTTCGCCGCCGTGCCGGTCGAGTCGAGCCGCGCGATCGACATCCAGCAGTTCGTCGATCTCGACGAGATCGACCCGATGATGTTCAAGAAGAGCTACTACCTCTCGCCCGACGAGACCGGCGCGAAGGCGTACGCGCTTCTGCGCGAAGCGATGAGCCAGGACAACAAGGTCGGCATCGCGAAGGTCAGCTTCCGAGATAAGGAACACCTCGCGGCGCTCCGTTTCAAGGACGACGCCTTCGTGCTCGAGACGATGTACTGGCCCGACGAGATCCGCGAGGCGGAGTTCGGTGACGTCGACGTGAGCTCGAAGGCGCGTGGCCAAGAGGTCGAGATGGCCCGCCAGCTGATCGAGAACCTCACCGCCGAGTGGAACCCCGACGAGTTCACCGACGAGTACCGCGAGGCGATGCTGAAGATCGTTGAGGCGAAGATCAACGGCGAAGAGATCGAGGTCGTCGAGGCCGAGCCGACCGCCAAGGTCGTCGACCTGATGGAGGCCCTGAAGGCGAGCGTCGCCGCGGCGAAGAAGCAGGCCGACGACGAGCCCGAGCCCGCACGGAAGCGACCCGCGGCCAAGAAGGCGACCGCGAAGAAGGCCACCGCCAAGAAGACCACAGCGAAGAAGTCGACCGCGAAGAAGACGACGGCCCGCAAGAAGGCCGTCGGGGAGTGACGTTCCCCGCCCCGTACCGGGCTCGCCCGGCCCGGCGCGACGATCTCGACGCCTTGGTCGCGCTCTTCGAGGCCTGCGATCGGGTCGACGTCGGGTTCGTCGACCCATCCCGCGACGAGATCGTCGCCGACTGGGCGGTGGCGCGGTTCGACATTGACCGTGACACGATCGTCGCCGAGGCCCCCGACGGGACGGTCGCGGCGTACGGTCTCGTGCTCGCGCTCGACCCCGCCGTGCAGGTCTTCGCGATGGGCAAGGTGCATCCCGAGCACGCCGGCCGTGGGCTGGGCTCGGCGCTGCTGGGCGAGACCGAACGTCGCGCCGCGCTTCGGCTTCCGTCGGGAGTGACCGCGCCTTTCCGTACGGCCATGCCCTCGACCGACGCCGCCGCCCTCGGGCTCTTCGTCGGGCGTGGCTACCGCCACGCCCGTTCCTTCTGGCACATGCAACGCGGGTTGCCCGCCGCCGACACGCCCATCGACGATCCCGACGGCATCACGATGCGGCTCGGCGCGTCGGAGGGTGATGAGCTCATCGCGTACCACGTGCTCGACGAGGCGTTCCGGGACAACTTCGGCTACGAGCCTTCGGAACAAGAGGAGTGGCTCCAGGAGTTCCGGGGCATGCCCGGGTACGACCCGTCGCTCATCATGCTCGCGTTCGAGGGCGATGAACCGGTCGGCGTCTCGGTCAGCATGGCGGCCGACGACGGCGTGGGATGGGTCGGAGATCTCGGGGTACGCGAGCCTTGGCGCCACCGCGGCGTGGGACGGGCGCTGCTCACCCGGTCGTTCGCGGAGCTCGCCGCGCGCGGGCACCACGAGGTGCGGCTGGGCGTGGACACCGAGAACGCGACGGGCGCGACCGACCTGTACGCGGGGATCGGCATGACGGTTCGACGGCGACATGACCTGTACGAGAAGCAGCTCACGGGCGCGTAAGCTGATGCCCCCG
>JBGGNG010000052.1:0-12264 GCA_041287635.1 Actinomycetota bacterium | reverse complement strand
GGCCGTCGAGGCGTCCGGGGTCTCGTTCGCCGGCGAACTGCTCGACGCGGCGCCCGAGCTCACCCTGCTCGCGACCAGCCGGATCGTCCTGCGTGTGGGCGGCGAGCGGGAGTACCGCGTGCCCCCGCTCGCACTCCCCGGCGATCTGAGCCGGCTCGATGTGGCCGACGTCGCCGCGTCGGAAGCCGTGCGCCTCTTCGTGGAGCGCGCCACCGCGTCACAACGGGACTTCCGGGTGACCGATGAGAACGCGGTGGCCGTGGCCGAGATCGTCGCCAGGCTCGACGGCCTGCCGCTCGCCCTCGAGCTGGCAGCCAGTCGCTTGCGTGTGCTCGACCCGGCGTCGTTGGCCGCTCGGCTCGAGCGGCGGTTGCCACTACTCACCGACGGCGCGCGCGATGCACCGCAACGTCAGCGGACGCTCGAACAGACGATCAGATGGAGCGAGGAGGCACTGCCCGAAGACGCGCGACGCCTGTTCGCGCGCCTCGTGGTGTTCCCGGGAGGATGCACACTCGAGGCCGCAGAGGCCGTCTGCGGTGACGACCTCGACGTGCTCGATGCGCTCGGCGCGCTCGTCGATCACAGCCTGGTTCGACGCTCGGGCGCGTCGGACGGGTCGGTGCGGTTCACGATGCTCGAGACGATCCTCGAGTACGCCGGCACGCGGTTCTCCGAGATCGATGCCACCGAGCGAGCCTCGATCGAGCGACTGCAGGCCGAGTACCTGCGAGATCTCGCCGAGCGCGCGGAGCCTCACCTGACCGGGCAGCAGCAGCTCCGTTGGTTCGAGACGCTCGACCTCGAGCTCGAGAACATCCGGGCCGCGCTCGACCGAGCTGAGCGCTCCACGGACCCGGAGGACGTCGCGACCGCTCTGCGGACGGCGGCCGCGCTCTGGCGCTATTGGCAGCGGCGAGCCCACTTCGCCGAAGGACGGGCGAGGCTCGCGAGCCTCCTCTCGTTGCCGGAAGCACAGGCACGAACCGGCCCTCGAGCGCGGGCGCTCGGAGCACTCGGCAGCATCGACTACTGGCTCGCGAACTACGACGCGATGGGTGCGTCGTACGAGGAAGCCGCAGATATCGCTCGGGAGCTTGAGGATCGTCGGCTCCTCACCCGAGCCTTGGTCAACCTGACGTTCGTACCGGTCGCCTCGGGGCGCCCCGAGGAAGGGCTGCAGCTGCTGGAAGACTGCCTCGCGATCGTCGAGCCGGACGACCTGCCGATGCAGGCAGAGCTGTGGGCCGGCATCGCGTTCGGCCGGCTCTTCGCAGGCGACGCGGCCGGCGGGATCGAACCGATCGAGCGGAGCATCTCGCTCTACCGCGAGGTCGGCGAACAGTTGCTGCTGTGCGAGTCGTTGAGCGCGCTCGCAGGGATGCACGTGATCCTCGACCACATCGACCAGGGCGTCGCGCACCTCGCCGAGGCGACGCGGATCGCGTGCGCCTCGGGGAACCCGATCATGCTGGTGGTCGTCCTTCAGCCTCACGCGCTGTTGGCCAACCTCACGAGGCGAGCGGAGCGAGCCGCGACCCTGATCGGCGCCTCGGACCGGCTCGAACGTGAGTACGACGTGAACTTCCCCGAGGTGGGGCTCGCGTTCTTCGGCGACCCAGCGGAGGCGTCGCGTGCCGCACTCGGCGACCAGGAGTTCGAACGCGCGTGGGCTGAGGGAGAGGCCATGTCGCTCGCGCAGATGATCGAGCTGCTCGACGACGCCGGGTAGTCGTCCGACCTCACCGCGGGTCCGCACGGCGGACCGAGCCGTACACTCGCGGGACGGAGGAAGAGCACATGACGAAGGGCATCCTGGAACGGCTGGCCGAGGGTCCCGTGCTCGGCGACGGTGGCTACCTGCTCGAGCTCGAGAAGCGGGGGTACGTGCAGGCGGGGCCGTTCACGCCCGAGGTGGTGATCGAGCACCCGGAGGCGCTCGAGCAACTGCATCGCGAGTTCCTGCGCTCGGGCGCCGAGGTGCTGCAGACGATGACGTTCTACGCGAGCGACGACAAGCTCGCGACCGTCGGCCTCGGCGGCGCCGTCGACGAGATCAACCGCAACGCCGTGCGCATCGCGCGCGAGGTGGCGACCGAGGGCGACGCGCTCGTGGCCGGCAACCTCTCGCTCACGTGGGCTTACGACCCCAAGGACCCCGCCAGCCCCGATCACGTGCGGGCCTTGCTCGATCGTCAGCTGCAGGACCAGGTCGACGCCGGACCACCCGACTTCTTCATCGGGGAGACGTTCTCGTTCCTCGGCGAGGCGCTGCTGTTCGTGGAGCGTGCGAAGCGGACCGGCCTGCCGGTCATGGCGACGATGTCGTTCGAGACCTTGCCTGCCCGCGCGTACGAGGGTGACGCACCGGGTGAATGCGCGAAGCGGCTCGCCGACGCCGGCGCCGACATCGTGGGAGTGAACTGTCTGAACGCCCCGGCGCAGCAGCTGCCGATCGCGACACAGATGGTCGCGGCCGTGGGCGGCGCGGTGCCGGTCGCTGCGCAGCCGGTGGCCTACGCCACGACCGAGCAGCAGGCCGACTTCACGTCGACCGATGAGTTCCCGGTCGCCTTGACGGCGATCACACTCCCCCGCGGCGACCTCGCCCGCTTCGCAGCCGAAGCTCGAGACGCCGGCGTCCGCTACATCGGATCGTGCTGCGGCTCCGTCGCCGAGCACGTGCGCGAGATGGCGAAGGTCCTCGGCAAACTTCCGGATCGCGAACGCGAGTGGCGCTCGCCCACGGGCAAGGCGATGTCGGCCAAGGAGTACTACGAGGACAAGCGCTAGCCCGCTCGCCGCCGTCGTTCCTCGCGGTACCACCACGACGATGCATGCTTGATGGCATGATCGACGGCCCCACCCCCAGAGAACGGCTGCTGCGAGGGCTGATCGCCGTCGCCACGTTGCTCGTGGTCTCGGTCGCGGCGATCGCGTTCGCCCTGCGGGTCACACCCGAGCAGTCGGTCACCGCGCTCGGACAGACCGTGGCCGTCGGCACGGCCCCGCCGTCGTGGAGCACGTCGGGCCCCGGCGAGGCCGTGCTCTTCGGACGATCGCTGCCGACCGAGGTGGAGTTCGTGGGGCCGGTGCGACCCCGCCTGGCCCTCACCGAGATCAGCCTCGACGCCCAGGTGCAGGAGGCGTTCTCGCCGCCGGGGCGCGCCGCGGCGGCCGCAGAGCTCGGCGAGGCTCTGGCCGCGGGATGGCGACGGTACTTCGCGTGGGAGATCGCATTCGTCACGCTCGGCGCCGTGGTGGTGCTCGGCGCCATCGCCGGATGGCGCGGTGCCGGCTGGAAACGAACCCTGGTGATCGTGCTCGGCGGACTGGTGTTCGTCCAGGCGGTGAACCTCACCGCGATCATGGTCACCGCGTTCACCGCGCCAGACATCCTGCGCGGGGTGGGCAGCGTGAACGAGATGGTGGGCCGGGACGAGTTGCGACCGATCCCCGCCGCCGCCGGTCCGACGCAACCCGACGTGCAGGCGGTCGTGCTCGGAGATTCGACGGCCGCCGGGCTCGGCGGTCCGCCCCTCGCCGACGCGGCGCCCGACGACACCGCATGCCAACGCAGCTCGATCGCGTTCGCGGAGACGCTCGCCCGGGTCAACGAATGGAACGTCGACAACCTGGCCTGCAGTGGGGCGACGATCGACGACGGCATCCTCGGGTTGCAGCAGGTGGGCGATCGGCGGATCGCGCCGCAACTGGCCGTCGCGAAGCGCGCGAGCGAGGCCGAGGTGGTGATCGTCAACGTCGGCGCGAACGACATGCGGTGGAGCAGCCTCGTGTTCCTCTGCGCAGCGTCCGCATCGTGCGACAACCGCGCACTGACGGCGTTGTTCCAGCGATCGCTCGACGACTTCACGCAGGATTACTACGAAATGTTGCGCCAGCTATCGGCCATCCCCGGCGATCCGCTCGTGCTGATCAACCGCTACTACGCGCCGTTCGATCCGACCCTCGATTGCCTCGAGCCGCTTGGATTGACGAGCGAGAAGCTTGCCGTGCTGCTCGATCGACTCGGCGCCTTGAACGACGTGTTGACGGCGGGGGCCGAGGCGTTCGGACACCGCACGGTGCAGCCCGACTTCACCGGCCACGAGCTGTGCACGGATCAGAGCTACGTACAGGGACCCGACGACCCGGCGCCGCTGCATCCCAACGCGCGCGGCCACCTCGTCATCGCGCTCGCCGACGAACGCGCCCTGCTCGACGAGCCGGCGTGATCCCAGTCCCCCCGCGGCGTCAGGCCTGCCGCTTCGCGACCACGCGTTCGTAGATCACGAGCAGGATGATCGCGGCGATGATCGAGCCGATCCAGGCGATGCCTTCGTTGCCGGAGAAGATCGCGTTCCAGATGAGCCCGCCGACGATCGCGCCGACGACACCGAGGATCATGGTGGCGATCCATCCCATCGACTGCTTGCCGGGCAGGAGCAGCCGCGCCAATCCACCGATGATCAGCCCCGCGATGATGTACCAGACGATGTCGAAGAACCCGATGTCATCCATTGGTGACCGACGCTCCTTCCGATGATGCGCGCTCGTCGGCGAGCCCTTGCGGCGCATCGTAGGGCGGCGGTTGCGAGAGGCGCAAACGACATCGTCGGATGCATAGACTCGCGCCCACGGTTCCGCGAAGCCGACGAGTGGGGGGACACGACATGACGCTGCCGGAGCACACCAGGTTGAACTGGGGACCGTGGTACCGCCGATCGCCGTTCTTCGAGGCGACCCTGCGCGCCGGGTGCTCCGCCTACGACGTCTATCAGCACATGTACCACCCGAACACCTACGGCGATCCCACCGAGGAGTACTGGGCCCTCGTGAACGACGTGACGCTGTGGGACGTGAGCGTGGAGCGGATCGTCGAGATCACCGGACCGGATTCGAGCGCGTTCACGAACCGGCTGACCTGCCGTGATCTCACGACGTGCGCCGTGAAGCAGGGCAAGTACATGCTCGTCACCGCCGAGGACGGCGGCATCGTGAACGATCCGGTGCTGCTGCGGGTCGAGGAGAACCGTTGGTGGCTCACGCTCGCCGACTCCGACGCCGGCCTCTACGCCATGGGCGTCGCGGTGAACTCCGGCCTCGACGTGAAGGTCACGCACCCCGAGGTCTACCCGGTGCAGGTGCAGGGGCCGAAGGCCAAGGACACGATGCGCGACCTGTTCGGCGACTGGATCCTCGACATGAAGTACTACTGGTGCGACGAGACCGATCTCGACGGCATCCCGGTCGTGATCAGCCGCACGGGCTGGACGGCGGTGGTCGGTTACGAGATCTACCTGCGCGACCCGAACCGGGGCGACGATCTGTGGCAGCGCATCCTCGACGCCGGGAGGCCGCACGGCATCCGCGTGACGCCCTCGTCCGACATCCGACGCATCGAGGCCGGCATCTTCGACTGGGGCTCAGACATCGGGCTCACCGACAACCCGTTCGAGGTCACCGGGCTGGAACGTCTCGTCCAGGCGCAGGAGGCCGATTACATCGGCAAGGACGCGCTCGAGCGCATCCGGCGCGAGGGCGTCTCGCGCAAGCTCATCGGCATCGAGCTCGAGGGCGAGCCGGTCGACCAGCCCACCCAGCACTGGCCGGTGGCGCACGGGGGCGAGACGGTCGGACACGTCACCGACGCATGCTGGTCACCACGGCTGGAAAAGAACATCGGATACGTGTGGGTGCCGATCGCACTGGCGACACCGGGCACCCGGCTCGACGTGGAGACCGACGACGGCATCCGCGCCGGCACGACCGCCGTGATCCCGTTCATCGATCCCCAGAAGAAGGTGCCCGCGGCGTAGCGAGCCCGACTCGGGGCGACCGGAGTGCACCACCGCGACCCGGTCCTCGCGGGACCTGTGGACCGGGTCGCGCCCGGGCACGCGACAGACGATGATGGTGGGACACGGCCCTGGAGGGATGACGATGACCGAGAGCATCTACCGAGTCACCGAGGTGATCGGCACCAGCACGGCGTCATGGGAGGACGCCGCGAAGAACGCGGTCGAGACCGCGGCGGAATCCCTGCGCGACCTGCGGGTCGGCGAGGTCGTGAAGCTCGATCTCACGATCGAGGACGGCAAGGTCGCGCACTACCGCGCGCGGGTCAACATCTCGTTCAAGTACGAACACGAGTGAACGCGGCCTGACCGGTTCGACGGGAGCAGTTGCCCGGCAAGGCACCAAGGGTAGAACCGGCTCGGTGACATGCAGCGACTTGACCAGGCCTTCCTCATTCCGGCCTAGGTCGAACGGTTGACGCTGCGGTTCTTTCTCCGCGATACTCCGGGCCACCCGACACATGATCGAGGCGTCCTCGCCCCGCGAACCCTCCCGGAGGCTGTTGATGAAGAAGGCCGTCACCGTCCTGCTCTCGTTCGGCGTGTTCCTGATCCTGAGCGCGTCGAGCGCCCACGCCCTGCCCGGCACCGATGCCAACGCGGTCGCCGAGCCCTGGCCCGAGATCGGGCCGCTCTTAGAAAGCAAGGTGCGCGCCGTGCAGGTCGTCGGGGGAGTGATCTGGCTGGGCGGCAAGTTCTCGAGTGCGACCGACTCGACGGGTGCCACTCGGTCGGTCTCGAACCTCGTCGCGTTCGATGCGGGGACCGGGCGATTCGCCTCGGTGAGCGCCCCCGGCTTCACCAGCTCGGGCGCCGAGATCTGGGACCTCGACGTACGCAGCGGCGAGCTGATCGTCGGCGGGAAATTCGTGAACCCGGCCAACAGCGCCCAGAAGAACCTCGCCGCTGTGAACCTCTCGACCGGAGCCGTCCGCTGGTTCAAGGGGGCGCCCACCGCGAAGACGGTGCTCGTGAACGGCGACAGTGTCTATGCCGCCGGCACCACGCTCGGCCTGTGGAACGTCGCGAGCGGTTCCCCGATCTGGAAGGGGCGCACGAAGGTCACGGTCCAAGCCACGCTTCGTGGGCACTCGACGCCTCCCGCCTACCGCGACCTCGTGCTGGCCGGCGGGGCGCTCTTCGCGGCCTGCCAGTGCGACTTCGCCGGCGGTCAGCCGGTCAAGGCATTGATCAAGCTGAGCACCGACGGGGTGCTCGATCCGTCGTGGGTCCCGAGCGACCTCACGCCGGGGGGTGCCTCAGGAGCCAGCACGGCCACCGGAATCGCCGTCGCGACCGATGGGAGCGCCCTCTACCTCGGCGCCGGGGGTTCCGACTTCTTCGCGAAGTACTCGTTCGCCGAGGCCCTCCAATGGAAGCGCGACACCTCCGGGTCGGTCCAGTCCCTCGAGATCATGGGCGGCCAGGTCGTGGTGGGAGGACACTTCGTCGAGATCGCCGACGCCACCGGCGATCGATGCGGGTTCAAGTCCAGCAACCCCGGCGATCTCGACCCGTTCGGGGAATGCGTGCGGCACAACTACCTCGCCGCCTACGGCACGAACGGAGCGTTGGACGCC
Organism: Actinomycetota bacterium; assembly: GCA_041287635.1. Taxonomy (GTDB): domain Bacteria; phylum Actinomycetota; class UBA4738; order UBA4738; family HRBIN12; genus JAOUEA01. The sequence goes on along the minus strand of JBGGNG010000052.1, from coordinate 4,826 downwards.
TGGACCCCGTCGGTCACCGGCAAGTTCAACGGCATCTGGGACCTCGAGGCCGAGGGCGCCGCTCTGCACTTCGGAGGAGAGTTCACGAAGGTGAACGGCGTCAACGCGACGTTTTACGGCAAGCTGACCTGAACCGAAACAGGAGCGGGTTGAGTCCCGCTACTTGTTCAGGTTCCAGTCCGAGGAGCTCGAGCCGCCCTTGCCCTTCGCCTTCTTGGCGGCACGCTTCTCCTTCAGGGTCTTGCTCGCCGCCGTCTTCGAGCCCTTCGCGCCGCCCTTGTCCTTACTGGCCATGACTGCCCCTTCCGTGGGCGATGTGTGGGTCCACGATGTCACACATCGGCGTTGCGGTCGACGGACACTCGAGTCGGTCCTCCGGGGCTCAGGCCACATCGAGTGGACCGAACTCCGGGGCGTGCAGGCCAGGATCGGCCAGGTCGAGTCGCAGCAGCAACCAGAACGAGAGCTCGACCGAGGGTCCGACGAGCAGTGCGAGCGCCAGCGTGCCGATACCCGCGAGTCCGCCGAGCAGCAGCCCGACGACGAGCACCGTCACCTCGATCGAGCCGCGCACGATGCCGATGCGCCAACCGGTGCGCCTCGTGAGCGCAAGCATGAAGGAGTCACGCGGGCCGGCACCCATGCCCGCTCCGATGTACAGGGCCGAACCGACCCCGAAGAGCCAGACGCCGAGCGCCACGAGCCCGACCCGAACGCCGAGTGAGGCGTCCGAGAGCTGCTCCACCCACCCGATCGCGCTGAACACGTCGATCGCGAGGCCGATCACCACGGCGTTCGCGATCGTCCCGAAGCCCGGGGGTGCGCCGCCGATCCAGCCGATCGCCACGATGACGAGTCCCACCACGACGGCCGCCGTTCCCAGCGTCAACGGCGTGTGCTCCGCGATGCCCATGTGCAGCACGTCCCACGGCGGCACCCCGAGCTCTGACTCCAGCATCGCGACGATGGCCACGGCGATCAACAGCAATCCGACGAACAGCGCCACGAGCCGCAGCAGCAGTGAACCTCGGAGCAGGGGCGCATCCTTCACCCATGCACGGTAGCGACGTGCTCACCCCCGCGACCGACGGCGGCGGCGGTCGGGCCGGCCGGCTGGCCGGCCTATCGGCTCACGGATCGCCTCACCCGCCAGAGCGCCGATCGTCCTCCCCGAGTTCCTCGAAGCGCGCGTACGCCAGCCCCAACGCCGCGGTGAACACGGCGATGAAGATCACGCTTCCGATCGCGAAGATCGTGCCGTCGCCCAGAGCGAGCAGCGGGGTCACCGTGCCGCTCCCCTTGGGCTGAGGAGGGCGCCGAGCGCGAGGATCGAGGGGACCCACAGGCCCACGAAGAGCCCCAGCTCGCGATCGGGATCGCCGAACACCCCGAACCACAGCGAGACCGAGAGCAGGAACGATACGAACGCGGCGCCGAGGATGATCAGGATCGCTGCCTTGGTTCCGAGCTTCATCACGTTCTCCTTCCGTCGAACGCGATTCGGAACCCATGCGCCGCTAGACGCGATCCGGGCACGTCGTGCATAGGTTCAGGAGCGGTGACGGCCGAGCCCCCTCGGCTTCGGGACCTCGGTGTGCGTTCCGCTTCCGGCGAGCGAGGCGTGCATCGCGTATCCTTGGCGAAGACCGCGCCGATCTCGTACGAGACGCGCGCGCGACGAAGTCTCGCGATCCTTCGCACGCACCGCCCTCCTGGGCGTTCCTGCGCAGAGGCGCCTGCCCTCGACGCGCACCGAACGACGACCAGGAGAGGACACCCGAACCGTGCCCACCACCACCGCAACAGCTCGATCCATCGACCGCGAGCCCGACCAGCCCACGTTCAGGGCGCTCGGCGTCTCCGAACCCGTCTCGCAGGCCCTACGGATGCGCGGCGTCGAGCGTCCGTTCGCGATCCAATCGCTCGTGCTGCCCGACGCGCTCGCAGGGCGTGACGTGCTCGCGCGCTCGCGCACCGGTTCGGGCAAGACGCTCGCCTTCGCCGTGCCACTCGTCGAGCGTCTGCACCCGAGCGGGAAGAGCCCGACCGGGCTGATCCTGGCGCCCACGAGAGAGCTCGCGAGCCAGGTGACCGAGGAGTTCCGCGCGATCGCGGACGTGCGTCACCTGCAGGTGGCATCGGTCTACGGCGGCGTCGGCATCGGCCCGCAGGCCAAGCGCGCCCGCCACGCCGACATCGTGATCGCGACACCGGGTCGGCTGCTCGACCTCGTGGCGCGCAAACTGCTGCGACTCGACAGCGTACGTGCGTGTGTGCTCGACGAGGCCGACCGCATGCTGGATATGGGCTTCCTACCCGACGTGACGCGCATCCTCGAGATGCTGCACCCCGACCGCCAGACGATGCTGTTCTCCGCGACGCTCGACGGTGAGGTCGGCCGCCTGGCGAAGCGCTTCACCCGCGATGCCGTGCTGCACGAGACCGGCGAGCCGGGGCCGAACATCAACCACGCCACGCATCGCTTCATCGCCGTCGAGCATCCGCAGAAGACCAGGGCGCTCGTGCGCGAACTCGCCGCCGAGCGGGGACTCACGTTGATCTTCGTGCGCACCCAGCGCGGCGCGGACCGCCTCGCACGGAACCTTCGCAAGGAGGGTTTCAGCGCCGGGGAGCTGCACGGCGGCATGTCACAACCCCAGCGCGAGCGAGCGCTCGGGCGGTTCGCCAGCGGGGCCAACGACGTGCTCGTCGCGACCGACGTCGCCGCCCGCGGCCTCGACCTCGAGGACATCACGCACGTGATCAACTTCGATGCGCCCGCTGACGACAAGGCGTACGTTCATCGTGTGGGTCGCACGGCGCGGGCCGGTCGCGGTGGCGAGGGCGTCACGTTCGTCACCCCCGACCAGCGGCTCGAGGTGGGTCGCATCGCGAAACGGCTGGATCTGCACGCCGAGTTCGTGCAGGCAGGTCTCTCGAAGCCGGCGCCGCACCACGGCGGCAACGGGCAGGCTCGTTCGCCGAAGGGAGGGAACACCCATCGACGTCGACAGGATCGAAGAGGCGCTCAGGCTGGTCGAGGCCGGCCAACTCGCTGAGGCCGCGCAACTGCTCGGCCCACTCGTGAGGGGCAAGCGGTTCACGCGGCCGAGCCGCATGAACGCGGAGTCCGTGGAGGTCGACGAGGTCAAGGCGTGGCTGCGCGACGCGATCGCCGACCCGTCGTCACCAGACTCCCGCTTCATGGTGGAACGCGCCTACTACAAGCTGCGCACCCAGGCGCAGGCCTGAGGACGGCCCGCGACACGGGCGTGCGACCTCCCCCCGCCCCGCGGGTTTCGAGACCTTCGCCGCACGAACCGGCGCCGGACAGCCGATGCGCTCCATCGGCCGGTCGGGGCACACTGCTCGCATGACGGAACCCCTCCCCTCGTGCCAGTACTTCGACGTCGCCCTCGTGATGCAACAGATGATCCGCGAGCGAGAATCCGCCCAGGGCGGCACCCCGACCACCGTGGCGATCGGCGACCCCTGCGGCCGGCCCTCCGTCGGCGCGATCGATGCCGACGGGGTGCGTCACCATTTCTGTGCAGACCACGTCCTCGAGGAGCGGGTCCTCAGGGACTGAACGGTCCACACGAGCCGGGCCGAACCGCCCATCGCGCAACGCCGGAGTTCGTGCACGCTGTCTCCGACGACCGTGATGGAGGGCGGGTCCGATGTCGAAGCTGGGCTGGTCCGTCGCGGCAGGCGCTGTGGGCGCGTTCGCGGCTGCCACCCATCTGGGCACGACGTGGGGAAGCACGCTCGAGGAACGCCGGCGCCGTCTTCCCAGCGACGATCTGGTGCGGGAACCCTCGTTCGCGACGACCCACGCGATCACGATGCGCGGACACGCCGACGACGTCTGGCCTTGGCTCGTGCAGACGGGGTGGCATCGCGCGGGGTGGTACACGTACCGGTGGGTCGATCGGCTGCTGTTCCCGGCGAACGCCCCCAGCACGATCGAGATCCTGCCCGAGTTCCAGTGTCTGGCGGTCGGCGACCACGTGCCGGACGGGCCCCCTGAGAGCGGCTGCTACTTCGTGGTCGAGCGGATGGAGGCTCCACACCTACTGGTGCTGCGATCGCACACCCATCTGCCGCCGAAGCCCGACGATGCGTGGCTCGACTGGGTCTGGACGTGGGCCATCGATGACCTCGAGGACGGGCGGGTCCGGGTGCACCTGCGGACGAGAGGGGCGATAGGACCTCCGTGGCTGGCCCTCGCGTATCGGGCAGCGCTGTGGACCGACTTCGTGATGGCCCGTAGTCATCTGCGAGGGCTCACTGAACGCGTCGAGCCACGAGTCATGGCGAACGAACGCCGCCGGGGCGCAGGAGCGGCCCCGGCGGCGCCGTGAGGCACGTCGGATCGTTCGCGGTCACTCCTGTGGCGGGAGCACCACGCCGTCGATCACGTGGATCACGCCGTTCGACGTGACGATGTCGGTCGTGACGACGTCGACCTCGTTGCCCTGGCCGTCGGTGATGCTGACGCCCATGTCCGAGGCATCCACCGTGAAGGTCGCTCCGTTGACCGTGGTGACCTCGCCCGACTCCACATCGGCCGCCATGACCTCGGCGGGCACCACGTGGTAGGTGAGGATCGAGCTGAGGAGCTCCTCGTTCTTGGGCTTGAGCAGCGTCTCGAGCGTGCCCTCGGGCAGCGCCGCGAACGCCTCGTCGGTGGGCGCGAAGACCGTGAACGGCCCCTCACCCGCGAGGGTCTTGCCCAGGCCGGCCGCCTCGACGGCGGCGAGCAGGGTCGAGAAGTCTTCGTTGCCTGCGACGACGTCGGTGATCGTCTCGGTGGTCTCGGCGGG
>JBGGNG010000051.1:0-2855 GCA_041287635.1 Actinomycetota bacterium | reverse complement strand
ACGACGCCGCCGTTGTCACGGCCGATGTCCATCCCTACATATGCGGAGAACCTGATCGGAACGGTGTGGTCCGTCCGCCCCTTCCCGACCGGTCGCGTCAGGCGAGAACGAGAGGTCGAACACGACGAGAGAGGCGGGATCGACCAGCGGGCAGTGACTCGCACGACTGCCGATACACGAATACCCGGAAGCCGAAGGGCCCGGGCACGTGAGGACCTCCTAACCGGCGTCCTGCAGCCACCAGCCGAAGAGAGCCCTCCGCTGTTCGTCGTGCCCCACGGGAAGGATCGGAGCCGGCGCCGTCGCTCTCATCACGTCGCTCCTCAAAGCCCCGTGACGCCTACGGAGCACCGACCGAGATGCCGCGCGCGGCCGCCCAACGGCGGTAGTTCTCCACGTGGGCGAGAGGGACCGAGGCGTACTCGCAGGTCAACGGGTCATCACAGGTGGGATTGCCCTCGAGGCTGAAGTAGTTGAAGCGGCACTGCTCGCAGTACACGTCCAACTCCTCAGGGAGGTAGGCGCACTCGCCCCAAGAACAGCTCCGCTCGCCCTCGCCGGTCCCGATGTCCCAACCGCACCCGGCACACTTCTCGAACTGTATCCAGTTCCCCATGACGGCCTCCTTGAGGCAACGTTAGAAGGCGGCACGTGAACGGAGATAGGGGAGAAGGACCCCCTGGGACAGGGTCTTTAGACTCGGAGCCAGCCCGATCGAGAAGCGTGACCCATCGATCCAAAGGAGTAACCGTCTCGGCTTGTCTGCCAAGCGATCATCCAACTCGCTGCCCTCGGGGCCTGACCCGGGCTACCGTGGCGAGAACCCCGAGGAAGCGGGTCGCGCATGGAACTACCTGTGACCGAGACCGATTCTGTGAACGAGCGGCCTCCGGTACAAGAAGAGAGCCAGTCCAAGGAATGCGATGCCAACCACGATCCAGAGCACGGTTGCGTGCGCGAAGATCAGGATCCCGATACCGATCAATGCCGCGACGATCCAGAGCGCTCTCATGGAGCCTTCTCTCATCGGCTAACGCCGTTGACGACGAGTCTACTTCTTCTCGGTTGGTCTACGACCAACGGCAGACACGATGAACATGCGTCGTGTCGGTCCGAAGCGCTGGTCGATCATCAGAAGTGAGACAATGGAAGAGAAGCACCCATCCATTGGGACCGTTTGCGAAGAGGCCGTGGGCAGCCCCTCGAACCGAGGAGGCACGATGACCACCCTCACGGATACGGTCCGCATCCAAGCCCCGGACAGATCGCCGGTCAAGCCGGTGTCTCCATTGGACCCCTCATGGGACACCGCTTCCGAGCCCTCCGAGCGCTCGTTCGAGGACGGACCCCGCAGCAGCCAGTGGGACCGACTGGCGATGAGGCTCAGCAGCCAGCCCCTCTGGGACGAAGCAGGATGACCACCCTCATCGATACGGTCCGAATCGAGGCCCCGACGAGACCGCCGGTCAGGCCGACGGCCCCGTTGGATGCCCCGCGGGACACCGCAACCGAGCCACGATCCCTCGAGCGCTCGTTCGAGGTCGAGTCGCGCGGCGGATACGCTCGGACCGTCGTGGGCCGGCTCGCCTACTTCGACGACGAGGCGCAGACGTACATGGTGCTCACGCGCTCCGGGGTGCTCGACAGGGTTCCGCTGCGAGACATCACGAGCTCACACGGAGTTCCGCGGAGGGGTCTCCCTTCAGCGGCCCAAGACCATCGGACCAAGGAGGCACGATGAGCACGCAGACAGATTCCGTTCGGGTCGAAGTCCCCGCGAGAGCGCCGGTTCAACCGGCCCCGCCGCAGCATATGGACAGGAGAGTTTGGGACAGGATCGTCAGTTCGGCGGGGGCCGTTCTCGCGGTCATCCTGCTCGTGCTCGGCGGAGCCGCGATCTACGGTGGCAACTTCGGGCAGGACAACGTACGTGACCGACTCGCGCCGCAGAACATCTCGTTCCCACCGGCCGAGGCGATGACCCCCGAGGAGCGGGCCGAGATCGGCGAGTTCGCAGGGGCGAAGGTCGACACGGGCGTCGAGGCCGAGGCGTTCTCGCGCTACATCGGCGGGCACCTCGTGGGCATCAACGAGGGAGCCACGTACTCGGAGACGAGCGCAGCGGCACGTGAGGAGGGTCTCGACCCAGACGTCGCAGCGGACCTGCAGGTCAAGGCGGATACCCTGTTCAAGGGTGAGTCCCTCAGGGCGATGCTGCTGAACGCGTACGGCTGGTGGACCGTTTCGACGATCGCCATCTACGCGGGTTACGCGATGGTGATCGCCGGGTTGTTCCTGGGCATACTCGCCTTCCTGGGCTTCCGGCACGCGAGGCGGGCCACACCCATCGACGCGACCGCATAGGAACAGAAGCGGCTGCTAGGAGCCGTAAGGGGTTGGCCGCCGGAAGGCGGCTGACCCCTTCCGAGCGGTGGAACCTGCGCTGAGACCGCTCTTCGGGTGCTCCTTGCGCTCCCGCTGTGAACACCCTTCTCTCCCTTGGAGGCGATGGATCGCAGCAACTCTTGCCACGAGCGCGCCGTGCCGTCCGTAGAAGGGCCACTCGGGACAACCCCCGGTTCATCCAGTGAGCTCCTAGACTTCGATCGATGGCTGACGTAGGGATCCTGCTCGAGATCACCGACAGACTTCGCGCGTTCCAGCAGGCGCGGCGGCGACTCCGGGTTCTCGTGCACCGAGGATACTTCCAGGGCGGGCCAGTCCCGTTCTACTTCGTGAAGGTGAGGAATCTGTCGTCCGCACGAGATGTCGTGATCACGCACGTATGGTTCGAAGCCGCCCCACCCGTGCACCTTCTGCTGAAAGAGCGCCCTCTCCCGAAGCGGCTACGGCCC
>JBGGNG010000050.1:0-8360 GCA_041287635.1 Actinomycetota bacterium | reverse complement strand
GCGCCGGGCTCTCCGCGACGGGGCCGACCACCGAGATGCAGAACTCGACGATCACGGGAAACACGGCGACGGGAGGCGGCGGTGGCCTGTACGTCGATGGAGCCGCCGAAGTGTCCTCCCTGACGATCGCGGAGAACGAGGCCGCCCGCGGCGGCGGGATCCGGCGACCGTCGGGAGCCACCGGCGAGGCGACCGTCCGCTCGTCGATCGTGTCGGACAACACGGCGCCCGACGGGCGCGACTGCTCCGGGGACCTCCACTCCCTCGGCGGGAACGTGGGCTCCGCGAAGGGCTGCGGCCTGCGGGAGCCCACGGATCGCAGCCGTGAGGATCCGCAGCTACGGCGGCTCGGACCCAACGGCGGTCCGACCCCGACGATGGCGCTCCGTCCGACCAGCCCGGCGATCGGGAGCGGGATCGAGTGCTCGCGCCGCGACCAGCGGGGCGCACCGCGTGACCGGCGATGCGACGCCGGCGCCTACGAGCTCGTGCGATGCCTCGGCAAGCCCGTGAACATCGTGGGCACGCCCGGCGGCGACGAGCTCAGCGGTGGCCGGGGGCCCGACGTCTTCCTCGGCATGGGTGGGGACGACGAGTTCCAGGGTTCGATCGGGAAGGACCGTGCGTGCGGCGGTCCGGGAAACGACCTGCTGATCGCGGGGCCGGGCGACGACCGGTTCGACGGCGAGGCCGGGAACGACCGCGTGAGGGGTGAGTCCGGCGGCGACTGGGTCTGGGGCGGAGCCGGCCGCGACCGTCTCGTCGGAGGCCCCGGCGACGACCGATGCCAGGCCGAGCGGCGCGACCGAGACCCCCGAGGCTGCGAGATCCTCGTGACCGCGGGTGGCCCGGCGAACCGCTACCTGACCCGTCGCCGCCGTTCGGGCGGCCAGTACACGATCAGGACCTTCGCCTTCAGCTCGTCGGCGCGCACAGGCCCGAACTGCCGGGAGTCCGTCGAGGCGGGCTCGTAGTCGCCCACGACCCAGTACTCGTCGTCACCGAGCACCCGGTCACCGACCTGGTCGCCGGGCACTCCGACGATGCGCTTGACCATCTCGTAGCCGGGACGCCCGGGATGCTCGACCACGACGACGTCCTCGCGTTCATACCGCGACGGGCTCGCGATCAACGCCCAGTCGCCGGGAGCGAGCGTCGGCGCCATCGACCCGCCCTCGATCTCGACGCGGCTCGGCTTCCAGCGGAGGCACGCCCACGCGACCCCCGCCGCCGCGAGGGCGGTCCCGCCGACGCCCGCGACCCGTTTCCGACCGCGGTGATAGGTTTCGAACGAGCCGGAACCGGAGACCGTTGCATCGGAGCCGCCGGTTCCATCGTCGGAAGAAGGAGGGCCATCCATGCTGGAAGCATTCCTCAAGCCGCACCGTCGCGTCCATGCGCACTGCGACCTGCCGTGCGGCGTCTACGACCCGGCCCAGGCCCGCATCGAGGCCGAGTCGGTCAAGGCGTGTCAGGAGAAGTACCAGGGGAGCGACGACGACGTCTTCAAGGAGCGCGCGGTCGCGATCAAGGAAGAGCGAGCCGACCTCGTCAAGCACCACCTGTGGGTGCTGTGGACGGACTACTTCAAGCCCGAGCACCTCGAGAAGTTCCCGGAGCTGCACGAGAAGTTCTGGCAGGCCACGAAGCTCGCCGGCGAGTCGAAGAAGTCGCAGGACCCGGCGCAGGGCCAGAAGCTGCTCGACGCGGTCGACGAGATCGGCAAGGTCTTCTGGGAGACCAAGAGCTAGCTGAGCGTTGAGAGAGCCGGTGGGCCGGGGCCGTCGGATCCCCGGCCCACCGGACGATGCGCCCCCTCGGCGCACACTCGGTGCCGGACCTGGTCGAACCACACCCGTCCAGCTCCCGGGCCGCGGGCAACCCGGGAGCGGACCTGGCGGAGCGAGGTGGGTCTGGCGGCACCCCGCCCCGCCCGGTCTCGTAGGTACCATCGGCCGCGGGGCACGTTGCAGCGCATGGGACCAAGGGCGGTTCGTGCGGTCCGAAGGGCCGAACCACGCCCCGGCCGAACGGACCCGCGAACGCCCCTGTTAGGCTCGCCGACCGATGAAGGACGTGGGTCTGGTCGGGGTCGCCTACAGCGGGAAGTCGACGCTGTTCACGGCCCTGACGCGCGCCGGATCGCACGGCGGGCAGGCCAACGTCGCCGTCGTCTCGGTTCCCGACGCACGCCTGCAGGTGCTCACCGACATCGAGCACTCGGCCAAGACCGTTGCGGCGCAGGTGCGCTTCGTCGACGTCCCCGGCGGGGTCTCGAGCGCCCAGGGCATCGCGAAGCTCCGTGAGGTCGACGCGCTCGCGGTCGTGCTGCGCTGCTTCGGCGCAGACGCCGCCCCGCTCGACGAGCTGGAGACCGTGCGCGGGGAACTGCTGCTCGCCGACCTCGGCGTAATCGAGAGCGCACTCGAGAAGGCGGTCAAGAAGTCGCGCCAGAAGCCCGGTCCCGAGGTCGACGCGTTGCAGCGGGCCAAGGAGGCGTTGGACGCCGAGACGCCGCTGCGCCACGCCGACGTGTCCGACGAGGACGCCGTGCACCTTCGGGGCATCGCTCCCCTGACCTTGAAGCCCGAGGTCGTCGTCGCGAACCTCGAGGAAGGTCTCGAGGTCCCTCCCGAGCTCTCAGCCATCGGCGCGGTCGGCGTGTACGCGTCGATCGAGGCCGAGACCGCGGAGATGGACGCCGACGAGGCGCGCGCGCTGCTCGAGGAGTTCGGCGTCTCGCAACCGGGCCTCGAGACGGTGATCGAGGCCTGCTACCGAGCGCTCGACCTGATCACGTTCCTCACGACCGGCGAGGACGAAACCCGCGCCTGGGAGGTGCGCCGCGGCGCGAAGGCTCCCGAGGCGTCGGGCGTGATCCACACCGACCTCGAACGCGGGTTCATCCGAGCGGAGGTGATTGGCTACGACGAGCTGGTCGCCGCCGGCTCCATGGACGCCGCGAAGTCGGCCGGGAAGATCCGCGTCGAAGGCAAGGACTACGAGGTGCAGGAAGGCGACATCCTGCACGTTCGGTTCGCCGTCTAGCGATCAGACCGGAGCCGAGGCTCAGCCGGCCCTGTAGTCGACGCGCGAGAACGGCCAATCGGAGTCGAGCCAGTCCGAGACCGCGTGCCAGAGCGCCGTATCCAGTTCGGCACGCGATGCGCGGACCCACGACTCGACGCGCGCGTCGTGATCCTCGTCCTTCGACGGGTAGATGTAGACACAGCCGATCACCTCGTCGGTGTCGGGGTCGAGCACGGAGTACGTGAAGCCTCGCCGGGCCGCGAAGTCAGCCGCATGGCGCTGCAGATCGCCGAGGTTCTCCTCGAGCGACATCGGGCGCGGCCATGGTGCATCGCCGTCCTCGTCCGCGTCGCTCTCTCGGAACCCGGGGGTGGCTCGGATGTGATCGATGCTCGAGGACCACGCCTCGTGGTCTCGCTCGTTGTGCTCGGGACCGAGGGGCTCGAGGCGCATCCCGGGGCGCCACAGCTCAGAGGGCACCTCGAAGTCATCGGGGACGAAGGGTTCGGCCATGTCCCGAGTGTGGCAGGTCGGTCGGGTTGCATACTCGGCGCATGAACACCGACCGGGGATCCGGTTCCGCCACCTCGACCTGGTTCAACCCGGGGGTCCGCTCGATCGGGCTGGCGAGCTTCCTCTCCGATGTCGGCCACGAGATCCCGACGTCGCTGCTGCCGAGCTTCCTCACTGTGACGCTGGGCGCGCCCGCGTCGGCACTCGGGTTGATCGAGGGCATCGCCGACGGTGCTGCCGGTGTGGCCAAGCTCGCCGGCGGCGCGGTGGCCGACGATCCCGACCGCCGCGCGAAGGTCGCCGTCGGGGGATACGTGACGACCGCGGTGCTCTCCAGCAGCGTCGGGCTCGCCACCGCGCCGTGGCAGGTCGCCGTCCTCCGCACCGGGGCCTGGGCCGCGCGCGGCATCCGTGGTCCGAGCCGCAACGCGATCCTCGCCGATGTCGTGCCGGCAGAGGCGTACGGCCGCGCGTACGGCTTCGAGCGCATGGCCGACAACCTCGGTGCGATCGTCGGACCACTCCTCGCGATCCCCTTGATCGCGATCATGGGCGTTCGCTGGGCGATCGTCGTCTCGATCGTCCCCGGGCTGCTCGCGGCGCTCGCGATGCTGATGGCCGTGCGACGTGTTCGAAGGCCGACCGCGCAGGAACGGCGCCCGATCCGATTGCAGGTGCGACCCGTGCTGCGCGGAGGGCTCGGGCGCCTGTTCGCCGGCATGGGAGCGTTCGAGTTCGGGAACTGCGCGGCCACGCTGCTGATCCTGCGCGCGACCGAGCTGCTCGAGCCGAGCAGGGGTCTGGATCGCGCCGCGAGCATCGCCGTGCTGCTCTACGTCGCCTACAACGTTGCCGCGACGCTCACGAGCCTGCCGGCCGGCCATCTGGGCGACCGACGTGGCACGCGGCTCGTGCTGCTCGGTGGCGCCACGACGTTCCTCGCCGCCTACCTCGTCTTCGCGGGCTCCGGAGCGAACATCCTTGCGTTGGCCGCGGGTTTCGTGCTCGCGGGCGTCGGGATCGGGGCGGCCGAGACGGCAGAACACGCGGCCGTCGCGACCCGGGCAGACGAGGCGATCCGCGGCAGCGCGTTCGGTCTGCTGGCCGCGTTGCAGAGTGCCGGAAACCTCGCCGCCAGCGCGGTCGCTGGCATCCTGTGGACGGCCTTCTCCCCCACGGTCGCATTCACGTGGCTCGCCGCGTGGATGCTCGCGGCCGTGCTCGCCTTCCTCACGATGCCGGGCAACGGCACGGGCACGCCGAGGACCGCCGAGGAGTAGCCTGCGAGCGATGAGCGACGCCTACCGCATCGGGGAAGCGGCGAAGGCGCTCGGCGTGCGCGTCGAGACGCTGCGCCGGTGGGAACGTGACGGGAAGCTGCGCGTCGAGCGCACGAGCGGGGGCCAGCGCACCGTGCCCGCGACCGAGGTCGCGCGGCTGCTCGCCCAGCGGCGCCACGACGAGCCGATCGCGGCCGCGAGCGCCCGCAACCGCTTCCCGGGCGTGATCACCGAGGTCAAGCGCGACGGGCTGGCGGCGACCGTCGAGATCCAAGCCGGGCCTCATCGCGTGCTGGCCTTCATCACCAGGGAAGCCGCCGACCAGCTCGGCCTCGAGCCGGGGATGGAAGCCGTCGCCACCGTGAAGGCGACGAGCGTGATGGTGAATCTTCCGGACGAGTAACGCTAGCTTTCACTGGTCACAAACGTCCCGAAAGCTGCTATCGTGCGCCGATGCGCCGAGTCGTCCCGCTGATCTCCGCCTTGGTCCTGCTCGCCGGCTGCGGTGGCACCGTCGACGACACGATCGAGCTGACCGTCTTCGCAGCGTCGTCGCTCAGCACCGCGTTCACCGACGAGATCGGGCCGGCGTTCGAAGCTCAGCACGAGGGCACCACCGTCATCTTCAACTTCGCGGCATCCGATGCGCTGGCGGCGCAGATCCAGAGCGAGGGAACTGCCGACGTGTTCGCGAGCGCGAGCGGCACGTGGATGGACGCCGTGCAGGACGACCCGGGTGTCAGCGACCGGCAGGACTTCGCGCAGAACCGGCTCGTGATCATCACCCCGCCGGAGAACCCTGGCGGCATCGGATCGATCGAGGACCTCGCGAACGAGGGCGTGCAGCTCGTGCTCGCAGCCGAGGGCGTACCGGTCGGCGACTACTCGCGTGAGGCGCTCACGAACGCCGGTATCGCCGATGAGGCCGAGGCGAACGTCGTCTCGAACGAAGAGGACAACGGCAGCGTCGTGGCGAAGATCGCATCGGGCGAGGGCGACGCCGGCATCGTCTACGAGTCCGACATCTCGGCCGCCGCCGGGAACGACGTGACAGCGGTCCAGATCCCCGACGACGTCAACGTGATCGCGACCTACCCGATCGCCGTCGTCACCGGCGCACCCAACGCCGATCTCGCCGCCGACTTCATCACGTACGTGACCGGACCCGACGGGCAAGCGTCGCTCGAGGAGTACGGGTTCATGCCCGTCTGATCGATGCGCTCGCGCACCCCACTTCCCCTGTGGATACTCGCCGGCGTCGGCGTCGTCTTCGTCTCGTTGCCGTTGGTGGCGCTCGTCGTGCGAGCACCGTGGGATGACATCGCCACGTCGCTGCGCGGCGCCGGCGCGAGCGAGGCGCTACGTCTCTCGCTCGTCGTCTCGCTCACGGCCACCGCATTGTCGCTGCTGCTCGGAGTGCCGCTCGCGTGGATCCTGGCTCGGTCCCGCATCCCGGGGCGCTCGGTGCTGCGGGCGATCGTCGTGTTGCCGATCGTGCTGCCGCCGGTCGTCGGCGGCATCGGACTGCTCGCGGCGCTGGGTCGAGGCGGCGTGGTCGGCCAGTGGATGTACGCGACGTTCGGCCTGCAGCTCACGTTCACGACATGGGGAGCGATCCTTGCGACCACGTTCGTATCGATGCCGCTCGTCGTGCTCGCGACCGAGGCCGGCCTGCGGTCGATCGATCGGCGCTACGAACAGGCGGCGTCGGCCCTCGGTGCGAGTCCCCGGTACTCGATCCGTCGGGTCGTGCTGCCGATGCTCGGGCCGCAGCTCGCCGCGGGCGCCGTGCTGGCGTGGGCTCGGGCGCTCGGCGAGTTCGGCGCGACGATCACGTTCGCCGGGAACCTCGCCGGGCGCACCCAGACCCTTCCGCTCGCTGTGTACGAGACGCGACTGAGCGATCCAGGTGGGGCCATCTTCCTCTCTCTGATCCTGGTCGTGCTCTCGATCGCGGTGCTCGTGGTGATGCGCGATCGCCTCACCCAGGCTCGCTGACGACGACGATGGGACTCCACGCCGATCTCGTCGCTCGCCGAGGATCGTTCGAAGTGGACGTGGCGCTCGAAGTCGACGACGGAGAGACGCTCGCGTTGCTCGGTCCCAACGGCGCCGGCAAGTCCACGGTCGTCGACGCGCTCATCGGCACGCTCGAGCTCGCCGAAGGCGTGATCGCGATCGACGGCGAACGGGTCGACGCGCTGCCGCCCGAGCAGCGGCCGATCGGCGTCTGCTTCCAGGACGATCTTCTCTTCCCGGTCCTCTCCGCGCTCGAGAACGTGGCGTTCCCGTTGCGAGCGCGGAAGGTTCCCAAGGCCGACGCGCGCCGACGAGCGAGCGAACTGCTGGAGCGGCTCGCCTCGGCCGTGGATCCGAGCGCACGACCGAGCTCGATGTCGGGCGGGGAGCGACAGCGCGTCGCCCTCGCCCGAGCGCTCGCACCGGACCCCCGATTGCTCGTGCTCGACGAGCCGTTCTCGAACGTCGACGTCTCGGCCCGTCCGGGGCTGCGGGCCCTCGTCCGCGAGGTCACACGCTCGTTCGGCGGCGCGACGGTGTTGATCGCGCATGACCCGCTCGACGCGCTGACCCTCGCCGACCGCGTTGCGCTGCTCGACGCCGGACGGATCGCACAGACCGGCACACCCGACGAGATCCGCGCCGCACCCTCGTCGCACTACGCGGCGGACCTGGTCGGGGTGAACCTGTTCGTCGGGGAGCTGGAGCCCCTCGAGGACGGAGCGGCGACGCTGCGCACCCCCGACGGCGAGATCACGGTCTCGCCCGAGGTGGCCGACGCCTCCGGCATCCGAGCGATCGCCAGCCTGAAGCCGATCGACGTCTCCCTGCACGCACGAGAGCCTGAGGGATCGGCTCGCAACGTCTTCCGGGGAAGGATCGTGGAGATCGCCGACGACGGCGACCGTGCGCGAGTGCGCCTCGCCCCACGGCCGCCGCTGACCGCGGAGGTGACCAGCGGGTCGGTCACCCGCATGGGACTGCGCACGGGCGGCGAGGTCTGGGCGAGCTTCAAGGCGGTGGAGGTGTCGTTGCAGATCGACGCAGCCGATACCGCGCAGCCCCCAGCCGGTACCCTTGGTCGGTGAAGACCACCGAACGCGAGTCGATAGAGGCGCCGGAGCCCGGCACCCCTTCGACCCCGAAGAAGCATCGCAATCCCGTCACGCAGTTCCTGGGTGAGCTCCCCGGGTTGATCGTGATGGCGTTCGTGCTGGCGCTGCTCATCAAGACGTTCCTCGTGCAAGCCTTCTTCATCCCGTCGGGGTCGATGGAGCCGACGCTCGTGCCGGGCGACCGCGTGCTCGTGCTGAAGGTGCCCTACTACTTCAGCGAGCCCGACCAGGGCGACATCATCGTGTTCGAGGACCCCGATCCGAGCGGCGTGCCCGATCGAGGACTCGTGAGCGGGTTCTTCCATTGGATGTTCGAGGGGCTCGGCGTGCAGCGCCCCGACAGCGAGGACTTCATCAAGCGGGTGATCGGCACGCCCGGCGACGTGGTGTCCGCGCGAGACGG
>JBGGNG010000049.1:0-8275 GCA_041287635.1 Actinomycetota bacterium | reverse complement strand
CAGAGACTGGTGCAGCCTGGCCTGATCGCGGCCACGGTGGTCGCGCTCGTCGTGCTGATCGTCGTCGCCCGGTGGTACGTGCGACGCGAGCAGTCGCGCGCGGGCCAGGCCGGCGTTCCCGTGGAGGCAGCCGACGACGCTCGGCCGCGAGGGCACGAAGAGGTACCCCAAGCCCGCGTGGGCGGCCGCCGCTCGACGTCGGAGCCGCTCGTCGGCATCCCCGCGATCCGGCACTTCTTCCGGACGAACGAGGTGCCCGTGTACTTCGTCTCGGCGACGGCCTTCAATCTGCTCGGGATCGACCGCTGGGTCCGCAACTTCAAGTTCGTCAACTACTACGACTCCTTCGACGGGTGGCATCCCAACGTCTTCGTCCCGAAGGAGCAGAGCCCGCGGGCGTTCGAGTCGATCGAGGACATCTGCAACTACCTGCTCGGCCACAAGGAGGTCGTGGACTACGTGCGCGACCGTGGTCCGGGCGGCAAGGTCGCGTTCCTGATGTTCGACGAGGAGACGGAGACTCTGGCGAAGGAGCTCGGTCTCGACGTGGCGTTCCCTCCTGCCGAGCTCCGGCATCGGCTCGATTCCAAGATCGAGACCACCAAGCTGGCGAACGAGGCGGGGGTGCCGAGCGTGCCCAACGTCATGGGGCGGGCATCGACGTACGGCGAGGTGCTCGAACTGGCCCGTGGGGCAGGGCTCGGCGACGACCTCGTGATCCAGACGCCATACGGCGACTCGGGACAAACGACGTTCTTCGTCGCCGGTGAGTCCGACTGGAAGGCGGATGAGGGGAAGATCGTCGGCCAGGACCTCAAGGTGATGCGACGGATCGATCCGCGTGAGACCGCGATCGAAGGGGTCATCACCCGGCACGGCACGCTCGTCGGCCCGCTCATGGCGGAGCTCACCGGCTTCCCGGAGCTCACGCCCTACGACGGCGGATGGTGCGGCAACGACGTCTTCCCCGAGGTGCTCACGGCGGAGCAGCGGCTGCTTGCCCGAGAGCGCACGTACGCCGTCGGTGAACGCCTCCGGCAGGAGGGGTACCGCGGGTACTTCGAACTCGACTTCCTCGCCGACGCGAGCTCGGGTGAGATGTACCTGGGCGAGCTGAACCCCCGGGTGACGGGGGCGAGCAGCATCACGAACGTGACCGCGGTCGCCTACGGGGACATGCCGCTGTTCCTGTTCCACCTGCTTGAGTTCATGGACGTCGAGTACGAGATCGACGTGGAGGAGCTGAACCGGCGGTGGGCGCACCCCGGCAACCTCGACGAGTGGACGCAGTTCATCCTCAAACAGACGGAGGACTCGGTGGAACTGATCACCGAGGCCCCGGCGTCCGGCATCTGGCGGATGGGCGACGACGGACGGATCGCATACGCGCGCCGCGACAGCGACTGGCACACGGTCGCTGACGGATCGGAGGCCTTCTACCTGCGCATCGCGACTGCCGGCGGCTACCGGTATCCGGGTGCCGACCTGGGTATCCTGGTCACTCGAGGGCGGTTCCTCGATGACGACCACGAGCTGGTCGACCGGGCCAGATCGTGGATCACCGGCATCAAGTCCCAGTTCCGCAGCGTGCCGCCGCCCTCGGAGGCGCCTCCTCCGGTCGAACCCGAACCGTTCGGCTTCAAGATGCTCTAGCGGCACCCGATACCGACGATGCGCATGATCCCGTTCACGTTCCGTGCTGTCGAAGAGCTCGAGCTCGGCCCGAAGTGGGCGGGCGTCTTCGACGAGCGGTGGCCCCACTATCGTGAGTGGTTCCTGCGGGAGGGAGAGGCGGCGCGTCCCTCCTATGCGACGAGCGCACGCATGCTTCGGGCCCACATGCCCGAGTTGATGCCCGCGTACGAACGGGTCGTGGAGCTCGCGGGCGGTGGCGACCTCGCAGCGCGGATGCTGTCGTTGTACAAGCCTCCGCCATACCTCGCGGCGTGCTCTCAAGGTGTCTGGGTCCGTGAGGGCGGTCCGGTGCTCGCCCGCAACTACGACTATGCACCGAGCCGCTTCGAGGGGCTGATCTGGTCCACCCGGCTCCTCGACCGACGGGTGATCGGCACCTCCGACTGCTTGTGGGGGCTGCTGGACGGCATGAACGACGCCGGCCTCGCGGTCTCACTCACGTTCGGCGGGCGGCGCGTGATGGGCGACGGGTTCGGCATCCCGATCGTCGTGCGGTATCTGCTGGAGATCTGCGAGACGGTGGCACAGGCGCGGGAAACGATCGCCCGACTGCCGTTCAGCCTGGCGCACAACCTCACGGTCGTCGATCGCGCCGGCGACGTGCTGACCGCGTACGTCTCCCCGGACCGTGAGCCGATCTTCCGCCCGTTCCCCGCGGCCACGAACCATCAGGGGCTGGTGGAATGGCCCGAGCAGGCCACGGCGACCCGCACGATCGAACGCGAGCAGTGCATCGTGCGGCTGCTCGGAGGAGACGCCCCCGACGTCGGGTCCTTCGCCGACGCGTTCCTGCGGTCGCCGCTGTTCAGCACGTCGTATGCGAACGGATGGGGAACCCTCTACACGGCGGTCATCCGGGCCGGGGACGGGGTGGTCGACTATCGCTGGCCGACCCACACGTGGCGTCTCGGGTTCGACGCCTTCAGTGAGGGTGAGCGTGTCGAGGTGCTCGCCGATGCCTCCCACGGCGAGGACGCCGCCGAGTCCGAGCACGCCGGCTGACGGGCGATGCGGACCGAGACCTTCCGGCTGGACACGGCCGAACGCCGCGTGCACGACCTCACGGGGCGGGTGGCGAGGTTCGCCGCCGAGGTCGACGGCGACGGCTTGCTGCACGTGTTCGTGCCCCACGCCACCGCGGGCGTAGCGCTGATGGAGACAGGGAGCGGCTCGGACACCGATCTCGACGAGCTGCTCGGGCGGGTGTTCCCTCGCGACGACCGGTATGCGCACCGGCACGGGTCGGTCGGCCACGGCGGCGACCACCTGGTGCCCGTGTTCGTCTCGTCGTCGTTGATCGTGCCCGTGGTCGGGGGCACGTTGCAGCTGGGCACCTGGCAGTCGATCGTCCTGATCGATCCGAACCGCGAGAACGACGTGCGGACCGTTCGTCTCAGTTTCCTGGCCGGCTGAAGCCGCTACAGGTACTGACCCGGCGAGCGTTCCTCTCCGGGTGCGGACGAGACCGCCTGCACGTCGCGCTCTCGCAACAGCACGAGGTCGTCACCGTCGAGCTCGACCTCCAGACCCGACGAGGGCAGGAACAACACGCGATCACCCTCCTTCGCGACCCGCACGTCCGGGCCGACGAGGGCCACGTCGCCCCAGGCCAGGCGCCTCGGGGCCGGTGCCGCGGTCGCGGGGATCAGGAGTCCGCCCGCGCTCTTGCGCTCGCCGCTGTCGGGCGTGCGCACGACCAGGCGGTCGCCGGTGAGCCGGATCGACGATCCGTCGCTGCCCTTCCTCGTCCGCGGTTTCCGCTTCGCAGGGGTCTTGGCGTTCGTCTTCTTGGACGCGCTCTTGGTCTCAGCCATGTCGGGGGAGTGTAGCGAGCGCGACCCGGTACGATGCCTCGCCATGGAAGCCCGGCGGGTGCTCTCGCGTGCCGTGAAGCGGCTCAAGGCGTCGCCCGCGATCGACCACTGGCAGAAGGGACGGGAACGCATCGAGGCCGAGGACCTCATGATGCACGTGCTGGGTCACGATCCGGCACCCGACGACGACCTGTCGGGCAAGGACCGCCGCCGGTTCGAGGCGCTGATTGAGCGCCGGGCCGAGGGCGAGCCGATCCCCTACATCAAGGGCTACGCGGAGTTCCGCGGCATCGAGCTGCTGACGACACCGGGGGTCTTCGTGCCGAGGGATTCGTCGGAGTTCCTGGCGGAACAGGCGATCAGGCGCCTGCGACGACGGAAACATCCGGTGCACGTCGACCTCGCCACCGGCGGTGGCACGATCGCGCTGGCTGTCGCCGACGAGGTGCCGAAGGCGGAGGTTTGGGGCACCGACGTGGCGGGCGACGCGGTGCGACTCGCGCGGAAGAACGCGAGGACGCTCGAGCTCGCGGCTCGGTTCGAGGTCGGCGACCTGTTCGACGGGCTCCCGAAGCGATTGCGGGGGTCGGTCGACGTGATCACGCTGCATCCGCCCTACGTGCCGGCCGGCGAGATCGACGATCTGCCCGACGAGATCCGCGACTGGGAGCCTCCGCACACCCTGACCGATCACAGCACCGACGGCCTCGGGCTGATCGGCCGCACCGTGGGGGAGTCGCCACGGTGGCTCCGAGCGAACGGGTGGTTGTTGATGGAGGTGAGCCCCGACCGGGTCAAGGAGGTCAAGCGCGTGTGCACGGCCGGAGGGTTCCGCGACGTACAGAGCACCAAAGGCGGGGAGCTCAAGGTGACCCGAGTGATCGTGGGCCGGCGGCCGCGATGAGCGAGCCGCTCGTGGCGCCGTACGGGTCGTGGCCCTCCCCGGTGACCCCGCGCATGCTCGCCGTGTCGTCGGTGTCGCTGTCCGAGCCCTGGATCGACGACGGGGCCGTGTACTGGCACGAAGAACGTCCGGCGGAAGGGGGTCGCGGCGTCATCGTGCGCGGCGGCCCTTGGTCGACACCCGTCGACGTCACACCCGAGGGCTTCAACGTGCGTTCGCGCGTGCACGAATACGGGGGCGGCGCCTGGACGGTCCGCACGGGCGTCGTGGTCTTCTCCCACGACGACGATCGCCGCCTCTATCGGCAGGATCCGGGGGCGGCGCCGATCGCGATCACGCCCGACACCGGTGGCCT
Source organism: Actinomycetota bacterium (assembly GCA_041287635.1). Classification (GTDB taxonomy): domain Bacteria; phylum Actinomycetota; class UBA4738; order UBA4738; family HRBIN12; genus JAOUEA01. The sequence goes on along the minus strand of JBGGNG010000049.1, from coordinate 3,507 downwards.
GCATCGCTACGCCGACGGAAGGATCAACGCCGAGGGTGTTCGCTGGTTCGGGGTCCGGGAGCGGCACGCGGCGTCGGGGCGGGTCGCCGACGTGGTCAACGAGCTGGTGGTGGTCTCACTCGACGGATCTCACGAGCCGTTCGCGATCGCCGAGGGCCGCGACTTCTACTCCACGCCACGCATCTCGCCCGACGGCAGACGGCTCTCGTGGCTGAGCTGGAATCTCCCGTGGATGCCGTGGGACGGATGCGAGCTGTGGATCGCGGACCTGGCGTCCGACGGCTCCCTCTCCGATGATCGTCGGGTGGCCGGCCGAGACGGGGAGGAGTCGATCTGGCTACCGAGCTGGAGCCCGGCCGGCGACCTCGTCTTCGCGAGCGACCGGTCAGGATGGTGGAACCTCGAGCGCCTCGCCGACGACGAGCGTGTGGCGCTGTATCCGGCCGAGGCGGAGTTCGGCTATCCACAGTGGGTGATGAACGAGACCTCGTTCGGGTTCTTGGACGATGGGCGCCTCGCCTGTTGGTACGGGGATCGAGGCGTGCAACATCTCGCCGTGCTCGACGGCGGGACGGGTGAGCTGCTGGATCTCGATCTCCCGTACTCGTCGTTCGAGCGAGGCCCGAGCATCGCTGCGGCCGGCGATGCCATCGCGTTCGTCGCGGGCGGACCCGACATCCCCGCGCAGGTGGTCTGGCTCGACTTCGGATCGCGCTCGGTGGAGGTGCTGCGCGAGAGCGTCGACATGCCGATCGACGCCTCGTTCGTGTCGATGCCCCGTCAGATCGAGTTCCCGACCGACGGCGGTATGACGTCGTTCGCGCACGTGTACGCGCCGGCGAACCCGAACGTCGAGGCTCCTCACGGAGAGCTTCCGCCTCTGATCGTGATCAGCCACGGCGGGCCGACGGGTGAGGCGACGGCGACGTTGGACCTGGCGATCCAGTTCTGGACCACGCGCGGGTTCGCCGTCGTCGACGTCAACTACGGAGGCTCGACGGGGTTCGGGCGGGCCTACCGGCAGCGGTTGAACGGCAACTGGGGGGTCGTCGACACAGCCGACTGCATCAACGCGGCGCGTTTCCTGGTCGACGCCGGCGAGGTCGACGGGGAGAGGTTGGTGATCCGTGGTGGCAGCGCCGGGGGGTACACCACGTTGTGCGCGCTGACGTTCCATGACGACTTCGCGGCCGGCACCAGTCGCTACGGCATCAGCGACCTCGAGCCGTTCGCGACGGGCGACACCCACAAGTTCGAGTCTCGATACGAGCACACCCTCGTCGGGCCGTGGCCCGAGGCCGCCGATCTGTATCGGGCGCGGAGCCCGATCCATGCCGTGGACCTGCTGTCGACGCCGATGCTGCTGCTGCAGGGCGCCGAGGACGTGGTGGTTCCGCCGTCGCAGGCCGAGGTCATGGTGGAGGCGCTCCGGGCGAAGAGGCTGCCGTACGCATACCTGCTCTTCGAAGGGGAGCAACACGGGTTCCGCATGGCCGAGACGATCGAACGATCCTACGAGGCCGAACTGTCGTTCTATGGGCAGGTGCTTGGCTTCGAGCCCGCCGATGATATCCCCGTGCTGCCGATCGAGAACCTGGTGACCGGGTCACGTGAGTGATGGGCCGATCGGCCCGAACCGTTCGGTCGCAGCGAGGCGAACATCTCTGGAGAGAGAGAGTCGTTGAGTCGTGCCCTGAAAGGATCCCGATGACGAACGCGACGAAGTCCAAGCAGCGATCCGGCCGGCCGACGAAGGCCGAGCGCCGGCGGGAGCAGGAACGCCAGGCCGCGCGGCAACGGCTGGTCTGGATCGTGGTCGGCGTGGTCGCGGTGATCGCCGTCGTCGGGGCACTGCTGCTGAGCGGCGGCGGCGAGGAGGGCGGCGATGGGCAGACCGCGGCCCCTGCCGACGCCGTCTCGATCGATCGAGCTGCGGGTTCGCAGCTCGAGATCGGTGATCAGGTGCCGGCGTTCTCGGCTCCGGGCCTCGACGGGGGCACCGTGTCGTGGAGCGACTACGAGGGCTCGCCGACGGTGCTCGTGGTGTGGGCGTCGTGGTGCCCGCACTGCCAGGCTGAGCTGCCGGTCCTGGTGCCGGCGACCCAGGCACGTGAGGGCGTCGAGCTCGTCAGCGTGACCACCGCGATCTGGCAGAACCCCGGACCCACGCCATCGGAGTTCCTGGCCGACGAGGGCCTCACCATGACGACCGCGGTCGACGACGACGCCGGCACGTTGCTGCAGGGGCTCGGGGTCTCGAGCTTCCCGACGGTCTACTACGTGGACGCCGACGGCAGGGTCGCGAACGTCAGCATCGGCGAGCCGCCCGAAGGAGCGATCGAGGCGAGCCTCGACGAGCTCCAGGTGGGGTAGCGGACAGATGGCAGAAAGGGGGTCCGCGGGGGCCGGGCCGAACCCGGCCCCCCCCCGCGCCGGAGAGGGGGCGCAACCTCTCGGCACCCGGGAGCCTCGCACGTGCGCGTGAACGCGCGGTGAACCCGGCGGGGCGCCTCGTCGAAGTCTGGTCTTCCTCGCGGAGGGTTCCGTCCTGTCCTCGGGCAACCCTCGAGGTCCCTTCCACTCGTATACGGGGTGTTGGACTGCCGGTGGTTCCGGTGGGAGCATCTGTGCGCCTTACTGAGAAAGGGGGCTCGCGCATGAGGAGATACGCGCGTTGGATCGCCGTCCTGGCGGTCCTGGGCATCGTGGCCGCGGCATGCGGCGACGATGGAGGAGACGAGCCGGTCGCATCGCCCACGGCGGACGGAGGCGACATCCCACGTGGGGGGACGGTGCGGATCGCGGTCTCTTCCGAGCCGTCGAGCGCCGCGTTCGACCCGGCCAAGGAGTACTATCAGCTCTCGTTCGAGATCTTGAAGTGCTGCCTGTCACGGACGCTCTACGCGACGAACGGCAAGCCGGTCGATGAAGGCGGCACCGAGCTCCGCCCCGACATCGCCGCCGACCTTCCGACGGTGAGCGAGGATGACCTGACGTGGACCTTCCCGCTCAAGCAGGGAGTCATGTACTCCCCGCCGTTCGAGGACGTCGAGGTCACCGCTGCTGACTTCGTGCGAGCGATCGAGCGTGAGGCCGACCCCAAGGCCAGCGCCGGCGGTTACAGCTTCTACTACTCAGCGATCGAGGGCTTCGACGACTTCGGTGCCGGCGACGCCGACGAGATCTCCGGCATCCGGGCGGTCGACGACTACACCCTCGAGGTGACGGTGACCGAGCCGACCGGCGACCTCGGGTGGCGGTTCGCGATGATGGCGACCACGCCGATCCCGCCCAACGGGGACGCTCGTCTCGGTGCCGCCGAGGGCCACACGAAGGACTACGGGCGCTTCTTGGTCTCCACGGGTCCGTACATGTTCGAGGGCAGCGAGGACATGGACTTCTCGGTGCCGCCCGACAAGCAGGAGCCGGTCTCCGGCTACACGCCCGGTCGGTCGCTCGTGCTGGTCCGCAACCCGTCGTGGAGCGCGGCGACCGACGACCTTCGAC
>JBGGNG010000048.1:0-6938 GCA_041287635.1 Actinomycetota bacterium | reverse complement strand
GGCTTGAACTCCAGGTTGTACGTGCGCTTGCATGCCGGGCAGGTCCATCGGTTGGAGAGGCGCCGCACGGCCATGTCGTTGCTGATCGCGAACTTCAGCACGGCCGAGAGGGGTTGCTCGGCCTGGGCGAGCGCGGTCTCGAGCGCTTCGGCCTGTGGCACGGTGCGTGGGAACCCGTCGAGGATAAAGCCCTGGCGCGCGTCGGGCTGGGCGAGGCGGTCCATCACCATGCGGACGACCAGCTCGTCGGGCACGTACTCGCCGCGGTCCATGTAGGCGCGCGCCTGGATGCCGAGGCTCGATCCGCGCTGCACGTGCTCGCGCAGGATGTCGCCGGTCGAGATCTGCGGGATGTCGAAGCGATCCACTAACAGCTGGGCCTGCGTTCCCTTGCCAGCCCCCGGAGGTCCGAGCAGCACCAGCCGCATCGGCGCCTACTTCAGGAAGCCTTCGTAGTGGCGCATCAGCAGTTGGGACTCGATCTGCTTCATCGTCTCGAGCGCGACGCCGACCGCGATCAGGACCGACGTGCCGCCGAACGGGAACTGCTGGAAGTCCCAGATCTTGAAGACGATCGTGGGAACCAGGGCGATCGCCGCGAGGAAGAGCGCACCCGGCAGCGTGATGCGCACCAGGATGTCGTTCAGGTAGGTCGCCGTGGGACCTCCCGGGCGGATGCCGGGGATGAACCCACCCTGCTTGCGCAGGTTGTCGGCCTGCTTGACCGGATCGAACTGGATCGCCGTGTAGAAGTACGCGAAGAACACGATCATCGACGCGAGCACGATCATGTACACGTAGGTCGGGTTCCCGGCGTTCAGATACGTGTCGACGAAGTTCTGGAACCCATCCCAGGGCACGATGCTCGCGAGCAGCACGGGCATGTACATCACCGACGTGGCGAAGATGATCGGGATCACACCGGCCTGGTTCACCTTGAGAGGAAGGTAGGTGCTGCCACCGGTCGTCATCTTGCGGCCCACGATGCGCTTGGCGTACTGGATCGGGATGCGGCGTTGCCCCTGATCCATGAAGACGACGGCGACGATGATGCCGAGGCCGATCAGCATGATCACGCTGAACTTGAACGCGCCGCCCTGTCGAAGGATCGAGCCTCCCTCGCCCGGCAGCGACGCGATCACGCTCGTGAAGATCAGGATCGACATGCCGTTGCCGACGCCGCGCTGGGTGATCAGCTCTCCCAGCCACATGATCATCGCCGTGCCGGCGGTGAGCGTGAGCACGATCAACCCGATGTTGGGGGCCGTGAACGTCCCCGGCGGGAACGGGTCGGGCAGCCCCGTGCCGCCCGAGTGGAACAGGAACACGATGCCGGTCGACTGCAGCACCGCCAGCACCACGGTGACGTAGCGCGTGTACTGGTTGATCTTCTTGACGCCGACCTCACCTTGGTCCTGCAGGGCTTGCAGCTTCGGGATCACGACGGTGAGCAGCTGCATGATGATCGAGCTCGTGATGTAGGGCATGATGCCGAGCCCGAAGACCGCCATCTGTCCGAGCGCCCCGCCCGAGAACAGGTTGATCAGCTGCAGGAACCCGCCCTCACCGGCCTCGATCGCGTCGCGGACGCGCCCGAAGTCCACCACCGGCACCGGCACGTAGGAGCCGAACCGGTAGATGGCGATGATGAACAGCGTGAAGAGGATCTTGTTGCGAAGATCCGGAAGCCGGAACGCGTTGAGGAAGGCTTTCAGCACGGGCGTCTATCGTACCCCGGCATCTAGCTCTCGATGAGCTCGGCGCTGCCGCCGGCCTGCTCGATCTTGGCCTTCGCCGCCTTCGAGAACGCGTGGGCCTTCACCGTGAGCGCGTGGTCGAGCTCGCCGCGGGCGAGGATCTTCACCGGCAGGCTCTTGTGTACGAGGCCGTGCGCCGCCAACGCCTCGGGCGTCACCTCGCCGCTCTCGTAGTACTTCGAGAGCACCTCCACGTTGACCACCGCGTACTCGACGCGATTCACGTTCGTGAAGCCCTTGAGCTTGGGAATGCGGCGCTGCAGCGGCATCTGGCCGCCCTCGAACCAGGCCGGCACGTTCTTGCGGGCTCCGGTGCCCTTCGTGCCGCGCCCGGCGGTCTTGCCACGCACGCCGGCACGGCCTCGACCGACGCGCTTGCGATCCTGCTTCGCGCCTTCGGCCGGCTTCAGGTGATGGAGCTTCATGTCGATTCCTCTCCGGGGGGCGCCTCAGGCGCCCTCGACCTCTTCGACGCGAACGAGGTGCCGCACCTTCTCGATCATGCCGCGGATCTCGGGGCGGTCGTCCTTGATGACGGTGTCGTTGATGCGGTGCAGTCCGAGCCGGCGCACCGTGTCCTTCTGGTCACGGGGACGGTCGATCACGCTGCGCACCTGCGTCACCTTGAGCTGGCTCATCGCCGGCCTCCGCGCGGGCCCTGGCCGCGCCGCTGATCACGGCTCGAAGGCTGGTCGGAGTAGACCTCCTCGAGCGCCGCGGTGCGTGCCGCCTGCAGGCGCACATCGGCCGCGGCGACGGCCTCGAGCATCGGCTTGGGCGCGATCTCGTGGACGTCGCGGCCGCGCAGCTGGGCCACCTGCTGGGGCCGACGGAGCGACTTCAGCCCGGCCACCGCCGCCTTCACGATGTTGATCTGGTTCGAGCTCCCCATGGACTTCGACAGGATGTCCTTGATGCCCGCGGCCTCCACCAGCGCGCGCACGGGACCGCCGGCGATCACGCCGGTTCCCGGGGCGGCGGGCTTGAGCAGCACGACCCCGGCGCCGGCCTCGCCGATCACCTCGTGGGGGATCGTCGTGCCCATCATCGGCACCTCGAACATGGCCTTGCGAGCCTCCTCGACGCCCTTGGCGATCGCCGCGGGCACCTCCTTGGCCTTGCCGTAGCCCAGCCCGACCCGACCCGCACCGTCGCCGACGACGACGAGCGCGGCGAAGGAGAACCGCCGACCACCCTTGACGACCTTGGCCACTCGGTTGATCGAGATCACCCGTTCCTCGAACGGACTGCGGTCCTGCTGATTCGAGTCGTATCGCCTGCTCATGTCAGATCTGGAGTCCTCCCTCGCGCGCGCCATCGGCGAGCGCGGCCACGCGACCGTGGTACAGCCGCCCGCCGCGATCGAAGACGGCGCGCTCGATGCCGGCGTCCTTCGCGCGGCTCGCGAGCAGCTCGCCGGCTGCCTTCGCGCGAGCGGTCTTGTCGTCGCCGGAGACCTCGCGGTCGCTCACCTGGGCGAGCGTGCGAGCGCCGACGTCGTCGATCAGCTGCGCGTAGATGAACTTGTTCGACCGGTACACGGCCAGGCGTGGCCGGGCGCCGTCGCCCGAGACCTTCTTGCGGACCCGGTCGTGGCGGCGTTCGCGCGCCGCTCGCTTCTCGTTCCTGGCCATCACGCAGCACCTGTCTTCGCGGCCTTGCCGGCCTTCTTCCGCACGTACTCGCCCTCGTACCGGATGCCCTTGCCCTTGTACGGCTCGGGCTTGCGGATCTTCCGGATCTTCGCGGCGATCTCCCCGACCGCCTGCTTGTCGTTGCCACGCACCACGATCTGCGTGGGGGCCGGCACCTCGAACTCGATGCCGTCGGGCACCGGCACCAGCACCGGGTGTGAGAACCCGGCCTGCACCTCGATGTCCTTACCCTTCATGGCCGCTCGGTAGCCCACGCCCACGATCTCGAGCTTCTTCTCGTAGCCCTTGGTCACACCTTCGACCATGTTGGCCAGCAGCGAACGGGTGAGCCCGTGCAGCCCGCGGTTGAACCCCAGGTCGTCGGGGCGTTCGACCCGGGCGACGCCGCCGTCGACCACGATCGTCATGTTCTCATGCATCGCCTGGGTGAGCTCACCGCGGGGTCCCTTCACCGTGACGACGTTGCCGTCGCCGACCGTGATGTCGACCCCGCTCGGGATCTCGATGGGCTGTTTTCCGATACGACTCATCGTGTCCGTTCCCTCGTGTGCGCCCCGTCGCTACCAGACGTAGGCCAGCACCTCGCCGCCGATGCCCTTGCGGGAGGCGTCCTTGTCGGTCATCACGCCCTGCGACGTGGAGACGATCGCCACGCCGAGACCGCCGAGCACCCGCGGCAGCTCGTGTCGCCCCGTGTAGACCCGTCGTCCGGGCGTCGAGACGCGCTTGAGGCCGCTGATCGTGCGCTGTCGCTTCTTGTCGTACTTGAGGCGCACACGGAAGGCCTGCTGCACGCCCTCGCCCTCGCGCTCGAACCCGTCGATGTATCCCTCGGCGTCGAGGATACCGAGAACCGCCTCGTTCACCTTCGAGACCGGCACCGCCAGGTCGTCCTTGTACGCGAGGTTCGCGTTGCGGATGCGCGTGAGCAGGTCGGCGACCGGGTCGTTGACGTTGCTCGAGAACCGCCGTTCCTTGGTCACCATGATGCCTTCGTCACCCCCGGCAGCTCGCCGGCGTGCGCCAGCTCTCGGAAGCAGATGCGGCAGAGTAGGAACCGCTTGTAGACGGCTCGGGATCGCCCGCACCGCTGACAGCGCGTGTATCCGCGCACGCGGAACTTCGGCTGGCGCTGCTGCTTGTTCTTCAGTGCCTTCTTGGCCATGTGTGCGTTCTCCTACCCTGCCTGCGCCACCTGCTCGACACCCGCGAGCGGGAAGCCGAGGGCGATCAGCAGGCTTCGAGCCTCGTCGTCGCTGGTGGCGGTCGTGACGATCGTGATGTCCATGCCGCGCACCTGCGCCACCTTGTCGTAGTCGATCTCCGGGAAGATCAGCTGCTCGGTGACGCCCATCGTGTAGTTGCCGTGCCCGTCGAACGAGCGCGGGCTCATGCCTCGGAAGTCGCGGATACGCGGGAGCGCGAGCGAGACCAGCCGGTCGTAGAACTCCCACATGCGGTTGCCCCGCAACGTGACCTTCGCGCCGATCGGCATGCCCTCTCGCAGCTTGAACCCGGCGATCGACTGACGGGCCTTGGTCACCACCGGCTTCTGACCGGTGATGATCGTGAGGTCCTCGAGGGCGGCGTCGAGCATGCGCCCGTCCTTGACGGCGTCGCCGATGCCCATGTTCACCACGATCTTGTCGAGGCGCGGCACCTGCATCACGTTCTCGAGCCCGAGCTCGCTCTGCAGTGCCGGCACCAACTCGTCGCGGAAGCGCTCCTTCAGCCTCGGTGTGTAGTCGTCGCTCATAGTTCCGCCTCGCACTTCCGACAGATGCGCACCTTCGTGCCGTCCTGCTCGACCCGGTGCCCGATGCGCGTGGGCTTGCCGCAGCTCGTGCACACCGGCTGCACGTTGGAGATGTCGATGAACATCTCCACGTCGATGATGCCTCCCTGCTGGATCGCCTGGCTCGATCCGCTGGCCCGCCCGGCGGCACGCTGGTGCTTCTTGGCCAGCGCGACGCCGTCGACCATGATCTTGCCATCACGGGGCAGCACGCGGACCACGCGGCCTTCCTTGCCGCGATCCTTGCCCGCCATCACGCGGACCGTGTCGTCCTTCTTGATGTCGACCCCTGGCATCGCTTACAGCACCTCCGGCGCGAGCGAGATGATCTTCATGAACCGCTTCTCGCGCAGCTCGCGGGCCACCGGTCCGTAGATGCGGGTGCCGCGCGGGTTCTTCTGCTCGTTGATGATCACCACAGCGTTGTCGTCGAAGCGGATGTACGACCCATCGGGGCGACGGCGCTCCTTGGCGGTGCGCACGACGACGGCCCGCACGACCTCGCCCTTCTTCACGCCGCCACCGGGCAGGGCGTCCTTCACGGTGCCGACGATCATGTCGCCGACCCCCGCGTAGCGACGGCCCGAGCCGCCCAGCACGCGGATGCACAGGACCTCTTTGGCCCCCGTGTTGTCCGCGACCTTGCAGCGCGTCTCCTGCTGGATCACTTCCGGCTCCCTCGCGTTCCCTCTGTCTCTGCGGTCACTTCGCTCGTTCGACGATCTCGACGACCCGCCAGCGCTTGCTCTTCGAGACCGGCCGGGTCTCCATCAGCCGCACCGTGTCGCCCACGTGCGCCTCGTTCTGCTCGTCGTGCGCGGCGAGCTTCGACGAGCGCCGAACCGTCTTGCGGTAGAGCGGGTGGGTGACCTTGCGATCGACGCGCACCAGCACGGTCTTGTCCATCTTGTCCGACACGACGACGCCGGTGCGCACCTTGCGGGGTCCGCGCTCTGCGGCGGTGTCGGTCACGGTCTGCTCCTCGCTCACTGCTCCTCCTCGGATGCCGCCTCGCGTGCGGCGGCGGCCGCGTCGAGCTCCAGCTCGATCTCGCGCTCGCGCAGCACGGTGGCGATGCGCGCCACCTCGTGGCGCACCTCCCTGATGCGGGTCGGGTTGTCGAGCTGACCCGTCGCCAGCTGGAAGCGCAGGTTGAACAGCTCCTCCTTCGAGGCGTCGACGCGAGCCAACAGCTCGTCGTCGGGCAGCTCCCGCAGCTCTGCGGCCTTGCTCGGCATCGCTTACTCCCCGTCCCGGGTGATGAACTTCGTCTTGATCGGCAACTTGTGCTGCGCGCGCTTCATCGCCTCGCGCGCGAGCGACTCGGGCACACCCGCCAGCTCGAACATCACACGGCCGGGCTTCACGACGGCGACCCATCCCTCTGGGTTGCCCTTGCCCGAGCCCATCCGGGTCTCGGCCGGCTTCTTCGTGACCGACTTGTCCGGAAAGATGTTGATCCACACCTTCCCGCCGCGGCGGATGTGCCGCGTGATGGCGACACGAGCCGCCTCGATCTGACGGTTCGTGATCCAGGCGGGCTCGAGGGCCACGAGGCCGTAGTCGCCGAAGCTGATCTCCGTGCCGCCCTTGGCCATGCCGCGGCGATGTCCGCGATGCACCTTGCGGTGCTTGACCTTCTTGGGGGCCAGCATCAGCTCTCGCCACCTTCCGCGGGCGCGGCGGCCTCGGTCGCCTCCGGCGCGGCGGCCTCAGGAGGCTCCGGCGCGG
>JBGGNG010000047.1:0-69049 GCA_041287635.1 Actinomycetota bacterium | reverse complement strand
AACGTCGTGAGACAGTTCGGTCCCTATCCGCTGTGGGCGTAAGAGATCTGAGAGGAGCTACCCCTAGTACGAGAGGACCGGGGTGGACGAACCTCTGGTGTGCCAGTTGTCGCGCCAGCGGCATGGCTGGTTGGCCACGTTCGGGATGGATAAGCGCTGAAAGCATCTAAGTGCGAAGCCGGCCTCGAGATGAGATCTCTCACCGGGTCAACCGGGTAAGGCCCCTGGCAGACCACCAGGTTGATAGGCCGGAAGTGGAAGCACGGCAACGTGTGGAGCTGACCGGTACGAATAGGCCGAGGGCTTGACTTCGCTCGCGCTCGCTATCGCAGTTCTTCGAGCTCTGCTCGAGGGACGCACCCTCAGATTCCTCTCGTGGGCCCGCTCGCGGATCCTCGAGAACCACCGTTTCGGTGGCCATAGCGGAGGGGAAACACCCGGTCCCATCCCGAACCCGGAAGTGAAGCCCTCCAGCGCCGATGGTACTGCCAGGGCGACTTGGTGGGAGAGTAGGTCGCCGCCGGGACATCTTCCAACGAGCCGCCTTCGGGCGGCTCGTTCGATGTCTGCCCCCCCGTCGTGCACGTGCGCGGGCCAGCTAGCCTAGGGAGCCTGATGCCGAAAGCTCTCACTCCTCGTTCCGGTGGGAACCGGCGCTCGCGCCCCGCACAGCGCTCCGATCTGCCGCGCGACGTGATGGACGAGCTACAACGGGTGACGAAGCCGACGCAGCTGCGCGATGCCGTCTCCCGCCTCTCTCGGGCCGTGGAGCTCTTGGACCGAGGCGACTCAGGAGCCGCGGTGGCCGAGGCGACCAAGGCCAAGCAGCTCTCCTCGCGGTCGGGCGCGGTGCGCGAGGTGCTCGGGCTTGCCCTCTACGGGCAGGGGCGGTGGCAGGATGCGCTGGCGGAGCTGAAGGCGTACCGACGCTTCAGCGGCCGTGCGGATCAGAATCATGTGATGGCCGACTGCTTGCGGGCGCTCGGGAAGCCTCAAGATGCGGTGCCCCTCGCCGAAGAGGAGCTACGCGCGAAGGTCCCGAACGAGGCGAAGGCCGAAGCGGTGGTCGTGGCCGCCTCGGCCCTGGCCGACCAGGGGCGGTTCGCGGAGGCCCTCGCCTTCCTGGGGCGAGCCAAGACGCGTGAAGGGGTCTCCGAGCCGTACACGCTGCGCCTGTGGTACGTGCGAGGCGACATCCTCGCGAAGGCCGGGCGCGCGGACGAGGCAGCCGCTGAGTTCCGCAAGGTCATGCGCCACGACCCGTCAGCGTTCGACGTCGCCGAGCGCCTCGCCGATCTCGGCTAACCGTCCTTCGCCTCTCGCTGCCATCGCGTGCGCCAGTAGCGTGCGAGCCCCGCGGCGTTCATCGCGATCGACCCGATCGCGTCGTACCGCTGCAGATCGATCGCGCGGCCGGTCTCGGCCTCGAACTCGGCCGATGCGAGGGTGCGGAGCTCGTCTGCGACGGCGTCGGTCCCGATCTGCGGGTCTCGCTCGAGCGCCCGGCGCGCCGCCGCGGACCACGCCTCGATCCGCTCGGCAGCCGCATCGCACGCGGCATCGGCATCGGGCACAGGACCGAAGTGCGACGTGAGCAGTGAGGTGGCTCGTCGCGAACGGATGCGGTCGATGCTCGCGATCGCCGCCTCGACGTCGACCTCGGGTGGGGGCAACGCCGGTCGGAAGGCTGGTCCCCACGGCAGATGCGATCCGATCGCCTCCCCGGTGAACATCGCCCCGCTCCGCCGCTCGTGCAGTGCCACGTGGTGCGACGCGTGTCCGGGCGTGTGCACGACGTCGAGGAGGCGATCGCCGAGCTCGATCACGTCGCCGTGGATCATGCTCCGGAGCCGCTCGACCGGGACCGGGACCGTCTCGCCGAAGAACGCGAGCATCCGATCCAGCCCATAGGTCCGCGCAGTGCTCGCGACCAGGCGCGTCGGGTCGGCGAGGTGGGGCGCGCCTCGCTCGTGCGCCCAGACCGTCGCTCGAGGGAAGCGGGCCGCGAGCGCGCCGGCCGCACCCGCGTGGTCGAGGTGGATGTGCGTCACGACGACGTGGGCGAGGTCGTCGGCGTCGATACCGAGCCGATCGAGGGACTCCAGCACGAGCGGCAGATCGGCGCCCGGCCCCGTCTCGACGATGGTCGGCTGGCTGCCGTTGAGCACGAAGACGGCGTTGAACTCGGGCTCCCCCGTCATCATCGTGTCGATCATCGTGACGCCGTCGGCGACGTCGGTGAGTACCGGGTGGCGGGGTTCGTGAGTCACGCCGCGGAAGTGTCGCACACACGACTCCCACCGGGCCGTGTCAGGCTCCCCCGCGGAGGAAGCGTCGTGTCGGTGCCTCGCGGTAGCGTTCGCCCGACACGAACAAGGAGGAGCCATGGTGACGGTCAACGTCGTCGTGCTCGCGGGCACCGTCTCCGCCGATCCGGTCCAGCGCCGGATGCCGTCGGGCGACGAGGTGACCGAGCTCCGGCTTTCCGTTCCGGAGACGGGCAAGCGCCTCCTCCCCCTCCCGATCGCGGCCTGGCACGCCACGGTCGGCGCTCGAACGCTCGAAGAGATCGCCAAGGGCGATCGGGTGCTCGTGCACGGCCAGCTCGTCCGACGCTTCTACCGGAGCGGCGCGGGAGCTCGCAGTCTCACGGAGGTGGTTGCGAGCGGCATCAAGAAGCTCGATCCGGTCGTTCCACCGGATCTGCACGCGAGTCAGGAGTCGGATCCAGCGGCATCATGACCATGCCGGTGCGAGGCTTCGGCCAGAAGTAGGTCGATTTCTGTGGCAGTCGCTCTCCTCGTTCCACTACGGCGCGGATGCGACCCGGCGTGGTGGGTGGCAGCAGGAACACGGCTACGGCATCGCCGCGTCGCAGGGCCGCGTCGGCCTCGTGTGCGTCGGGCACGTACCGCAAGGACCCGGCCGGATCGAGCCCCCCGAGCACCTCCCTGTGCAGGGCACCCACGGTCGGGGGAGGGCCATGGAGGTGCCGCAGGTGGTACGCGACGGCGCCGGCCGCATCTATCGTGCCGACGCCGATCGTGCCCGTGTCGTCGTCGAGTGATTCGAGGGTGGCCTCGAGCCCGGGTGTCGAGTCGCCCACAACTCCGGGTGGTGCGCCTGCCAGCAGCTCCCGATGGAACGGCAGCACGGGCAGATGTTCGGCGGCGGCGTCGACGACGAGCGTCAGCACGGCGTCCCACGGACCGTCGCCGTCCAGAGAGCGTCGCTCGTCCCGATAGTGCAGGGCGGTCGTGTACCGATGGTGCCCGTCGGCGATCAACAGACGCTCCGCGGACAGGTGGGTGAGGTCGACCGCGTCCCCCGCTACCGGCCACATGCGGTGGCGCACGGCCTGCTCGTCGATCATCTCCCACGGCGGCTCCGTCGCTGCGGCCTTCCGAACCACGGCGTCGAGCCGAGCGTCGGGTCCGTCGATCGTGCCGTACACGGGGGAGAGATGGGTCCGCGTGGCCCGGAGTAGTGCGAGGCGGTCCTGGACCGGGCCCTGTGAGACGTGCTCGTGCGGCAGCACGGTGCCGCCCCAGTCCTCGAGGACCATCGCACAGATCAGTCCGCGGATCGTGCGGCCCACGAGCGCGGCGTGAGGCGCGTCGGCCGGGGTGGTCATCTCGTAGGCGTAGTAGCAGGGCTCCTGCGCTCGGCGGAGCGCCCCGCGACGCTCCCAGTCGGTCAGCAGGTGCGCCGCTCGCGAGTAGCGGCTCCCGGGATCGGTCGGGTCGTCGGATCCTTCCGCCAGGTCGAGGTGGACCACGCTGAACGCACTGGCGCGCAAGTACTCGAGGCGCCGCCGGTCGCTGATAACGTCGTACGGCGGCGCGGTGACATGGGCGAGGGGACCGGCCACTTCGGGGTCGAACACGAGCCCGAAGAACGGAGAGAGGCGAGGCACGCACCTTGTATAGCAGTCAGGCCCGGACGGACGGCGCCTGTGGCACGGACCCCGAGCGATGATCGCCGACGGGTACGAGGCGTTCCTGTTCGACCTCGACGGCGTGCTCTACCGAGGGGCCGATCCCGTGCCGGGCGCGGCCGAGGCGCTCGCGCGCCTGAGATCGCTCGACAAGGGCATCGCGTTCGTGACGAACAACTCCGGCCGCACCCCCCAGCGGGTGGCCGAGCGACTGCGCGCGGTGGGGGTCGACGCCGACGCCGGCGAGGTCGAGACGTCGGCCCTCACGACGGCCGCCGTGCTCGCCGACCGCGGGGTCCGCAGGACGTTCGTGGTAGGCGAGGCCGGGGTCGTCGCCGCCTTGTCGGAGGCCGGGATCGAGGTGGCCGAGGGCGAGCCGGACGCGGTCGACGCCGTGGTGGTCGGGTGGGATCGGGGTGCCGACTACACGAAGCTACGTGTGGCGGCCGTCCTCGTCCAGCGTGGCGCCAGCCTCGTAGCGACGAACCCCGATGCCTCCTTCCCGGCGGCCGACGGTACGAAGTGGCCCGGTGCCGGGGCCCTGCTCGCCGCGATCGAGACCACGACCGGCGTGCGGGGGGAGGTGATCGGCAAGCCGTACCCGCCGCTGCTGAAGGCCGCCCACGCGCGCGCGGGCGGGGGACGGCCACTGCTGGTCGGCGACCGCCTCGATACCGACATCGCCGGCGCGGTCGGCATGGGCTGGGATTCCCTCCTCGTGCTCACGGGCATCAGCGACGCACGCGACCTCGAGGGGTCGCAGGTGCGCCCGACGTACGTCGCGGACGACCTGCGGGGCTTGTTCGTCGACCCGTGAGGTTTCGGCGTGGTCGTGGCACGACCGGCGGGTGGCAGGCCCGAGGGTATGCTGGCGAGCACAACGACGACCGCGAAAGGACCTCCCGATGATCATCGACGACCTCCGCAGGACCGTGGAAGGATTGCTCGGCACGCTGACCCCGACGAAGGCGCAGCAGCTCGCCAAGGACATGCTGGAACCCGGCGCCGCGAAGGAACAGGTCGCCAAGACCACCGCCGACCTCTTGGAGTGGTCCCACGGGAATCGGGAGCGCATCTCAGGGTTCATGCAGCGAGAGATCTCCGAGCAGCTGAAGTCGGTCGGTGGCGTGGCGTCGCAGGCGGAGCTCGATGCGCTCAAGAAGCGGGTGCGCGACCTCGAGCGTGCCGCGGGCATGACCGCCTCCGGGAAGAAGAAGACGCCCGCGAAGTCGACCTCGACGCGCACGCGCAGCACCAGGAAGACGTCGACCTCGAAGCCGGTCGCCCCTGCCGCGACGACCGCGCCGCCGGCATCCGACGCCTGATCCGGACGCGACGACGGTGACCCGACGTCGCCTCGACACTGAGCTCGTCCGCCGTGGCCTGGTGGCCTCGCGCGCTGAGGCGCAGGAGGCCGTACGGGCGGGTCTCGTGCTGGTCGCTGGAACCAGGGCGACCAAGGCATCGACCCTCGTGGCCACCGATGCGCCGGTCGGGCTGGCCGGCCCGGCCCGTCGCTACGTCTCGCGCGGAGGCGACAAGCTCGAAGCCGCGCTCGCGCGATTCCGCATCGACCCGGCGGGCCTCGACTGCCTCGACGCCGGCGCATCGACGGGAGGATTCACCGATTGCCTGCTCCGGGCCGGCGCCCGCCACGTGATCGCGGTCGACGTGGGTTATGGACAGCTCGATTGGCGGCTGCGCGAGGACGATCGCGTCACTGTGCTCGAGCGGACGAACGCGCGCGAGCTGACGGCCGACGCGGTGCCCTGCCACCCGCAGCTCGTCGTGGCCGATCTCTCGTTCATCTCCCTGCGATCGGTCATGCCGGCCTTGGGCTCGGTCGCCGCCGACGACGCCGGGGCCGTCTTCCTCGTCAAGCCGCAGTTCGAGGCCGGCCCGACGGATGTGGGCAGCGGCGGCGTGGTCCGCGACCCCGAGGTGTGGGCGAGGGTGCTGTCGGAGGTGATCGCGGCGGCGGCGGACGCCGGGGTCGCGCCGCAGGGGATGATGGCGTCACCGGTCCGGGGCCCCGCGGGCAACGTGGAGTTCCTCCTCTCGGCCCGGCGCGGCGTGGCGGCGGCCACGATCGACGTGCAGGATGCTGTCGCCGAGGGGCGAGAGGTGGCGGCATGAGCCGGGTCGGAGTCGTGATGCACCCGAAGCGGCAGGCCGCGATCGAGGCGGCACGGGAGCTACGCGAGGCGATCGAGCGCGAGGGCGGCACGACCGTGCTGCTCTCCGACGACGGAGACTCGCCCGAGGTCGGCGAGGTCCTCGACCTGGTGGTGAGCGTCGGGGGCGATGGGACGTTCCTACGAGCGGCGTATGCGGCCTCGCACATCGGGTGCCCGGTGCTGGGGGTCAAGGTGGGGCGCATGGGGTTCCTCACCGAGGTCGAGCCCGTGGACGCCCTGCCGCTCGTGCGTGCGGTGCTGGACGGCCGAGCCAGGGTGGAGGAGCGGCTCGCACTCACCGTCGAGCCCGTCTCGGGCGCGGACTTCCCCCCGCAGTGGGGCCTGAACGAGGTCATGGTCGAGAAGCACGCACGACATCGATTGGTGCGCCTCGCCGTGCAGGTCGACGGCGTCTACGTGACGACGTTCTCTGCCGACGGGGTGATCGTGGCGACCCCGACGGGTTCCACGGCGTACTCGTTCTCGGCGCGGGGGCCCATCGTGAGCCCGGGGGTGGATTCCCTCGTGCTCACGCCGATCGCTGCCCACATGGTGTTCGACCGATCGTTCGTGCTGAACGCCTCGAGCCATGTGCAGCTCGAGGTGATGGGCGATGAGAGCGGGGTGCTCTCTGCCGACGGGCGTCGGAGCATCGAGCTGCCGGTGGGCTCGATCGTGCGGATCCGCGCGTCCGGTCGCGCCGCCCGCCTCGTGCGGCGCGACGACGCGCCGGAGTTCCTCTCCCTCGTTCGCGAGAAGTTCGGGCTGCCGGGCGCGGAAGGCGAGCGCCCCGGCGAGCCCGACGCCGACGATGTCGGCGCCCGGCCGTAGGATGCGCCCGTGTTGCGCGAGCTCCACATCTCGGGGCTGGGGGTCATCGACGACCTCGACCTGCCGCTGCACCCCGGCCTGAACGTCTTGACCGGGGAGACCGGGGCCGGCAAGACGATGATCACGGTCGGCCTCGCCCTCGCGCTCGGCGCGCGCGCGTCGGCCTCGCTCGTGCGCGACGGCGCCGTCGCCGCGCGGGTTCAGGCGTTGTTCGACGTGAGCGCGGCTTCAGGCGACGCGAAGTCCTCGCTCGATGCCTGGGCCGAGGAGGGCGACGTGCTGCTCGCACGGTCCGTGCCGGCTGACGGCAAGGGGTCCTCGCGGATCGGCGGTCAGATCGCGACCGCATCGGCGCTGTCGGCGCTCGGCGCCGAGCTCGTCGAGGTGCACGGCCAGCACCAGTCCCAGCGGCTCCTCGAGCCGGCGGTGCAGACCGCGTTCCTGGATCGGTTCGCGGGAGACGAGCACCTAGTCGCGGTCGCCACGTACCGGGAGGCCTTCGAGGCGCTGCGGTCGGCCACGGCCGCTCTGGAACGTCTCCGGGTGGCGGCGCGTGACCGTGAGCGTGAGCTCGACCTCCTCGCGTATCAGGTCCGCGAGATCGACGCGGTATCGCCCGAGGTCGACGAGTCCGAGCGTCTGGGTGCCGAGGAGGCGCGGCTCGGTCATGTCGAGCGCCTGCTCGAGGTCGGGGGAGCGGCCGAGGCGGCGCTCGGCGGGGACGACGGGGCGGCCGACGAGCTGCGCATCGCCGCGCGCGCTCTCGACGAGGCCGGTGCGCTCGACACGGAAGCCAGTGAGCTCGCGGCGAGGGGCGCAGCCCTGGCGATCGAGGTCGCGGAGCTCGCCCGCGACGTGCGGTCGTATCGGGAGTCACTCGCGCCCGACCCTGCGCGGCTGCAGCAGGTGCGCGAACGGGTTGCCGCGTTGAAAGCGCTGCAGCGCAAATATGGTGAGACCGACGCCGACGTGCTGGCGTTCATGGACGAGGCGTCGGGGCGATTGGCGGAGCTCGCGGGCGCCGACGAGAGGCTCGCGGAACTCGATCGGGAGGTTCGCGATCTCGTCGAGCCGGTGCAGGCGCGTTCGGCGGTCGTGACGTCGGGAAGGGCCGGTGCGGCTCGGCGGTTGTCCGAGGCGATCCGGTGCGAGCTCGAGGAGCTGGGCATGCCCGGCGCGATCGTGCAGGTCGCCCTCGTGCCCCTCGCGGCCCCCGGGCGGGCAGGGGCCGAGCGGGTCGAGCTGCTGTTCGCCGGCGGCCCCGAAGTGTCGCCGATGCCCCTGGCCAAGGGCGCCTCGGGTGGGGAACTCTCACGCACGATGCTCGCGTGCCGCAGCGTGCTCGCCGACATCGACGACGTGCCGACGCTCGTCTTCGACGAGGTCGACGCCGGCATCGGCGGCAGGGCTGGCCTCGCCGTCGGCCGGCGCCTCGCGCGCCTGGCGCGGGACCGACAGGTGCTCGTCGTGACGCACCTGCCGCAGATCGCCTGCTTCGCCGATCGTCACGTCCGGGTGACCAAGGAGCTCGGAACCGCCGCGGTCGAGGTGCTCGACGACGGCGAACGCGTGCGCGAGCTGTCGAGGATGCTCGCCGGTCTCGACGACAGCTCCAGCGCGGTCTCCCACGCCGAGGAGCTGCTGTCGGAAGCCGAGAAGATGAAGGCGACCGCCTAGCCCGTGCGACCCGTCGCGATGTTTCCGCTCGAAGTGGCTCGGAGCGTCGGAACCCTCTGCTAGAGTCGGGTTCCGTGGTGAGGGAGCAGCCCAAGTACATCTTCGTCACGGGGGGAGTGGCCTCCGGACTGGGGAAGGGCATCACCTCCGCCTCCCTCGGAAGACTCTTCAAGGCCCGCGGCCTGAAGGTGGTCATCCAGAAGCTCGACCCCTACGTCAACGTCGATCCCGGCACGATGAATCCGTTCGAGCACGGCGAGGTCTTCGTGCTCGACGACGGAGCCGAGACCGACCTCGATCTCGGTCACTACGAGCGGTTCCTCGACGCCGACCTGCACCGTGGTTCGAACTTCACGACCGGGGCGGTCTACTCGAGCGTGATCGCGAAGGAGCGTCGCGGCGACTACCTGGGCAAGACCGTGCAGGTGATCCCGCACATCACCGACGAGATCAAGGAGCGGGTGCGAGCGCTCGGCGAGACCGAGGCCGCAGACCTGGTGATCGTCGAGATCGGCGGCACGGTGGGCGATATCGAGTCGCTGCCGTTCCTCGAGGCGATCCGACAGCTGCGCAACGA
Organism: Actinomycetota bacterium; assembly: GCA_041287635.1. GTDB lineage: Bacteria > Actinomycetota > UBA4738 > UBA4738 > HRBIN12 > JAOUEA01. Next base: position 59,850 of record JBGGNG010000047.1, on the reverse strand, counting down.
GATCGGCCGCGACCACTGCGCGTTCGTGCACGTCTCCTTGATGCCGTTCATCGGCCCCAGCGGAGAGCTGAAGACCAAGCCGACGCAGCACTCCGTGAAGGAGCTGCGGGCGCTCGGTATCCAGCCCGACGCGATCGTCGCCCGGTCCGATCGCCCGATCGGGCGCAACCTGAAGGAGAAGATCTCCCTGTTGTGCGACGTGCCGATCAGCGGCGTGATCAGCGCCCCCGATGCGGCCTCGATCTACGAGGTGCCGCTCGTGCTGCATCGGGAGGGTCTCGACGTGGAGCTGGCGAACCACCTGCGCGTCGACACCGAGCCCGATCTCACCGAGTGGGAGGGCCTCGTCGATCGCATCCACGCTGCGAGCGAGCCCACCACCATCGCCGTCGTGGGCAAGTACGTCACCCTGCGTGATGCGTACCTCTCGGTGATGGAGGCGCTCTACCACGGCGGGTTCCACCACGGCGCCGACGTGCAGATCAGGTGGGTCGCCTCCGACGACCTCGGGGGTGGGGCGACCGAGGAGGCGTTGCGAGACGCCGACGGTGTGCTGATCCCCGGGGGGTTCGGCATCCGCGGCGTCGAGGGCAAGGTGGCAGCCGTGCGGTACGCGCGAGAGCGCGGGGTGCCCTTCCTCGGCATCTGCCTGGGTCTGCAGTGCGCCGTGATCGAGTACGCCCGCAACGTGATCGGCCTCGAGGGCGCGAACTCGAGCGAGTTCGACCCCGCCACCCCACACGCCGTGATCGACCTGCTGCCGGAGCAGAAGGACGTCACCGATCTGGGCGGGTCGATGCGGCTCGGCGCCCAGCCGTGCCACCTCGTGCCGGGCACGAGGGCCGCCGAGGCCTACGGCGAGCCGGTCGTGTACGAGCGGCACCGCCATCGATGGGAGGTCAATCCCGCCTACCACGAGCAGCTGGAAGCCCACGGGCTCGTGCTCTCGGGCAACTCCCACAACGGCCGACTGACGGAGATCATCGAACTGCCCGATCACCCTTTCTTCGTGGCGGGGCAGTTCCACCCCGAGCTTCGGTCGCGACCCACGAAGCCGCACCCACTCTTCCGCGACTTCGTCGGCGCCGCCCAGACCTTCCGCCGCTCGCGCGTCGAGCGCTCGTTATCGACCACGGGATAGAGCGCGCGGTGCCCGAGCCGCTCACCGCACGGACCGCGTTCCAGGGAGCGTTCGTGAGGGTCGACGTCGAGGAATGGTCCGAGATGGGTGCCTGGGAGGTCGTTCGCCGTCACGACGCCACCGCGGTGTTGCCGCTGACCCCCGACGATCGCGTGGTGCTCGTGCGGCAGTTCCGGCCCGCGGTCCGCCAGGCGATGACCGAGGTCCCGGCCGGCATCCTGGACGTCGACGGGGAGGACGCCGTGAGCGCCGCGGCCCGGGAGCTCTACGAGGAGACCGGCTACCGTCATACGGCGATCGAGTTCCTCGGCGGCATCTACCCGACGGTTGGGTCGAGCGACGAGTACGTGCACCTGTTCTGGGCGCGCACCGAGGCCGAGCCGTCGGGGCCGGTCGAGCCGGGGATCGAGCTGCGGCTCGAACCCTTCCAGCGCATGGTCGACGCCGCCCGGTCGGGCCGGGTCCGCGACGCCAAGACCGCCGTCGCGCTGTTGATGGCGGCCGGGCGCCCGCCCCTGCCCCCGGGCGAGACGGCGCGTTCCTGAGCCTGGTTCAGTACGCTTGCGTCGGAACGGACGGCGGCGGATGTCTGGGCGGGCGCCGGGCGGGCTGAGGATGAGGAGGCACCTCGCGTGCACGTCGGGATCCCGAAAGAGGTCAAGGACAGCGAATACCGCGTGGCGGCGACGCCCGAGGGGGTTCGCGAGCTCGTGCGGGCCGGGCACCGCGTCTTCGTCGAGGCGTCCGCCGGCCTGGGGTCCGCGATCGCGGACGAGCACTACGAGGTCGCGGGCGCCGAGATCGTGGCGGACGCCGACGCGGTGTTCGCCGAGGCCGAGCTGATCGTGAAGGTGAAGGAGCCGCGGCCCGAGGAGTACGAGCGGTTCCGCCCCGGGCAGGTGCTGTTCACCTACCTGCACCTGGCGGCCGACGAGCGGCTGACGAGGTTCCTCGCCGAGCGGAACGTGACCTCGGTGGCCTACGAGACGGTTCAGACCGACGACGGCAGGCTACCGTTGCTCGCGCCGATGTCGGAGATCGCGGGTCGCATGGCCCCTCAGGAGGGTGCAGCGTTCCTCGAGCGGCCTCGGGGCGGGCGGGGCGTGCTGATGGGCGGCGCATCGGGCGTGGCCCCCGCAAGGGTGGTCGTGCTCGGTGCCGGGATGGCGGGGGCGAACGCCGCGCAGATCGCCGCAGGCATGGAGGCCGAGGTCACCGTCGTGGATCGCAACGTCGACCGGCTCCGCGACATCGACCGGGTCTGGCACGGGCGTATCCAGACCGTGATGAGCTCCGCTCTCGCCGTCGAGCGACTCGTGGTCGGCGCCGACATGGTCATCGGTGCGGTGCTCGTTCCCGGAGCGAGGGCGCCTCATCTCGTCACCGCCGAGACGGTGTCGGCGATGCACCCCGGGTCGGTGCTGGTCGACATCTCGATCGACCAAGGCGGGTGTTTCGAGACCTCGCACGTCACGACGCACTCCGATCCGACGTTCGTCGTCGACGAGGTCGTGCACTACTGCGTCGGGAACATGCCGGGGGCCGTGCCGCGGACGTCGACGTACGCCCTCACGAACGCCACGCTGCCCTACGTCGTCGCGATCGCGGACCACGGGATCGACGAGGCGGTGCGGGCGGACCCGGCCCTCGCCCTCGGGGTGAACGTCGTCGCGGGAACGATCACGAACGAAGGGGTCGGGGCCGCTCACGGCCTCGACGTGGCGCCGATCGCGCAGCAAATCGGCGGCGGGGCAGGCTAGGAGATCCCGGTGGTGAGCCGGGGAGGGCCATGACCACGTCGATCGAGACCGAGGTCGTCCGCTACCTCGATCATCTGACGGTGGAGCGGGGCCTCTCGGAGCACACGATCGCCGCCTACCGTCGCGACCTCGCTCGATACGGGGGCTTCCTCGCCTCGCGAGACGTCCTCGAGCCGGCCGAGGTCGACGAGGCCATCGTGCGGTCCTTCCTCGCGTCGATCAGCGCGAGTACGCACGGCGACGACGAACGGCCGTACCGGGCGACGTCGGTGGCCCGCGCCCTGTCGTCGGTGCGATCGTTCCACCGGTTCTTGGTGCGTGAGGGGGTGACCGATCGAGATCCGGCGATCGGGGTCGCCCAGCCGAAGCTGCCCCGTTCGTTGCCGCACCCGCTCACCGTGGACGAGATCCAGCGGCTCCTGGCGGCGCCCGATCCGGCGACCCCGGCAGGGCGTCGAGACCGAGCGATCCTGGAGCTCCTCTACGGCTCGGGGCTGCGCGTCTCCGAGCTCACGGGGCTCGACGTCGACGACGTGGATCTCGAGGAGGGCGCCGTGCGGGTGCTCGGCAAGGGGGGGAAGGAACGGGAGGTTCCCGTCGGGCGATACGGTCGGGAGGCCGTGGGGGCCTATCTCACCACGACTCGCCCGGCGTTCGTATCCGGCCGGGCGAGAGGGGCGCTGTTCCTGAACCAGCGAGGCGGGCGTCTGTCGCGTCAGAGCTGTGACCGCATGGTGCGAGCGGCCGCGAGGGCGGCCGGCATCGACCGGCACGTCTCGTTGCATACCCTGCGGCACTCGTTCGCGACGCACCTGCTCGAAGGGGGGGCCGATGTGCGGGTCGTGCAAGAGCTGCTGGGGCATGCGAGCGTGGCGACGACCCAGATCTACACGCTGGTCACCCGGGAGCACCTGCGTGAGGTCTACTACACGTCCCACCCTCGAGCGCGGCGACCGCCCGCCGCGGCAACACGCTCGAGCGACGCGATCGCTCACGGTCAGGAGGCACACGATGGATGAGTCCACCGCCGCGTCGCTGCGGTTGACGCTCGAGGACCAGCGCGTGCACCTGCGCGAGGAGATCGTGGCCCTCGGCGCCGATCCGGATTCCGACGAGGTGACGTTCGTGGACGACGCCGGGTTCGCCGATCGTTCCCACAACACCGAGGAGCGCTCGCACCTGATCTCGGTGGCACGGGCGCTGCGCTCGAACCTGCGCGACGTCGACCGGGCGCTCGCCAAGATGGATGCCGGCTCGTACGGCCGATGCGAGCGTTGTGACCGCGAGATCGCCCCGGAGCGCCTCGAGGCGCTCCCATGGGCGATGCTGTGCATCGACTGCAAGCAGGATGGGATCGGCGCGTGAACGGCCCGCGCGACCAAGGGAGAGGGAGCATCGCGCTCGTGCCGAGGGTGTTGGTCCTCGTGTGCGACTCCTGGGGGGTCGGCGGGGCGCCCGACGCGGCTGCCTACGGCGACGAGGGCTCCGATACCCTCGGGAACACCTCGCGCGCGGTCGGTGGCATCCACGCGCCGGCCCTCGAGTCGCTCGGCCTCGGCCTGCTCACTAGCATCGAAGGGATCGAGCCACGCGCCGGGACAAGTACGGGTCATGGATGGGCCGTCGAACGCTCGGCCGGCAAGGACACGACGACCGGGCACTGGGAGATGATGGGGATCCGGCTCGACGAACCCTTTCCCCTGTACCCCGACGGGTTCCCCGCCGACATCGTGGAGCCGTTCGAGCGAGCGATCGGCCATCAGATCCTGGGTAACGAGCCTGCCTCGGGTACGGAGATCATCGCCAGGCTCGGCGAGGCGCATCTGGCCACCGGCGACCCGATCGTGTACACGAGCGGCGATTCCGTCTTCCAGATCGCGTGCCACAAGGCCGTGGTGCCCCTCGATCGTCTCTACGAGTGGTGCCGCGTCGCGAGAGAGTTGCTGGTGCCCCCGCATCGCGTCGGCCGGGTCATCGCTCGGCCGTTCGAGGGTGAACCGGGGGCGTTCGTCCGCAGCCCCGAGCGACGCGACCTCTCCGTGCCGCCGCCCGGTCCCACCGTGCTCGACGCGCTCCAGTCGGCGACTGTACCCGTCTACGGCGTCGGCAAGATCCAGGACATCTTCGACCGTCATGGCATCACCGAGGCGCGGTACTCGGACTCGAACGATCACGGCGTAGACCTCACCGTCGAGTACCTGCAGCGCCCCGGGCCGGCGTTCGTGTTCACGAACCTCGTGGACTTCGATTCGAAGTACGGCCACCGGAACGATCCGGTCGGGTATGCCGCGGCGATTGAGGCGTTCGACCGTCGGGTCCCCGAACTCATCGAGGCGCTGTACGGCGGCGTGATGCTGATCACGGGTGACCACGGCTGCGACCCCACGACACCACCGACCGACCATTCCCGGGAACGGACCCCCTTGCTCGCCGCGGGTCTGGCCGCGGGTCCGTACGAGATCGGCATCCGCGACGGCTTCGGCGATCTCGGCGTCACCGTCGCATCTCTCCTCGGAGTGCAGGTCGAGGGTCTGGTCGGATCCAGCTTCATGGATCGATTGGGGTTCAGCTCTCAGTCGGAAGTGATGTCAAGTGGAGGGTGAGCTCGAGAGCTACTGCAGGGGAGGTGTAGGAACCCCGTGACCGTGAGCGATCCTCGACAGATCGTCGCCTCGAAGCGAGACGGGCACACCCTTGCTGCCGAGGAGGTCGAGGCGTTCATCGAGGGTTACACACGGGGAGAGATCGAGGATGCGCTGGCATCGGCCTTCCTGATGGCGTGCTTGCTGCGCGGCATGGACGGGGCGGAGACGCTCGCCCTGACCCGGGCGCTCATCGCCTCGGGTGACACCGTGCGCTTCGTCGGCCTCGATCGCCCGACCGTGGACAAGCATTCGACCGGCGGTGTCGCCGATGGGGTGACCCTCGTCTTCGCTCCGCTCGCGGCGGCCCTCGGCCTGGCGGTCGCCAAGCTCTCGGGCCGAGGGCTCGGACACACAGGTGGCACGCTGGACAAGCTGGAGTCGATCCCGGGGCTGCGCACCGACCTCGAGCCGGAGGCGATGACCCGCCAGGTGCGCGAGGTCGGGTGCGCCGTGGCGGCCCAGTCTCCGCGGCTCGTGCCGGCCGACGGCAGGCTGTACGCGCTGCGCGATGCCACGGCCACCGTGCCGTCGATCCCGCTGATCGCGGCGAGCGTGATGTCGAAGAAGCTGGCCGTGGAGACCGACCTGATCCTGCTCGACGTGAAGGCGGGCGCGGGCGCGTTCATGAAGTCGCCGGAGGACGCCGAGGCGCTCGCCGAGGCGTGCCTGGGGCTTTCACGTGGGTGGGGGCGGCAGGCTCGGGTCGCGGTCACCGACATGGAGCAGCCCCTCGGGGACGCCGTCGGGAACGCGCTCGACGTCGTGGAGGCGGTCGAGGTGTTGACGGGAGTGCATCGAGGCCGTCTGCGTGAGCTCGCGGTGGCGTTTGCGGCGCGAGGCCTCTCGGTGACCTCCGGTCGCGATCTCGACGCCGCGGCGAGGGAGGCGGAGCGAGCCCTCGACGACGGTTCGGCGCTCGAGCGCTTCCGGGCCATGATCGAGGCGCAGGGAGGCGATCCGCGGGTGGTCGACGACCCCGTCGGCGTGCTGCCTCGGGCGCCGGTCGTGATGTCGATCGAGGCCGACCGCGCCGGCACGCTCGCCCGGATGGCGACCGAGGACATCGGCCTGGCGAGCGGGGCGCTGGGAGCCGGACGCATGCACAAGGGCGACCCGATCGACCCGTCCGTGGGTATCGTGGTGCGCTGCAAGATCGGCGATCGTCTCGATGTCGGAGAGCCGATCGGTGAGGTGCATGCGCGCGACGACGACGACGCGCGCGAGGCTGCTCGGCGTGTCCTCGACGCGCTCGTGATGCGCGAGGGCACGGTGCAGCCGCCGCCGCTGGTGCATACCTGGCTCGAGTAAGGAGACGACGACATGGGCAACTTCACCGCTCTCGGCATCCGCCTCGCGGTGTTCATGCTGGTCTCCCTCGCGATCGGCATGTCCGTACGCGAGTACGCCAGGGCGCTCACCGCGGCGACGCTGCACGATCCCACGCCACGCCTCTGGGGCCGCCTGACCCTCAACCCGAAGGCGTGGTTCGAGCCGTTCGGAAGCGGGCTCGTCCCCTCGTTGATCGCGGTGCTCTGGACCGTTCAGGTGCTCGTGATCCCCGCGGCGTACGGCAAGCCGGCGCCCGTCGACCCGAGCTACCTGCGGCGGACCCGTGATCAGGTCTTCGTGTCGCTCGCGGGACCGGTCGCGAATCTGGCGCTGACGGTCCTCGCGGGCCTCGCGGTCCGCGTCGGCGGATTGCCGCTCGAGTTCGCCCGCGCGCTGGTGGTCTTCGCGTTCACGAACGCCGCCCTGCTCGTGTTCCACCTGCTGCCGATCCCGGGCCTCGACGGCGCCCGCATCGTGGGGCTGCTCCTGCCGCCGCAGGCGCGCGAGGTGTACCGCAATGCCGACAAGTACCTCCCGCTGTTCGTGCTGGTCACCCTGTTCGTCTTCTCCACGCTCGTGCTCGGGTTCCTCACGACGATCACGAGCGCGATCTGTGACGCGGCGACCGATCTCACCTGCCGGGCGGTCATGCAACTCGGCTGACGGCCCGACGACGTGCTCCGCAGCACCTCGACGGTTCGGGGGCATGCCCGCGCTATCATCCCCCGCATCGACCAGCCCGTCGCCACCTCGACGCAGCCCCCCACGCGCTCGCGCGTGCTCACCGGCTATCGGCCAACCGGACCGCTCCACGTCGGGCACTGGGCCGGGAACATCGAGAACATGCTCGCCCTGCAGTCCGACCCGTCGCGCGAGTGCTTCTTCTTCCTCGCCGACTGGCACATGCTGAACACCCACTACGACCGCACCGACGAGCTGCCGGGGTTCGTGCACGAGCTCGCGCTCGACTGGCTCGCGGCCGGCATCGATCCGGAACGAGCGACGGTCTACCGTCAATCCGACCTCCCCGAGGTCGCAGAGCTGGCGCTGCTGCTCGGCACGATCACGCCGCTCGGCTGGCTCGAGCGCGTGCCGTCGTTCAAGGAGCGTCTGCGCGACATGGCCGAGCGCGACGTCGCGAACTACGGACTGCTCGGCTATCCGGTGCTGCAGACGGCCGACATCGCGATCGTGCGAGGAGCCCTCGTGCCGGTGGGGGAGGACCAGGTCGCCCACCTTGAGGTCAGTCGGGAGATCGTGCGCCGCTTCAACCGCCTCTACGGCGAGGTGCTCGTCGAGCCACAGCCGCTGCTGTCCGAGACGCCGCTGATCCCTGGTTCGGACGGGCGGAAGATGTCGAAGTCACTCGACAACGCGATCTGGGTGCGCGACGAGGAGGACGCGATCCGGGCGAGCGTGCGCTCGTTCATCACCGATCCCAAGAAGGTGCGTCGCGGGGATCCGGGGCGCCCCGAGATCTGCCCGATCTTCGCGCTGCAGCGGAAGTTCTCGTCCGAACGGATCGACGAGATCGAAGCGGGGTGCCGCTCGGGCGAGCTCGGGTGCGTCGACTGCAAGACGATCTTGGCCGACCACCTGATCGAGTTCTTCCGGCCCTATCGGGAACGCCGCTCCGAGCTCGCTGCCGAGCCCGGCCTCGTCGAGCGGGTGCTCGCCGAAGGCGCCGAGCAGGTGCGCCCGGTCGTGCGTGAGACGCTCGCGTCGGTGCGAGAGGCGATGCATCTATCGTGAACGATCCGAGGAAGATGCGATGAGCGATGCTGCCGCCCCGGCCCCCACGACGTCGACCTCGTTCGTCGTCGAGCTGCCGGTCTTCACGGGTCCTTTCCGCTTGCTCGCGGAGCTGATCCTCGAGCAGAAGGTCGACGTCTGCGACATCGCGGTCGCCACGGTGACCGATCGCTACCTCGCACACACGAAGGACGCCGACGGCTGGAACCTCGAGGAGGCCACGTGGTTCCTCGCGATCTGCGCCGTGCTGCTGGAGCTGAAGGTGTCGCGTCTCACCCCGAAGCACACGGAACTCGACGATGAGGATCTGTTGGGCAGGTCGCCCGACCTCGCCTACGCGCGATCGCTCGAGCTCGCCGCGTTTCGCAAGGTCGCCCTCGAGATCGCGCGCCGGCTCGAGGACGAGGCCGGGTACTTCGCGCGCGACGTTGGACCCGGACCGGAGTTCTCGCACCTGTACCCCGACCCGATGACGCATCTTCGACCGGAGCAACTGGCGACGATGGCGGCTGCGCTGCTCCGGCCACCGCCGACCCTCGATCTCTCCCACGTGACGCCGGTGCGATACACGGTGGCTGAGGCGATGACCACACTGGAGGAGCGGATCACGGATATCGGACGCGGGGCGACGTTCCGAGACCTGGTGGCCGACTGTGACGAGCGGATCCACGTGGTGGTGCGATTCCTGGCCATCCTCGAGCTGTACCGTGAAGGAAAGGTCGAGCTCGCACAAGCCGAGACCTTCGGTGAAATCGAGGTCGCGTGGACGGGTTGAGGTCGAGGGTTCGATGAGCGATCGCGACGCTGCAGAGGAGACACGGGGTCATGAGACCCGCGCCCTCGAGGCCCTGTTCTTCGTGTCCGACGAACCGCTCACGGTCTCGGTGCTCGCCCAGGCGCTCGAGGTCGATCGCCGGGAGGCCGAGGCGCTGTGCGACCGGCTCCAGCGCGACCTCGAGGAGCGAGGATCCGGCCTCGTGCTGCGTCACGTCGCCGGCGGGTGGCGGTTGTACACGCACCCCGACTCGGCCCCGGTGGTCGAGCAGTTCGTGCTCTCCTCACGCCAGGCACGACTCACGAAGGCCGCGCTCGAGACCCTGGCGATCGTGGCGTACAAGCAGCCGGTCACCCGTCACCAGGTGAGCGGCATCAGGGGGGTGAACTCCGACGGCGTGCTGCGGGCGCTCGCCGACCGCGGCCTGATCGAAGAAGCCGGGCGTGACGAGGCCCCGGGGCGACCGCTGCTCTACGCGACGACGCCGGGGTTCCTGGAGCGCCTCGGCCTTCCCTCGCTCGCGTCGCTTCCCTCGCTCGCGCCCCTGCTCGACCCTTCCTCCGAGGAGGACACCCTCGCCGATGCGGTGACCGATGAGCCCGAGCCCGACGACGAGGCGAGCGAGGGCGGCGCGGGCTCCGACGCGGCCCCTGGCCCACTCCCTGCTGGCTGAGCGATGGCCGAGGAACGACTGCAGCGAGCGCTGGCGCGTGCCGGGTTCGGGTCGCGCCGAGCGTGTGAGCAGCTGATCATCGAGGGGAGGGTGACGGTCGACGGTCTGGTCGCCACCCTGGGCGACAAGGTCGAGCCGGACTCCGCGGGGGTGCGGGTCGACGACGTCGAGGTCAACCTCGACCCCAACGTTCGCTACTTCGCCCTGCACAAGCCTCCGGGGGTCGTGACCACGATGCGCGATCCGCAGGGGCGCCCCGACATCCGGGCCTACCTGCCCTCCGAAGGTCCGAGGGTGTTCCCGGTCGGTCGCCTCGACCGCGACTCCGAGGGCCTGCTGCTGCTCACGAACGACGGCGATCTCGCGAACCGGCTGATGCATCCGAGCCACGGCGTGGAGAAGGAGTACCTGGCCGAGGTCGAGGGAGCGCCGACCGCCAAGCAGCTCGCCCGCGTGCGATCGGGCGTCGAGCTCGACGACGGGCTCGCCCGCGCCGTGCGCGCCCGCATCGTCGCGACCTCGAAGGGTCGCGGCGCGGTCCGGCTCGTGATGACCGAGGGACGCAAGCGCGAGGTGCGTCGTCTGCTCGCTGCCGTCGGGCTCCCGGTCACGCGGCTCGTGCGCCTGCGCGTCGGTCCGATACGGCTCGACGGCCTCGAGCCGGGTGCGTTGCGACCGCTCGACCGTGGCGAGGTCCAGGCGCTCGCCGCCGTCGCCGGGCGGTAGCCTGTGGACGTCCGCCGACCGGCGGGCTCGGGCGAGAGGCGACACACGATGACGGTGCGTGCGGTCCGCGGGGCCATCAAGGTGACCGAGGATTCGCCGTCATGCGTGCTGGATGCCACCGAGCGCCTCGTGCGGGCGCTGCTGGAAGCCAACACGGCGGCAGGTGACGACCTGATCAGCATGCTGTTCACGGTGACCGACGACATCGCCTCGGTTTTCCCGGCCGAGGCCGTGCGCCGTATGGGGCTGGGGGCGGTTCCGTTGATGTGCGCGCGCGAGATCCCCGTGGTCGGATCGATGCCGCTCGTGGTGCGCGTGCTGATGCACCTGCACACGGAGCGGTCGCCGGCCGAGGTGCGTCCGGTCTACCTCGACGGGGCCGAGTCGCTGCGTGATGACCTCGGGTGATCGGGTCGCCGTCGTCGGCACGGGGCTGATCGGCACGTCGGTCGCCCTCGCCGCCGCTCGCGCCGGTGCGGTGGTCACCGGGTGGGACGCCGACGCGTCCGTGACCGCACGGGCCGCCGCGCTCGCGAAGTTCCGGGCCGCCGGGTCGGTCGAGGATGCGGTCGCCGAGGCCTGGATCGTCGTCGTCGCGACCCCGATCCCCACAGTCGCCTCCCTCGTCGCAGCGTGCCTCGAGGCAGCCCCCGACGCGATCGTGACCGACGTCGGCAGCGTGAAGACGGCGCTCGTGCGCGATGTCGTCGCCGAGGCGCCCGAGGACTCCCTTCGTCGCTTCGTCCCGGGGCATCCGATGGGGGGGAGCGAACGCTCGGGACCCGAACACGCCTCGGCCTCGGTCTTGGACGCCATCGTCTGGGCGATCACCCCCCACGAGGCGAGCGACCCCGAAGCGGTCGACGCGCTGGAGGCGTGGACCGCCTCGTTGGGAGCCAGGCCGGTCCGCCTCGACCCCGAGCGACACGATCGCCTGGTGGCCTTCGTGAGCCACCTGCCACAGGTCGCGTCGACCGCACTGATGAGCCTGGCGGCGACCGAGGAAGCGGGGGAACCGGAGATCCTGCTGCTCGCGGCCGGTGGGTTCCGCGACCTGACCCGCCTCGCGGCATCGAATCCGGCCCTGTGGAGCGACATCCTGCTCGCGAACCAGGGCGCGATCGGGGAAGCGATCGATCTGTACATCGAGCGTCTCGTGCGCCTACGCGACGAGATCGTGGGGGGCCGCGGCGGTGACGTCGAGGAGACGTTCGGCGAGGCCAAGCGCGCGCGACTGCGGCTCGCCACGAAGCCCACCGTGCGGGCGGGGGTCGCCGTGCTGCAGATCGAGGTGCCGGATCGGCCGGGCGCGCTCGCCGACCTGACCGCCGTGTTGGGCGGTGGCGAGGTGAACATCGAGGATCTCCAGATCGTGCACTCGCCCGAGGGTGGCCGGGGCACGGTGCACCTCACGGTGGCGGCCGACGCGGTCGATCGCGCGAGTCATGTGCTCGACAACGTCGGCCTCGACCCGATCAGGCTCGCCTGAGGATCCGTCGATGCGGGTTCGGGTCGAGCCGGGTGCCTCCCTCCGGGGGATCACGCAAGTTCCCGGCGACAAGTCGATCGCGCACCGATGGCTGATCCTGGCAGCGACCGGGCGCGGACCTAGCAGTCTGCTTGAGGTTCCCACTTCACTCGACGTTCGCTCGACCGCTTCGTGCCTAGCCCTGATCACGGGCAAGGCTCGACCTTCACTCCACGCGTGGGCCACGAACGATCCGGGCTCCGCCGAGGGTCACGGTTCCACGTGGAACGTGAGGGTCGAGAGTGAGGCCGTGTCGGGTCGATCGGCGCCACTTGAGGTCGAGGGTGAGGGGCGCGCCGGACTGGTCGAGCCGGCGACCGCGCTGGATTGCGGCAACTCCGGGACGGCCATGCGGCTGTTGATGGGCCTCGTGGCGTCGGGGCGGTTCCGTTGCGAGCTCCTGGGCGATCCAAGCCTGAGCGGCCGTCCGATGGAGCGGGTTGCGGTGCCGCTGCGGGCGATGGGTGCCGAGATCGAAACCACGAGCGGGCATGCGCCGGTCGAGGTGCTCGGCGGGTCGTTGCAGGGGATCGAGCTCGCGATGCCGCATCCCAGCGCCCAGGTCAAGAGCGCCGTGTTGCTGGCCGGCCTCGACGCCGACGGGCGAACGGTCGTGCACGAGCCTGCACAGACCCGTGATCACACGGAACGAGCTCTGCTCGCGCTCGGGGCCCCGATCGAGACCGGTAAGGGTGTCGCCGTCCGACGGTTCCAACATGAGGGGTTCTCGGCGAGGGTGCCGGGCGACCCGTCGTCGGCAGCCTTCCTCGTCGCCGCCGCTGCCGCGACGGGATCGGCGCTCACGATCGTCGACGTCGGACTGAACCCCACACGGACCCGGTTCCTCGATGTGATGGCCCGCATGGGGGTGCGTACGGACGTGACCATCCGACGGGAGGAGCTGCGTGAACCCGTCGGCGACATCGAGGTGTTGGTGGGCACCGGCATCCGTCCCGTGAGGGTCGAGGCCGACGAGCTCCCCCTCGTGATCGACGAGGTGCCCGTGCTGGCGCTGCTCGCATCGCATGCTGGGTCGGAGTCGCGCTTCCTCGGCGCCGGTGAGCTCAAGGTGAAGGAGTCCGATCGTCTCGAGGGCATCGCCCGTGGGATACGCGACCTCGGTGGCCTCGCGGCGTCCGAGGGCGAGGACCTCATCGTGGCGGGAGGGGGGCTGGCGGGCGGTCGCGCACGGGCTCATGGCGATCATCGCATGGCGATGGCGTTCGCGGTGTCCGCGCTGAGGGCTCGGGGCTCCGTCGAGGTCGAGGGGATGGAGAGCGCGGAGGTGTCCTTCCCGGGGTTCACGCGAACGCTCGCTGGTCTCGGCGCGTCGATCGAGCCGGTGGGTGGCCCATGACGCCGCCCCGGGTCGTCGCGATCGACGGCGCCGCCGGCAGCGGCAAGAGCACGCTCGCGAGGGCCCTCGCGAGGTCGCTCGGGCTGCCGTACGTGAACACGGGGGTGATGTATCGGGCTCTGGCCGCGGCGGCCCTCCGGAGGGGCGTCGCCGACACCGACGATCGAGCGTTGCTCGCGCTCACACGGGACTTGAGGTTCACCGTGCGCCTCGATCCCCCTGGGGAGCTCGAGGTCGATGGTTACGATGCCAACGACCTGACGAGCATCGAGGTCGAGTCCACGGTGTCGAAGGTTGCGAGTCACGCGCTGGTCCGCGCCCACATGCGCCAGGAGCAGCGAGAGCTGGGGGAACGGCACGGGGCCGTGATGGAGGGTCGAGACATCGCCTCGGTGGTCTTCACCGACGCTCCGGTGAAGCTCTACCTGCAGGCGCGGCAGGACCTGCGCGCCGAGCGACGGGCGGCGGAACGGGCCGGCGACGTCGAGCGTGTCGCGACGGCGCTCGGCGAGCGGGATCGTCGCGACGCCGCCACCACACCCCACAAGCCGGCGCCGGGCGCGACGGTGATCGACACGAGCGAGCTCGACCCGGAGGCGACGCTCGCGGCCGCCCTCGCCGTCGTGCGGCAGCAGGCCCCGGAGCTGGTGCCGTGACCGACCACGAGCCCGTGCCTTCGATGGGATCACCCGTGCCCACCATCGCCGTGGTCGGTCGGCAGAACGTCGGGAAGTCCACCCTGGTGAACCGACTCTTCGGCGGCCGGGAAACGATCGCGCACGACATGCCCGGCGTGACCCGTGACCGCGTGGTCCTGGAGACGGCCTGGCGTGGCCGGCGCTTCTCGCTCGTCGACACGGCGGGGTTCCTGCACGACGCGGGTGGTCTCGAGGCGCTCGCAGGCGCTCAGGCCGATCGGGCGATCGCGGCCGCCGATCTGATCCTGCTCGTGGTCGACGCCCAGGCGGGCATCACCGAGGAGGACGGCATGCTCGCGAGACGCTTGCGGCGGGCCACGGTCCCTGTCCTCGTCGTGGCGAACAAGGTCGACACCGATCGCGAGGAATCCGATGCATCGGTCTTCCACGCCCTCGGGCTCGGCGACCCCTTCCCGGTCTCGGGGATGCACGGTCGTGCGGCAGGCGACCTGCTCGACCGCATCGTGCAGCTGCTGCCCGACGCACCGCGCGAGCTCGAGACCTCAGCGGAGGAGCCGCGGTTCGCCCTCGTCGGGCGTCCGAACGTCGGCAAGTCCAGCCTGTTCAACCGCTTGGTGGGGGAGGAGCGCTCGGTCGTCTTCGAGGAGGCGGGCACCACCCGCGACGCCGTCGATGCGGTGGTCGAGTGGCCCGACGGCCGGGTGCGATTCGTCGACACCGCGGGCATGCGCCGATCGACGAGGGTTCGTGGCGTCGAGTACTTCAGCGTCGTGCGCGCGTCGCAGGCCATCGAGCGGGCGCACGTCGCGTTGTTGGTGATCGACGCGGAGCAGGGTTACACGGTCGAGGACAAGAAGATCGCGAACGCCGTGATCGATGCCGGGCGTGCATTGATGCTGGTGGCGAACAAGTGGGACCTGGTCGAGGAGAAGGACGACACCTACGCCGACCTCACCGACACGGTCAGGCAGTTCGCGTCCGCGCCCGTGATGCGAACCTCGGCGCGAACGGGACGTGGCGTGCACCGTCTCCCCTCGGTCCTCCTCGACCTGCACACCAGATGGACCTCGAGGGTCGCGACCTCCAAGGTCAACGAGGTGATCCAGCAGGCTCAGCGCGAGCGGCCGACCCCGCGAGTCGCCGGCACCCTGCACTACGCGACCCAGGTCGCCACCGGGCCGCCGTCCTTCGTCGTCTTCGGCGGCGCGAACGAACCCGATCCCGCGTACAGGCGGTACATCGAGAACCGGTTGCGGCGCGCGTTCCATCTCGAGGGGGTTCCTGTGCGGGTGAAGTACCGACCACGGAAACAGGGCGGCCGCCGTGGTTCGCGCTGAGTCCATCAGGCCGTTTCCTCGCTCTAGTCTTAACCATACTAGTAGGTGGCCCCGGCCGGGCAGCCGATACAATCCCGACGCACGGGACGTGGCGCAGTCTGGTAGCGCACCGGTCTGGGGGACCGGGGGTCGCGGGTTCAAGTCCCGCCGTCCCGACCGATGGATGCATCCGGTGATCGCCCGCCCGCCCCGTCGCGGGTGCTCACGGTTCCGAACCTGATCTCGGCGTTCCGCATCGCCCTGATCCCGGTGTTCTGGGCGCTGATCGTCGATCCGGACACCACAGCGTGGGGGATCGTGCTCTTCGGCGCCGTGGTGGCGACCGATTGGGTCGACGGCACGATCGCGCGCCGGACGGGCCAGGTCTCGGAGCTCGGGAAGGTGCTCGACCCGGTGGCCGACCGTGCGGCGATCGCGGCCGGGCTGATCGCACTGATCGTGCGCGGGGCGTTCCCCTTGTGGGCGGGCGCGTTGATCCTGGCGCGAGACGTGGCGGTCCTGGTCGCGGGCGCCGTCCTCGCCGCGAAGGGACAGCGCATCGATGTCCGGTGGATCGGGAAGGTCGCGACGTTCGCGCTGATGATCGCGATCCCCGCCGTGTCGTGGGGGACGCTCGACCTGTGGCCCGCTGCGGCCGCACTCGCCGTCGGGTGGCCCGTCTACGTGTTGGGCATCGTCGAGTACTACGTCGCCGCCGGGGCGTACGCGATCGACCTGCGACGCGCGCTCTCCACCGCATGACCGGATCTGCGCGCGCATCCCGCGCCGGCGCACTATCGTTCCGATCGCCGGTGTGAAGCCGGCGCCGACCAGCGACGACGAGGAGGGTGACCGTGGAGTTCCCGGGGGACCTTCGCTACACGAAGGAACATGAGTGGGCCCGCGTCGAAGGCGAGCGGGTCAGGGTCGGTATCACCGACTTCGCGCAGGATGCACTGGGCGATGTGGTCTACGTCGATCTGCCGGAGGTCGGGGCCCGGATCGAGGGCGACCAGCCCTTCGGTGAGGTCGAGTCCACGAAGTCGGTCTCCGACGTCTACGCGCCGCTCGCCGGCACGATCCTCGAGCGCAACCCTCTGATCGAGGATCGACCGGAGCTCGTGAACGAGCAGCCCTACGGCGACGGGTGGCTCGTGACGATCGCGCCCGACGATCCCGGGGCGATCGAGCGTCTGCTCGACGCGGAGGCCTACCGTTCCTTCGCCGAGGGCGGAGATGCCTGATGCCCGACCATACGGTCGAGAGAGCCCCATCGAGACTTCAGGTGGTCGACCCGTGGTCGAGCCTCATGCGGGTTGTGGGTCGAGGGTTGGGCTTCACTGCGGTTGAAGGTGGTCTCACCCTGCGGTAACGTCGGTCTCTAGTCCGTCGGGAGGGTCGAACGCTCGACCTGCATCCTCGGCGGGAGGCCGAACCGCACGAGGACCTGACGTTGTACTGCACCCGCTGTGGACATCCCAATCGCGACGACGCCCGCTTCTGCGCGGAGTGTGGTGCTCCACTGCACGACGACCCCACCGTCTCGCTGACACCGGTCGAACCAGACGATGAGGCGCACGATGAGTTTCCCTTCCCTCACGATGAGCTCCGCCCCGGCCAGGCTCTCGTTCTGGTGAAGCGTGGCCCCAACGCGGGGTCGACGTTCCTCATGGAGAGCGAGCTCACCCCGGTGGGGCGGGCGCCCGACGCGTCGGTCTTCCTCGACGACGTCACGGTGTCCCGAGCCCACGCTGTGTTCGAACGGCGAGCGGGCGGCGAGTGGTTCGTACGCGACGTCGGGAGCCTCAACGGCACGTACGTCAACGGCGAGCAGGTCGACGAGACCAAGCTCGCCGCGGGAGACGAGGTGCAGGTCGGTCGGTTCAAGCTCGTGTTCTTCTCGGCAGGGGAGTGATGACGCAGATGGCGGGAACCCGCAACTATCAGTCGATCGGGGAGGTCCTCGTCGCCGTCAAGACCGAGTTCCCCGACATCACGATCTCGAAGATCCGCTTCCTCGAGGCCGAGGGATTGATCGAGCCCGAGCGCACACCGTCTGGGTACCGCAAGTTCTACGTTGACGACGTCGACCGACTGAAGTCGATCCTGCGCATGCAGCGCGACGAGTACCTGCCGCTGAAGGTGATCAAGGAGCGGCTGCTGAAGCAGGATGTCGAGGGCGAGGCCGAAGAGGGGGAGGATGGCGCCACGGGCGGTGCCGACGCCGAGGCCGAGGCCGACGCGGACGAGGGGCTCGCGGAGGCGCCGACGGGCCTGCAGATGTCTATCGAGGAGATGTCGGCGGCGACCGGTGTCGAGCGCGAGCGCATCAAGGAGCTCGAATCGTTCGGCATCGTGTGTTCTCACGGCCCCGACGGGGCCCGGTACTACGACGGCGATGACTACATCGTGCTGTCGATCGTGAAGGACTTCTTCCGATACGGGATCGAGCCACGCCACCTGACGATGTACAAGCACTTCGCCGACCGGGAGGCGAAGTTCTTCGAGGATCTCGTGGCGCCGCGGCTCCGGCAGAAGAACCCCGACGCCCGGCGGCTCGCTGCCGAGACCTTGGCCGACCTGTCCGTGACCTCCCGCAAGTTCAAGCAGGCCCTGCTGCGCACGAACATGCGCGAGGACCTCCGCGGCGCGTGAGGCTCGGCCAACGCCGCAGGTTGGCGCGGGCGACGGTCGCGCTGTCGATCGTCGCCGGCCTCGCCACCCAGCTCGTCGTTCTCGCGACCGCCTCAGCGGAACGGTCGTGGCCCCCGCCGACGCCGGTCCCGCCTCGAGGCTCGCCATCGCCGTTCCCGCAGACGCTGGCGACGCCATCCGACGCGGTGGCGGCGCCGAAGCTCGACGCCCCGGCGGTGATCCTCGCCGATCTCGACGACGGGCAGGTGATGTTCGCGAAGGCCCCCGAGGTCCGACGCCCGATCGCGAGCCTCACCAAGGTGATGACGGCCCTCCTCGTGCTCCAGCGACGAGAGCTGGACGACGTGGTCACGGTCTCGCCGGATGCCGTCTTCGACGGCGACGACTTCGGGGCATCGTCCACGCTCGGGCTGCGGGCGGGGGAGCGGCGCACGGTCCGCGAGCTCCTCGACGCCCTGATGCTGCAATCGGCGAACGACGCCGCCCTAGCGCTCGCGATCGACATCAGCGGCTCCGAGCGACGTTTCGTCGAGCTGATGAACGAACGGGCCAGGGCGCTCGGCATGCACGACACGGTCTTCCTCTCCTCCAACGGTCTCGACGACCGTGGCCGTTCGACCACGCGCGACCTGCTCGCGCTCACGCGCGCCGCTTCCCTCGAGGAGGGATTCGCCCGCATCGTGTCGTCGAAGTTCCGGACGATCCCCGCACCCCAGGGACCTCCGCGGCGGGTACAGAACCGCAACGCGATGCTGTGGCTCTACCCGGGCTCGAGCGGCGTGAAGACCGGGTTCACCGCCGGGGCCGGGTACTGCTTGATCGCCACCGCGGAGCGCGACGGTCGCCGGCTGGTCGCGATCGTACTCGGCGATCGGAACGAGCCGTTCTCGGAGGCGGCCATGCTGCTCGATCACGGCTTCGAGGGGTATCGGGAGGAGACGTTCGTGCGCGCCGGAGAGGCGATCGGTACGGTTGCGATCCGGGGGGGCACGGTGCCGGTCGAGGCACAACGAGCGATCACGGCGCTCGTGCCCACGGCGCGGCTCGATCACGTGCAGGAGCGGGTGGTCGTCTCGCCGCGCGCGGTCTTCCCGCCGGCGGCGGGTGAGCGGGTGGGCACGTTCAAGATCACGATCCCCGGCGTGAGCCTTGGGTCCAGCCCGCTCCTCGTCTCCGCCGTCCCGCCCCCCCCGGCGGCGGGCGACGACCCGTGGTGGCTCCGGGCGGCCGACGCGGTCGGCCGGGCGTTGGGCGATGCGGTCGATGGTCTGGTCGGCTCCGCCTGACCGAGGGGCCCGGTGCCGCAGCTGCGTCGTGGGTCCTGCTAGTCTCCGCCCGTCATGACGGAGGTCGCGAGCGTCCTGGTCGGGCGTGGGGACATCCGCCGCCGGGTGCAGGAGATCGGCCGCACGATCGCCGGGGACTACGTGGGGCGTGAGCCCGTGCTGATCACGGTCCTCAAGGGCGGAGCGGTGTTCCTCGCGGATCTGATGCGTGCGACCCCGCTGGCGCTCGAGCCGCACTTCATGGCGATCAGCCGGTACGGCGACGCCGAGGAATCCCTCGGACGGGTGCAGATCCTCCTCGACGTCGACATCGATCTCGCCGGCCGCGATGTGATCCTGGTCGAGGACATCGTCGACACGGGCCTCACGCTCCGATACCTCCTCGGGGTCCTGCGCGCACGCGAGCCGGCATCCCTGGAGGTCTGCGCCTTGCTGGACAAGTCGGTCCGTCGCATCGTGCCGATCACCCCTCGGTACGTGGGATTCGAATGCCCCGACCGGTTCGTGGTCGGCTACGGCCTCGACTTCCGAGAGCGCTACCGCAACCTCCCCGACATCCTGCAGGTCGACGACCTCGAGGCGTTGAAGAGCGACCCGGCCATCCTCGCACCGAGGTTCGCCGCCGTCTGAGCGGCCGCCGGGGCCGGAGCGCCCACGCGCGCCTGACGACCCTTCGGCCGGTTGCCCGTGCTGGGACCCGCGGTTACGCTCGGAAGACGATGATCGAGATGGAACTCACCGGGGTGCGCGTCGAGCTCCCGACGAACCAGCCGATCGTCTTGTTGCGTGAGCGCGGCGGCGAACGGTACCTGCCGATCTGGATCGGCGCGGCGGAGGCCGCGGCGATCGCGCTCTCCTTGCAGGGAGTCGTCACGCCCCGCCCGATGACACACGACCTGATGCGGACGATCCTCGACGACCTCTCTGTCGACGTCCGCCGGATCGAGGTGACCGAGCTGCGGGAGTCGACGTTCTACGCCACGATCGCGATGAACCGACAGGGCGAGGACTACGAGATCTCGTCCCGACCGTCCGACGCGATCGCCCTCGCCGTGCGGATGTCGGTGCCGATCTTCGTCCACGAGGATGTGCTCGAGGAAGCGTCGATCCTGATCCCCGACGACGAGGACGAGGAGGTCGAGAAGTTCCGCGAGTTCCTCGACACCGTCACGCCGGAGGACTTCGCCGGCTGATGGGCGTCACCGTCGGCTCGCCGCTCAGGTGCAGAAGAAGAGCGTGACGTAGAGGCGGCCGCGGTCGTCGGTCGCGGCGCCGACGGCGACCCGGTCGAAGTCCCGGTCGAGCAGGTTGCTCCGGTGGGAGGGGCTGTTCATGAACGCTCGCTGCAGGTCGTCGACATCGCCGCTCGTGAAGCCGACGTTCTCGCCCCACGTCCAGCAGCGAACGCCGTAGCGGCTCGGCCCCGATGAGTGGAAGAGTTGGCCCCGGCGTGCCATGGCCCTGGCGTGCTTCGTGGCCTCGTCGGTGAGCCGGTGGGCGCGTTCGAGCCGGCCCACCGAGTGCCGGACGCGCGCAGCATTCGTCTCTCCGTACATCTGCCAAGAGTAGTTGGGGGTCCGCGCCTGCGCGGCGGCGGGCACGAGGGCGAGCGACAGCGCGATGGCGGTGGCCGTGGCCAGACGGCGTGCGGTTCGAGTCATGGCTCCCGATCTCCTGCGAGCTCGTGGTCCTTCCTGACTAGGGAGGCATCGGGCGGCCGCGTGGAGAACTTGAGCCACGGGTTATCCGCACGATGCCGGTCGGCCATTGACAGGCCCCCATACGGGCCCTACGCTGCCGAAACACATCGACGTGATTCCCGATCGTGGAGTAGTGATGAGTGAAGAGGGGTTCCGCGCGCCCGAGGCGAAACGCATCGCGGGCATCACGTACCGCCAGCTGGACTACTGGACCCGAACGGGCCTGGTGACGCCCTCGGTGAAGGATGCCCACGGTTCCGGTACCCAGCGCCTCTACTCGTTCCAGGACCTCGCGACACTGAAGGTGATCAAGAAGCTGCTCGACACCGGCGTGTCGTTGCAGCGTGTGCGTAAGGCCGTGGAGCACCTTCGCACGATGGATCGCCCGCCCCACGGGGTGACCCTCATGTCCGACGGCGCTGGGGTGTACGAGGCGCACTCGCCCGAGGCGGTCGTCGACCTGCTCCGGAACGGCCAGGGGGTGTTCGCGATCTCACTCGACGCGGTTTACACCGATCTCGAGGACTCCCTTGCCGCGGCGGCGAAGCAGCGAACCCGGCGCGCCGCGGCCGGAGGGTCGTGAGCGCTCAGCCCGAGAGCCTCGACGTTCCGCCTCTCAAGAGCGACACGATCCGCTTCGCGCACGCCTCCGAGCGTCAGTTCGCGCAGCTGCTCGACTTCTACGGCATCGAGTGGGACTACGAGCCGACGTCGTTCGATATCGATTTCGACAAGGAAGGCCGAGTGCTCCAGCGGTTCACGCCCGACTTCTTCCTCCCGGAGTTCGACCTGTACATCGAGATCACGACGCTGAACCAGAAGCTCGTCACGAAGAAGAACCGCAAGGTGCGACGGCTCCGCGAGCGCTACCCGGAGGTCACCTGCAAGATCTTCTACCAGCGTGATTACCTTTCCCTCGTCACGAAGTACGGGCTGCGGGACGCTCGCTCCGTTCCCGCTCATGAGGTCGGCCTCGGCCTCGGGTCGTAGGCTCGGCGGCTCCGTAGACTGACGGTTCGTGAGGTTCAGCCCGCACACCGAGGACGAGATCCGCGAGATGCTCGCGGCCGTCGGACGCTCCTCGATCGACGACCTGTTCCAGCAGATCCCCCCTTCGATCAGGCTCGACCGTGCCCTCGCGCTCCCCGACGGCGTGAGCGAGATGGAACTCGTGGCCGACCTCCGCTCGCTCGCGAGCCGCAACCGCAGCGCCGACGACCTGGTCTGTTTCGCCGGCGGCGGCGCCTACGACCACTACGTGCCGGCGGTCGTCTGGGCACTCGCCGGCCGCAGCGAGTTCTACACCTCCTACACGCCCTACCAGCCGGAGCTCTCGCAAGGCGTGCTCCAGGTGCTGTTCGAGTATCAGTCGATGATCTGCGAGCTGACCGGGCTCGAGGTCTCGAACGCGTCGCTCTACGACGGGGCGACCGCCCTCGTGGAGGCCGTGCACATGACCATCGGTCGTGGCCGGATCCGAGTGCTGGTGTCGGCCGGCGTCGACCCTCGGGCCGTCGAAGCGCTCCGCACGGCCGGCCGAGGAGCGGGCTACGAGCCCGAGACGTTCGACGGCGAGCCGTCGGTGGCCGACGACGTCGCCGCCGTCATCGTGCAGCACCCGAACGCGTTCGGTGTGCTCGAGCCCGCGAGGGAGCGGTTCGCTGCGGCGCACGCGGGCGGCGCCACGGCGATCCAGATCTTCGATCCGCTCTCCCTCGGGGTGCTCGCCTCGCCCGGCGAGCTCGGGGCCGACATCGCCGTGGGGGAGGGGCAGGTCCTCGGCAACCACCTGAACTACGGGGGACCCTACCTCGGCATCATCGCCGGGCGATTGGCCGACGTGCGCAGGCTCCCGGGTCGCATCGTCGGCGAGACGGTGGACGTAGAGGGTCGCACCGGCTACGTGCTCACCCTGCAGGCCCGCGAACAGCACATCCGCCGCGACAAGGCCAACTCGAACATTTGCACGAACCAGACGCTCATGGCGCTCGCCGCAGCCGTATACCTGGCGTGGCTCGGGCCGGAGGGTCTGGCCGAGGTCGGGCGGCAATGCCTGTCGAAGGCCGCGTACGTGGCCGACGCGCTGACGGCGCTGCCCGGCGTGACGCCCGTCTTCCCGGGAGCGCCGACCTTCAAGGAGTTCGCCGTGCGGCTCCCTCGTCCTGCGCGCGCCGTGATCGACGCCATGGTCGAGCGCGGGTTCCTCGCAGGGGTGGCGATGCCGGGAGCCGGTGACGACGTGCTCGTCGTGGCCGTCACCGAACGGCGGTCGCGGGACGAGATCGACGCGTACGTCGTCGCGATGGGGGAGGTGCTCGCCGCATGAGCGGAGGGGCCCCGATCCGGACCCAGGGCCCGGCGGCATCGACGGGTACGATCGTCGAGCGCTCATCGTCCGGTCGACGAGCATCGGCGTTCGCGCCGCTGGACGTGCCCGAGGTCACGCTGCCCGAGGCGCACCGGCGCACCCGGGCTCCGGGTCTCCCACGGGTCGCGGAGATCGACATCGTGCGTCACTACACGATGCTGTCGCAGCAAAACTACGGGGTCGACACCGGGCCCTATCCGCTGGGCTCGTGCACGATGAAGTACAACCCCAAGGTCGCCGAGACCGTCGCCGCTTTCCCCGGGTTCCAGCGGGCCCACCCGCTGCAGCCCGACGCCACCGTGCAGGGCACTCTCGAGATGTTGTGGCGTCTCGAGGAAGCGCTGTGTGAGATCACCGCCATGGCCCGGGCGACGCTGCAGCCGCCGGCGGGTGCGTGCGGGGAGATGACCGGCCTGCTGATCATGCGGGCGTTCCATGCGGACCACGGCGGGCGGCGAACGAAGGTCCTGATCCCCGACGCGGCGCACGGCACGAACCCCGCCAGCGTGCGCCTCGCGGGGTTCGAGGCGGTCGACGTGCCGTCCGACGAGCGTGGCCTCGTCGACGTCGAGGCCCTCCGGGGGCTCGTCGACGACGAGGTCGCCGGCCTGATGCTCACGAACCCGAACACCCTTGGCCTGTTCGAGGAGCGCATCGAGGAGATCACCGCCGCGCTGCATTCGGTGGGCGCGCTCGTTTACTACGACGGCGCGAACCTGAATGCGATCATGGGGAAAGCAAGGCCGGGTGACATGGGCTTCGACATCGTGCACATCAACACCCACAAGACGTTCGCGACCCCTCACGGCGGGGGAGGGCCGGGCGCCGGGCCTGTCGGCGTGGCGCCGCACCTCGTCGACTACCTGCCGGCTCCGATCGTCGCCCGCGATCCCGATGGCACGTTCCGCTGGGATCGCGACCGCCCGAGATCGATCGGGCGGTTGCACGGCTTCAACGGGAACATCGGGGTGTTGGTCCGTGCCTACGCGTACGTCTTCGGGCACGGCGGTGACGGGCTCACCGAGGTGAGTGAGCTCGCGGCGCTGAACGCCAACTACCTCGCGGGCAGGTTGTCCGGCGCGTTCCCGCTCGCGTATCCGCAGGTCCCTCCGATGCACGAGTTCGTCTCGACGGCGGAGCCACTGAAGAAGGAGACCGGTGTCAGGGCGATGGACGTGGCGAAGCGGCTGATCGATCTCGGCTACCACCCGCCCACGGTCTACTTCCCGCTCGTCGTCGACGAGGCGATGATGGTCGAGCCCACGGAGACGGAATCGAAGCAAACGCTCGACGGCATCGCCGACGCGTTCCTGCAGGCGGCCGAGGAGGCCCACACCGACCCGGACCTGCTGCACGAGGCGCCCGTGTCCACCCCGGTGCGCCGCCTCGACGAGGCGAGGGCCGCCCGGCACCTCCGGTTACGGTGGGGGTTCGAGGACCCGCCCGACCGACGGCGGTGAGCGGTCTCGAGGACGCCCCGTTCCGGTTCGCGGTCACGAAGGACGGGCGCGTGCGGATCTCGTGGCGCTCCCGGGTCGTGACGACCGTGGACGGTGCCGCAGCGACCCGGCTGACCGCCTCCCTCGATGCCGCCGACGACGAGGATCAGGTCCAGCAGCTCCTCGCGCGCGCCACGGGCAACTTCAAGCGGTGGAACGAGCGGGGGTGACCCTCTCGGGGGTCATCCGAGGCGAAGTGACATAATGCACGTTATCGGGAAACAGGATCTCGAACGGGAGCACTCTCCGTGGGCGGACGCCGGAAGCGGGCCGCGAGCCCCCAGAGGGCCACGAGCCACAGCGCCTCCACGACGATGCGCTTGGAGAGCTTCGAGTGCCCGTGTTCGCGTTCGCGGAACGTGATCGGCGCCTCGGACAGCGTCGCCCCGAGCTGCCAGGACCGCATGACGAGCTCGATCTGGAAGCCGTATCCCTCCGACGCGATCGGATCGGCCACGAGATCTTCGAGCAGCCCGCTGCGGTAGACGCGGAAGCCGCTCGTGGCGTCGTGCAGGGGTATGCCCAGCATCAACCGCGCGTAGGTGTTCCCTGCCCTCGACAGCGCGACCCGGCCGCGGCTCCAGTTCGTGACCGAGCCGCCGGGCACGTAGCGGCTCCCCACCACGAGGTCGGCGCCCTCCGCCGCGGCGTCGAGGAGCCGTGGGAGCTCGACCGGGTCATGGGAGAGGTCGGAGTCCATCTCCACCACGAGGTCGTAGCCCTCGTCGAGGGCGAGCCGGAACCCGTGCAGGTACGCGCTGGCGAGCCCGGAGCGATGCGGGCGCTCCACCAACCGGATGTGTGGCTCGGTCGACATCACATCGCGCACCAGCGCGGCCGTGCCGTCGGGCGAGGAGTCGTCGACCACCACGACGTCCACGTCGTGCGGTGCCTTGCGGACCCCCCGGAGGACCTGCTCGATCGTGGCGCGCTCCTCGAAGGTCGGCAGGATCACGAGCGTGCGGCGCTCGTGGGGGCCGAGCGGCTCGGGCGCGGGTCGCGCTGCCGAGCGCCGTCGCGGGACCACGAGGGCCACAGCCAGAAACGCGAGGGCGAGCCAGGGGAGCCAGTCCCCCAGCCGGACGTACCACGTGCGCTGATCGGAGGACCGGATGGTGTGTCGTAGGATAGCGGGCTCGAACAACCCTGCGGAGGCGACGATGCCTCCGGATGGGTCGACGAAGGCGCTGATGCCCGAGATCGCCGCGTTCACGTACCAACGCCCGGTCTCGATCGCGCGCATCTGCGACATCTGCAGGTGCTGGGCGCTCGCCGCCGTGAAGCCGTACGACGCGTTATTGACAGGCACGATGACGAAACCCGCACCCGCATCGACGATGGCACGAGTGATGGCCGGGAACGAGTTCTCGTAGCAGATCGGCGTGCCGAAGGGCGGCAGGCCGGGGCTCTCGAACAGGTGCGTCCCCTCCCCCGGCGTCCGATCCACGGGGACCTGGTCGATGGCCTCGATCCATCCGAGCCGTGAACGGAACGGCACGAACTCCCCGAACGGCACGAGGCGGGTCTTGTCGTAGCGGTCGACCTCCGCACCCGACGCGTCGAGCTGCACGACCGACGTGTGTTGACTCCCGTCGGGGTCGTCGATCACGGCCCCGATGACCGTCGGTACGCCCACCTCGGCGACGACATCCGAGACGACCAACCGCAGCTCGGGGTCGGCGGCCGCCGCTGGGTCGAGGGCACCCTCACCCCAGACGATCAGGTCCGGACGGGGTGGCGCCTCGAGCCGTCGGTGTTGGGCGATGTTCATCTCCGCGACCCGACGATCCTCGTCGATGGTCGTGCCGTCGCGGGCCTCGCGCACGTCGATCTGGATCGTGGCGACGTCGATCGCCTGTCCGTCCGCGACCGCGAACGGCAATGCGAGGGGCGTGACGGCCATCGCGGCCGCGACGGCGGTGACCACGACGCGTCCGCGCCGGTTCCCTCCCCCTTCGACGAGCTGCGCCAGCGTCGCGTTGACCGTCACGACGGCGAATGTCACTCCCCAGACCCCGGCGACCGTGCCGAGCCGCACGGTGGCGAGGTTGTCGACCTGCGAGACCCCGATCGTGCCCCACGTGAATCCGCCGAGCGGCCACATGCCCTTGCACCACTCGAGCACCGTCCAGGCTGCGGCGATGCCGATCACGGTGATCAACGGCCGTCCCGGCCGGCGCAAGGCCGGGACGAGGGCGCCGAACAGCGCCACCCAGAGGGCGGAGACGAGGGTCAGGGCGACCCATGCCATCTCGCCGAAGCGCAGGATCCAGTAGAGGGTCGCGCCGTGGAACGCGAGGCCGTAGGCGAGCCCGAGCACGCACCCTCGACGGGGACCGCTCTCTGCGAGCAGCCAGAGCAACGGCGCGAGTGCGATGAACGCGATCGGCCACGCGCCGACCGGGGGGAACGCCGCGGACAACAGCGCGCCGGAGGCGGCGGCGATCAGGAGTGCGAGCGGAAGGACAGGGCGCGTCGTCAGGCGCAGTCGCGGCACAGCGTCCGCTTCTTGTCTGCCAACTGGCTGCGGTGTTTCACCAGGAAGCAGCGTTTGCAGACGAACTCGGTCTCCTGCATCGGGACGACCCTCGACTCGGCCGGGTCGGCAGCCAGCCGCTCCTCCTTGGTGAGAGCGATCACCGCCTCTTCCTCTTCATCGGCGTCGGCCTCGTCGGCGGCTTCCTGTTTGACCAGCAGCTCCTGGATCGACTCGACGTCGCCACCGGTCGCGGGGTCCGGAGGCACGGTGGCATCGGCGAGCTCGGCCTCGCTGGGCTCGGCTTCCTCGTCGATCTCCTCGGCTTCCTCTTCGGTCGGTTCTTCGACGTCGCTCATCGTGTCGCTCATCTCATCCCTCCGAGGGTTCGGCCCTCCCTCGATGCGCGCGTATCCTACTGCCACCGTTCGCTCGTGCAACCACGTCGGTGACATCGGCTCCGGGCGTCGCACGAACGTCATGGAACACCACGTAACGCGCGTGCCGAGGGCGGCATTCCCGATCGTGATGGGGTGGCGCAGGTCCGCGGCGAGCGGCCGGCAGATGGACGCGGAGGAGGGCCCAAGCGACCTTTGGGGCCGCGACGCCGGGGCGCCGCGTTCTCTACTCAGCCGCTCGGACCCTCGCGCGTCACCGCCGGAGCGGTGGCGCGGCCGCACGGTACGCCTGCCGGCGCCTCGTGGTCAACCGGCGCGGCCGAGAAAGAGTGACAAGGCGCCCCGTGAGTCGACCGGCGGTCCCGGCGGGGCGGGGCCGAGGTGTTCAGGTCGCGAAGACCTCGCGACCGAGCGAGACGGTGAGCACCGGCCGAAGGCCGTCGAGCGAGGGTTCCTCGAATGGGTCGGCCTCGAAGGCCGCGAAGTCGGCATGCAGGCCCGGCGCCAATGCGCCCTTCTTGTCCTCCTGGTGGGCGACACGTGCAGATCCGATCGTGTGCAGGCGGATCGCCTCCCGGCGGGAGAGGCGTTGGGCGTGGTCGTGGTGGTGTTCGAGGGCCCCGAGTGCCCGCATCGGGTCGAGCGCGGTGATCGGGGCATCGGAGCCGACGCCGACCTCGACGCCTCGATCGAGCAGCGTACGGAACGGGTTCATGAGCGCGGCGCGCTCGTGCCCCAGACGCTGCTCGTAGAGTCCGCCGGGGCGTCCCCACGTCGCGTCGAACGCCGGCTGGACCGACGCGGCGAGTCCCAGCATCGCGGCACGCTCCACCTGTGACGTCGTGACCACCTCGAGATGCTCGATACGGTGCCGCCTGGCACGGAAATGCCGTCGCTCGCGGGAGTCCAGTGCCCGGTAGACGCGCTCCCAGACAGAGAGCACCTGCTCGATCGCCCGGTCGCCGATCGCGTGCACGCCGACCTGCAGGCCCGCCGCGTGCGCCCCGTGGAAGAACTCGGCGAGATCGTCGTCGGCGAAGTAAGAGACCCCGTGACCGCCGTCGAGATACGGATCGACGAGCCAGGCGGTTCGCGCGCCGATCGAGCCGTCGACGGGCATGTCGCCACCGATCGCGGAGAGTCCGTTGCCGATCGCGGTGCCCAGGTCGGTCGTGGCCGGGATCGCCGCGGCATCGACCGGAAGCCTGGCTCGGTGATCGAGCAGCACCCGCAGATCGGCCTCGCCGCTCCAGTGGGGCATCGACATCTCGTGGATCGTCGTGATGCCCCTCGACGCGGCGAGCGAGGCCGCCTGCAGCTGCAGGTCCTGCCTCGCGAGATCGTCGGTGGACGACATCGCCCACAGCCCGAGCTCATCATTCGCCTGCTGGGTGACGACGCCGGTCGGGTCCCCGGTCTCGTCGCGGACCACCCCCGGCCGGTCGAGCATCCCGGCAGCATCGAGCGCCAGTCGGTTCGCGAGCGCGACATGTCCGTCGGCTCGCCGGATCATCAGCGGACGAGCGCACGCCGTGTCGAGGTCGGCGAGGGTCGGGAGCGCGGGTCGCTCCCACGCGGACTCGTCGTATCCGAGCAGGAACAGCGGCCCGTCTCCGTCAGCGGCTCGCTCGCGCACGACGCGGAGCAGGTCCTCAGCCGAGTGGGCGGCCCGGACGTCTGCGTTCGCGAGTGAGAGGCCCGTCTCGGTGAGGTGCACATGCGCGTCGATGAATCCCGGCACGATCGTGGTGCCCGGCAGGTCGACGACCCGATCCGCCTGTGGAGGATCGCCGACCCCCACGCGTTGCACGTGCCGCCCGTCGATCAGCAGCCACTCCCCCCGCTCCGGGTAGGCCTGGGTGTGGATACGGGTGGCGCGGTAGAGGGTCCTCACGGCGGGCGCATCATGCCACGAGCCGACCCCGTCGCGATGGAACGCCGCGACACGCCCTCGAGCAGGGCATCGGGATCGACGACGACCCTGCATTTCGTGGGATGCGCCTGGAGGCCGAGGGCGTCGAGCGTCCGAGCGAACGTGGCGGCAGCTCGCCAGGCCTCTCGTCGGTCGCGCGCGAACACCACGATGTCATCCACCCAACGGAACGACGGGGTGCCGAACTCACCCATCAGCGACCGGTCGACCGACGCCAACACTGCGTTGGCCAGCACGGCTGACGGCTCGGGGCCGATGGGGAGCCCGCGCACGCCGTGATCGTCGAAGCGCCGAAGGACCTCGACGATGCGCTCGATCAGCTGCTGGGGGACGCCGATCTCCCGCAACGCGCGGTCCACGACCGGTGGATCGATCGAGCCGTAGCAGTCGCGCACGTCGCCGACGAACGCCGCCCGCCAGGGCCCCGCCGCCGTCGACGCGATCGAGTGAGCGTACCGGCGACGAGCGGCCGCCCACGGCTCGAGGGCCACGTCCGTCGGGGTCGATCGGGCTCGGTTCGCGACGACCCCGTCGGCGAGCGCACGTTCGACCCTCGGTGTCACCGCGGCGACGGCGACCCCGTATCGGTGACGGCTCCGTCCGTCGAGATGGGTGATCGTGCGATCCCCGCCGCCGGGCCTGGAGAAGACCTCGGTACGGATCGGGTCGTCGCGCCAGCTCGACCTCGCACTCGGGAGTCGCACCGGGCGCTCCTTCCATGCCGCGTCGCGACGGCCGGAAGGAGGTCGGCGTCGATGGCACGTTCTAGCCGAGCGCGGCCGCCCCATGCAATCCCCCGCCGGCCCCCGGTGTGCTCACCCCAGGTATCGGCCATCGAGCCCATCGGCCCCGAACGGCCCACCCGGTCGGTCGATGCCTACGGCCCCGCACGGGCCATATGATTGGCGGATGCTCGACGAGCGCGACCTGGACATCGTCGCCGCCCTGCAGCAGGACGCCCGGGCCACCTACGCCGATGTGGCCGCCCGCGTCGGGCTCTCGGCATCGGCGGTGCACGACCGCGTGCGCAAGTTGGAGCAGCGGGGAGTGATCCGCGGCTACGCCGCCGTGGTCGATCCCGAGGCGCTCGGCCTCTACGTCACGGCTCTGATCGCCGCGTCGCCGCTCGATCCGCGCCAGCCCGACGATCTCCCCGACCGTGTCGCGGAGTTCCCTGAGGTCGAGGACTGCTTCAGCGTGGCGGGAGAGACGAACTACGTCTTGAAGGTGCGCACGCGCACGACGACGGAGCTCGAGGACCTGATCCGCCGCCTGCGCGAGAAGGCCAACGTCGCGACGCGGACGACGATCGCGCTCTCGATCCCGTTCGAGCGCCGCCCCTTGCGACCCTGACCGGGCAGTTCGGCGTGCTCCGCCCCGACTCGACGCGGTCCGTGAGGCCCCTCAGCGGAGACTCGTGGCATGATGCATCGATGAGCCTCCGCCGTCCCCTGGTCGCCGCGCTCGCGTTCCTCGCCGGGTCCTCGCTCCTCCTCGCCTGCGGCTCGCCGAGCTACGAGTACGTCCGCAACACCGAGGCGCGCACCGCGTTCAAGGTACCGATCGAGTGGACCGTCTTCGACGAGGCGACCCTGCAGGGCGAGCCCGCGGGCCCGCCCGTGAGCACCCCCGATCCCGTCGAGTGGCTGATCGGCCTCGATGCCCACCCCTCCCCCACCGTCGAGCATGTGATGTCGCAGGGAGGCTACTACTCCGACTACCCGCAGGGCATCGCGGCTGTGCTGCGCCTCACCGCTGAGCAGCGGGACG
Source organism: Actinomycetota bacterium (assembly GCA_041287635.1). Classification (GTDB taxonomy): domain Bacteria; phylum Actinomycetota; class UBA4738; order UBA4738; family HRBIN12; genus JAOUEA01. Next base: position 28,104 of record JBGGNG010000047.1, on the reverse strand, counting down.
GCATCAGCTACGGAGCGCTGCGGAACCTCATCATCCCGATCGATCAGATCCAGGACCAGGTCGGCCGGGAGGCCGTCGAGATCCTGGCCTACGACGACCGCATCGAGAAGGACGGCTTCCGAGGGCTGCACTTCGAAGCCCAGATATGGGCGTCAGCGCTCGAAGGGACCGCGGCGACCGATGGTGGCTCGGTGCTCTTCGACGATCGGTTCGTGCAGATCTCGCAAACCGCGTACATGGACCCCGCGTCGGACAAGGTGTACGTGCTGGCGGTGCTCTGCAGTGCGGAGTGCTACGGCCGCAACCGCGGCGACATCGAATCGGTGATCGACTCCTGGGCGGTGATCGCGTGAGCACGAACGGCAAGGGAACGAACATCCTGGTGGACCGGCCCTCGCGGCCGAGGGCATCCGAGCGCGAGACGCGCGCCCCCGCCGTGCTGTGGGATCGCATCAAGCTCCTGATCTTCCTGGGGATCCTGTGGCTCGCCGGCCTGGCCGTCGTGTGGAGCACCACCGTGCGGCCGCTCGACGGACCGTTCGTCGATGCGGTGCGTATCGCGATCAACGACTACTGGTGGCTGCTGGCGCTGATGGCGCTCGAGTTCGTGCGACAGGTGCATTACTTCATCGAGGAGCGCTCGAAGGGGTACTACCGCTTCTGGCAACAGAAGGTCTTCGGCGGCACGGAACGCGGTCTCGGGAAGATGAACGACTACACTCGGTACCGGGCCGGCCGGGCGTTCAAGTTCGTGCTGTTCCTGCTGGTGCTCAGCACGCTCCTCGGCCGCATCTTCGACACCGACCCGGTTTGGCTCGGCATCGTCGAGGCGCCCGCGCGCCTCGTGGGCGCCCTCCCGTTCGTGATGCAGCTCGCGTTCGGCTTCTTCTTCGTGATGTTCCAGTTCATCGGCTTGTTCTGGTTCCTGTCGAGGGGCGGCATCGACACGATCATGCCCGACGAGATCGAGACTCGCTTCGACGACGTGAAGGGCCAGGACGCGGCGCTCGGGCAGCTCAAGGAGACCCTGGTGTTCCTGGACGACCCCGAGGCGATCGAGTCGCGCGGCGGCTACGTGCCCGGGGGCATCCTGCTGTGGGGGCCGCCGGGCACCGGGAAGACCCTGATGGCCCAGGCCGTGGCGGGCGAGACCGCGAAGCCTTTCGTGAACGTCGACGCCGGCGCCTTCATCAACATGTTCATGGGCGTCGGCATCCTCAAGGTGCGTTCGCTCTACCGCAAGCTCCGCAAACTCTCGATGCGCTATGGCGGCGCGATCGTGTTCATCGACGAGGCGGACTCCCTCGGTAGCCGCGGACAGCAGGTGGGTACCGGGTTCGCTCCCGTCTCGCCCTGGACGACGACCCCGAGCTGCAACGGGGTCGCCTACCTGTCGGCCGCCGGGCGCGACGCTGCGTTCCATGTGGGGCCGGCGTCGGGCGAGCCCGGCGCGCCGTACAAGGAGTCGGTGATCATGGGCGGCATGGGCGGGGGCGGTGGCATGGGCACGCTCCAGGCCCTCCTCGCCGAGATGTCGGGCCTCACGAAGCCGAAGGGGCTCGTGAACAAGATCCGCAAGATGCTCGGCATGAAGCCGAAGCCGCCGCCCAAGTACCGCATCCTGCACATCTTCGCGACGAACATGCCGAACACGCTCGACCCGGCGATGTTGCGACCCGGGCGTGTCGACAGGCAGTACAAGGTGGGCTACCCGCAGAAGGGCGGTCGCCGGGCGACGTTCGAGTACTACCTGGCCAAGGTGCAGAACGATCTCACGTCCGACGAGATCGACAAGCTCGCGACGATCACGCCGTACTTCTCCGGTGCGTCGATCAAGGACATCGTGAACGAGGGCCTCGTGATCGCGATCCGCGACGATCGCGACACGGTGAGCTACGCCGACGTCGTGAAGGCGAAGCAGCTGAAGCAGCACGGCCTGCCCGACGAGCACGAATACATCGAGCGGGAACGTCACTCGGTCGCCGTGCACGAGGCCTGTCATGCCGTCGTGGCCTACCGGCTCCGCAAGCACGCGGTGATCGACATGGCAACGATCGAGCGGCGCGGGGACGTCGGGGGCTTCGTCTCGTCGATACCCCCCGAGGACCAGTTCGTGCAGTGGCGCTCGGAACGCGAGATCGACGTGATGACCGCCCTCGCATCGTTGGCCGGGGAACGCATGTTCTTCGACGGTGACCACTCGATGGGGGTCGGCGGCGACATGCGAGCCGCGACCGGCATGACGAGCCAGGCGCTCGCGTACTACGCGATGGGCGATCGGTTCGCCTCCCGGTCGGTGACGCTCGCGCCGCTCGGCTCGGCGTCGATGGAAACCGGCGGCGACCGTGCGCTGTTCGACTCGGCGTTCGGGCACAGCGTCGAGGAGAAGCTCGCCGAGCTCTACGAGAGCACATGGACGCTGCTCGAGGAGAACCGTTCCGAGGTGCTGGCGCTCGCCCACGCGCTCGAGACCGTGAAGACGATCACGGGCGACGATGTGGAGGCCATCATCGAGGGCACGCGTGGGCCCACCGTCGACGGGCGCCCCTACCGCGATCCGTCGTTCCTGCAGATGCTCCACCGCTATCACGAGGCCGTGCTCAGGGCTCACAAGGAACACGCCGGGGTCGAGTCGCGCATCCCCGTTCCGGTGCCACCGCCGCCGGTCGAGGTGTCGAGCGTCGACGGCAGCGGCCAGGGCGAACGGCCGCGGCTCACGCTGGGGCCGCCTTCGCCCCCTCGTCCCGACGACGCATAGCACCGACCGGCCGACGGTAAGCTCAGCGCTATGCGCCTGTACAACTCGCTGACGCGCGAGCTCGACGAGGTCCGTCCCGTGACCGCAGGGCACGTGACGATCTACACGTGTGGACCCACGGTCTACCGATTCGCACACCTCGGGAACCTGCGCACGTTCATGCTGGGCGACCTGATCCGGCGTGCCCTGGAATTGGAGGGCTACCGGGTGACGCAGATCATGAACATCACCGACGTCGGACACATGACCGACGAGACCTCTCCGGATGCCGTCGACAAGATGGCGCTCGCCGTCGAGGACGAGGGCATGTCGGCGCTCTCAATCGCCGAGAAGTATGCCCGGGCCGTGTTCGATGACGCCGCCGCGGTCGGCATCCGGCCCGCCGACGAGTACCCGAAGGCAACCGAGCACATCCCCGAGATGATCGAGCTCAGCCAGACCCTGATCGACCGGGGACACGCGTACGTGGCAGAGTCCGGCAGCGTGTACTTCGACGTGTCGTCGTTCCCCGTCTACGGGAAGCTGAGCGGGAACACCCTCGACAACCTCCGCGAAGGCCATCGAGACCTCGAGACCGATCAGGCCAAGCGGCATCCGGCAGACTTCGCCCTGTGGAAGGCTGCCGGTCCCGGCCGGCTCATGAAGTGGGACTCGCCGTGGGGCGTGGGGTTCCCCGGCTGGCACATCGAGTGCTCGGCGATGTCGATGAAGTACCTGGGCGATCGGTTCGATATCCACACCGGCGGCAGTGATCTGCGGTTCCCTCACCACGAGGACGAGATCGCGCAGAGTGAGGGCGCGGTCGGCCACCAGGTCGTCTCGATCTGGGTGCACGGGGGACACCTACGACAATCGGGGCAGAAGATCTCGAAGTCCACGGGGAACACGATCCGGGTCCCGGAGCTCGTCGATCGCGGTCTCGATCCGCTCGCGTTCCGCTGGCTCACGTTCCAGACGCGCTACCGCTCCGAGATGGACTTCACGTGGGGATCGATGGCCGCGGCCGACGCGAAAGTGAAGCAGCTCCGCCGACGGATGGCCGAGTGGGCGCCAGCCGCGCCGGAGCTCGGGGAGCACGCGAAGGGCTACGACGCCCGGTTCCGAGCGGCGATCGCCGCCGACCTCGACATGCCCGCAGCCGTCGTCGTCGTGAGTGCGGTCGTGGCCGACGATGCCGTTGCCTCCGGAGAGCGGTACGCGCTCCTGGCCTCGTGGGACGCCGTGCTCGGACTCGATCTCGAGCGGGAAGCCAGGAGCGGATGGGCGCCGACCGGCGAGATGTCCTCGATGATGGCCCGGCGCGATGCGGCCCGCGCCGGGAAGGACTACGTCGAGAGCGATCGACTCCGCGATGAACTGGCCGCGATGGGCCTCGAGGTCATGGACACACCCGACGGCACCAAGGTCCGACCCCGCGACTGAGGGTCTACTCCACGACCTGCAGCTCGCGCGTCGATCGGTTCAGCCGCTCCACTCCCTCGGCGGTGACGGCCACGATGTCTTCGATCCGCACCCCGAAGGCCCCTTCGAGGTAGGCCCCGGGTTCGATGGAGAACGTCGTCCCGGGCGCGAGGACCCACTCGTTGCCCTCGACGATGTACGGAGGCTCGTGCACCTCGAGGCCGATGCCGTGGCCGGTGCGATGGATGAAGCGCTCTCCGAGGCCGGCATCCTCGATGATGCCTCGGGCGACGCGGTCGACCTGCTGGGCGGCGACGCCGGGAGCGACCGCCTCACAGGCGGTCACCTGCGCCTCGCGCACGGCGTCGTAGACCCGTTCGAACCCGGGAGGCGGTTCGCCCACGACGACCGTCCTCGTCGTGTCGCTGTAGTAGCCCCCGAGCTCGCCGCCGAAGTCCATCACGACGGCGTCGCGTGGCATGATCGTGCGTCCCCCGGGCTCGTGGTGCGGTGATGCGGAGTTCGAGCCACTCGCCACGATCGTGAAGTCCGCCCGCGCATGTCCGTGGTGCACCAAGAGATCCGCGAGGTCGGCCGCGATCTCCTCCTCGTGGCGGCCCACGAAGCCCATCGTGCAGATGGTCCGGAACGTCTCGTCGGCGCCCCGGGCAGCCCTGCGCAGAGCCGCGAGCTCGTTCTCGTCCTTCACCGCGCGGAGGCGGCCGATCACGGGCGATGCGGGCTCGAGCGAGATCGCCGGCACGGCGCCTTGAAGGCCGAGCACGTGGCTCGCCCAGAGCCGGTCCCCGACGGCGACGCGGCCCTCGGACGGCAGGAGCCTCGCGGCTTCGGAGTAGGGATCGACCCCGTCGGTCCACCCGACCAGCTCGATCGACCCACTGCTCGGACAGCCGGCGGCGAGCGGGCGTTCGAGCTCCGGCACGAGCATGGCAGGGGCTTCCCCGCTCCGCAGCACGAGCAGGGTAGGCCGTTCGAGCGGCATCGGGTCGTATCCCGTGAGGTATGCCAAGTCGGGCGAGGGAGCGACCACGAGGGCATCGAAACCCTGGGCCGCCGCCTCGTCGGCGGCGCGGCGCATGCGGTCGTCGAGGCGAGCGTTCATGAGGCCTCCTCTAGAGCTTCAACAGGATCTGCTTGGCAACGACCTGGAAGGTCGCCGGCGTCGTGCCGAAGGGCTCGCCGTCGGCGACCACGGCGAGCGGGCGATCGGCCTCGACGGAGAAGCGGATCTTGGCCCGAAGCTCCTTGATCGCGTCATCGGGCACGTGGCCGCCGTGGCGCATGATGCGCGGCATCATCGTGTAGGCATCGGACTTCTGGCCCGTGAAGACGAGCGCGTCGAGCACGCCGTCGCCTGGGTACGAGCGCGGTGACAGACGCATCCCCGACGTGAACTGCCCGTTGCCGATCACGACGTGGAACGTCTCGCCCTCCCACGTCTTCGTGTCGTAGCCCACGCGGACGACACGGCGTCTCGTGCCCACGTAGCCACGCCAGAAGCCGAGGAACCGCCGTCGCCGGTCACCGAGCCGAGCTGGAAGGCGCCGACGGGCGAGCTCGACATCGGCGCCGAGTCCCACCTGCGCGAGGTTGTGCGCGTACCGCGTCACCCGTTCACCGTCGGGCCTCGTGCACGTGATCCGCATGAGATCGAACGGGTATGTGACCTCGCCCATCAGGTGGCGCACCCCTCCATCGACGTCGTCGGGCAGCCCGAAGCTCCGCAACAGGTCGTTGTTCGCCTCGGCCGCGACGACACCGAGCACGGGCTCCGCGACGATCGGCGCCCCATCGCGGAAGAGTCCGTTCACCACGTCCTGCACGGTCGCGTCATCACCGACCGCCACGACGTAGCGGAACCCCTGGTCGAGCGCCGACGACGCAAGCTGCGTCCCCTCGCCTCTGGCATCCGCGATGCTCAGCTCGTACTCGAGGTCGTGTGCCGCCAACGCGCGCCGAAGCGCGGGGAGACGCTCCCCCACCCGGCCGTCTCCGGCAGCCGGCTGGGCGATCACGGCGAGGGTTCCGAAGGGGCTGGTCATCGCTGCCGCATCGTAGCTAGACCCCGGTGTACGCGACGACGCCGCGGATGACCGACGACCGCGCGGTGGCGAAGAGCGCCGCCACCTCGGGCTTCGCGACGTCCTCGACCTGACGGAGCAGATCGAGGAGTTGCTTGCAGTTGCGCACGAAGTCGCCGGGGGCCATCTCGGTCTCGCCGAGCACCTCCTCGAGCGGCCGCCCGCTCGCCCAGTGGAAGATCGGTGTCGCGAACCCGGCCTCGAGCTCGCGACAGAGCTGGACCTGGTGGTCGTCCTCCGCTCGGCGGATCCTCCGCCAGGTTCGCTGCAGCAGCTCGTAGCGTTCCTTCGTCGCCGGGGTCGGCATGTCGCCCGAGAGCGGCACGCGCTCGCGCCCCTCGTAGACGACCGAGGAGATGAGGGCCGCCACCTCCGCCGGTTGGAGGCCCTCGAAGATGCCGCGAGCCAGCGCCTCGGCCACCAGGATGTCGCCCTCACCGTAGATGCGCGAGAGGCTCCGCCCCCGGTCGGTGACGGACCATCCGTCGACGTACCCGAGTTCCCGCAGCACGGAGAGCACCCGGTCGAACTGCCGTGCCAGCGTTTCGGTGCGCACGCGTATGCGCCGCTCGATGCCCGAGAGCGAGGCCTCCCGCTCGTCCACCCTTCTCGCCCATCGTTCGTGCTTCGCCCGCTCGGGGCACCGATGACAGGGGTGCGCAGCCGCGCGCTCCTCGAGCTTCGCGGCCTCCCTCTCCACCTTCGGGTCCGCGCGATGCTTCGGGGGTTTCGGCGACCGGAGATGGAGCGAGACGAGCGTGGCCGCGACGTCGCGTCGATATCGGCTACTGCGGGCACTCCCCGATCGAGGCATGGGGATACGGGTCAACACGACCGGCGGATCCGGGAAGTCACGGGCGGCCAGCCGGAAGAAGCGCCGGTCCTGCGTGAGGACGGTCGGCTTGCCCTCGCGGGAGCTCACGATCACGCCGAGACCGCCCCTCTTGCTGTTCGGCACTGAGATCACCTCGCCCGGCTTCAGCTTGTTGACCGCCTCGCGGACCGCCTCGGCTCGAGCCTTCTCGTGTCCCTTCCGATCGTCCTCCCGAAGACGACGGGCCCTCGACAGCCAGGACCAGTACTCGTCGAAGTCGCCGAGGTGGCATCGCATGTTGGCCCGATACCCCTCGATCGCCTCGGCGTCGCGTTGACGTTCCCGCTCGAGCCCCACGACCTTGCGGTCGGCCAGGAACTGCCCGAACGAGCTGTTGAGCAGGTGATGCGCCTGTTCCTCCGTGTAGTTGCGGGCCAGGTTGACCGCCATGTTGTACGAGGGGCGGAACGAGGAGACCAGGTCGTAGGTGCGCCGCTGGGCCAGGGTCGCCACGCGCTCGAAGTCGACCTGCTTCTGGTACAGCACCACCGCGTGGCCGACCTCGTCGATGCCTCGCCGGCCCGCGCGCCCCGTGAGCTGCGTGTACTCACCGGGGGTGAGCAGCTCGTGCCGTTCGCCCTGGAACTTCCAGAGGTCCTCGATCACGACCCTCTTGGCCGGCATGTTGATGCCGAGCGAGAGGGTCTCCGTCGCGAAGACGACCTTCACGAGCCCCGCCTCGAACAGCTCCTCCACCGTCTCCTTGAACACCGGGAGCATGCCCGCGTGATGGGCGGCGACGCCCGCCGTGAGGCCATCGAGGAAGTCGTAGAAGCCCAGGGTGACGAGGTCCTCCTCGTCGATCCATGCCGCACGCGTCTCCGCTCGTTCCCGGATGTGGTCCGCCTCGGCCCGGCTCGTGAGGGAGATGCCGGCCTCACGGATCCAGCGCACGCTGCGATCGCATCCCGCGCGACTGAAGACGAAGTAGATCGCGGGCAGCATGCCGTGCTCCTCGAGGACGTCGACGACCTCGGAGCGCCTGGGGACGTAGACGCGCCGATGCCCTTCGCGCGGCCGCGAGATGCGTTCATGCTGCGGGTATCCACTGCTGCGCCGGTAGTAGACCTTCGTGCGCAGCTCGTTCTGATCCAGCGAGATCACGTATGGGTTCGGGATCGGCACGCCGTCCTGCTCCACGTGCATCGGATGCAGGCGGTGGCCGATCAGGTAGTGATGCTCGAGCGGCACGGGGCGCCGTTCCTCGATGATCACCTTCGTCTCACCGCGCAGCGTGCCGATCCACTCGCCGAACTCCTCCGCGTTGGAGATCGTTGCCGAGAGGCACACGACGCCGACGCTGAGCGGCAGGTGGATCAGCACCTCCTCCCAGACGGCGCCCCGGTACGGATCCTGCAGATAGTGCACCTCGTCCATCACCACGCTCACCAGTCCGCCGAGCATGTCGGAGCGCTCGTAGAGCATGTTGCGGAGGACCTCCGTGGTCATGACGACCACGGGCGCCTCAGAGTTGATCGTGTTGTCGCCGGTGAGCAGGCCGACCTCGCCGGCGCCGTGCCTGGCGACGAGATCGCCGAACTTCTGGTTCGAGAGCGCTTTGAGGGGGGTCGTGTAGAACGCCTTGCCGCCGAGGGCGAGCGCGCGCTCGATCGCGTACTCGGCGACGACCGTCTTGCCGCTGCCGGTCGGCGCGGCCACGAGCACCGACATGCCGGCATCGACCGCCTCTGCGGCCTGCATCTGGAACTCGTCCAGGACGAACGGGAATCGGGCGGCGAACGCCGCGGGGGTGGTCACACCACGCAGTCTACGGGCGCCCCCGCGCCGACCCCGGAACGCTCAGGCGAGCGTGAACCGCCCCAGGAAGGAGCCGAGGGCGGCCGAGAAGGCTTCGGGAGCCTCCAGGTTGGACAGATGACCGGCATCGGGGAGCGTGACAGCGTCGGCGCCCTCGATGTGGTCGGCCATCTCGAGGGCGACCTCGGGCGGGATCAGGGTGTCCGCGTCGGATGTGAGCACGAGCGCCGGCACGTCGATCGTGCCGAGGTCGGGGGTGGAGTCGCGTCGCTCGGCCATGCCCTCGGCCGCCGCCGCGATCGCCTCGGCCGGCTGGTCGGCGATCGTGGCGAGCACGGATGGCCAGCGTCCCTCCCCCGGTGCGGCGGCCAGGAGTGGCGGCGGCGCCTCGACCAGGAACCCGGTGCCTTCGGCCCGGAGTCGGGCGGCGATGGCACGCCGACCGTCGGCCGCCTGCTCTGTGTCGGCCCCCGATCGGGTGTTGGCGAGCACGACCCCGGCGACCCGCTGCCTCGCCATCCGCCAGACCTCGAACGCCACGTATCCGCCCATCGACAGGCCACACACGACGGCGCGTTCGATGCCGGCCGCATCGAGCGCCTGCAGGCATCGATCGGCAGCCGCTCCCATCGTCATCACCGAGCCCGCCGCCGGCGAGGCACCGAATCCCGGGAGGGACGGCGCGGCCACGCGCCACCCAGCAGAATGCAGGTCCTCGACCTGCTCGTCCCACATGCGAGCATCCAGCGGGAACGCATGGATCAACAGCACGCCATCGGCGACCTCGGTCATCGGATCCCTTTCGCGTCGGGCCCGACCACGACCGGCAGGGCTCCTGGTTCTACCTCGAAGCGCGCCGGCAGCGGACCCACCCGTTCGCCGTCGGCGTAGACCTGGATGCCCCGGTTCGCCTCGACCGTCACGCTCGTTGCGCGCATCATACGCACCTTCGGATGTGACGCGTGACGACCCGAGAACACCTTCGGGAAGGCGCGGAGGAACGCGCCCTTGGAGAGGGCCTCGACGATGCAGACGTCGATCACCCCGTCGACGATCGAGGCGCCGGGCAAGACCTTCATGCCCCCACCGTACGAGAGCCCGCTGCCGATCACGACCAGCATCGCGTCGAGGGTGAGCGCCTCGCCGTCGATCGTCAGGTCGTAGCGGGCCGGCGTGAACCTCGAGAGCGTCCGCACCAGGGCCGCCACGTACGTGCCCGTGCCCCCGAGGTTCACGGTCATCGCGTTCGCGGTCTCGGTCACCTCGGAGTCGAAACCCGCTCCGGCGACGTTGACGAAGCGACGATCGGCGTCTCCCGCACGCACACGGACGACGTCGATCGCGGCCGTCTTCGGGTTGGCGAGCAACCGCACGGCCGAGGGGAAGGATCCGGCGCCGATGGCAGAGGCGAAGTCGTCGCCGGTGCCGGCGGGGAGCACCGCGAGCGCGGCGCCCGTGCCGAGCAGGCCGTTCGCGGCGCAGGAGACGGTGCCGTCACCGCCGAGCACTGCGACTATCTCGGCGCCCTGCAGCGCGGCGTCGCGGCAGGTGGACTCCATCTCGGTCGACGATCCCGTGACGCGCACCTCGTGCTCGACCCGGAGCTGGCGCAAGATCGCATCGACCGCTCCGATGCGCTTCCCGGCCCTGCCATGTCCCGCCGTGGGGTTCGCGACCACGACGACAGGGGCGGCACCTCCCATCGAGCTCCCGACCTATCCCCCGCCGCCTGGGAGCTCGGGCACGATGCCACCCGTGGTCGGCGCCTCGGGCACGCCGCCGGCCCTAAGGGCCTGGAGGTACTCGGTCCAACCCTGGGTCAGCTGCTCGCGAGCGGTGTCCCGCAGGTCGACGGCGATGTCGGTGAGGCGTTGCGAGTCGGCACCCCTGGCCACTGCGGCCGCTGCGGCAACTTCGGCGGCCTGCCGATACCGATCGAGGACCTGCATGAGGGTCTCGGCGGATCCGGTGAACGATCCGGCGGCGATCGAGTCGAAGCCCTGATCGGCGATCGTGCCCGTGACGTCGAACCCGGCGAGCTCCTTGCGCGCCTGCGAGGCATCGGCGGCGGCCTGCTCGATCGTCGCCTCGGCATCAGCGGGCGGGTTCCCTTCTGCCATCGCGTCGAGCGCCGCGTCCATCTCGACGAAGATCGTAGGAGCGATCCCTGGGTCGACGACGCCGACCTCCCCGAACGCACCTCGGACCGCCTGCTGGTAGGCGGTGGCCGCGGCTCGCCGTTTCGCCGCATCGGCCGCCGACTCGGCTTCGGCGTCGCCCGCGCGCAGGCTGTTCGTCACCCAGACGAGAACGATCATCGCGAAGACGCCCACCAAGAAGCCGGCGGTGAGCTGGACCCATCGACGGTGCAGGAACGGCGTGGGCGGCGCCACGGGCTCATGCCTCGGCGGGCGTGGCGCTGATCGCTGCTTCGGCTTCCTCTTGCCCTTGATCGCCATCGTCGTCGTCCTCGTCTCAGGTGCGGGACCGCTTCATGATCCGGCCGATGATGATAGAGGCCTCGTAGAACACATACATCGGGATCATCATTGCGAACATCGTGTACGGGTCACCGCTCGGCGTGATCACCGCCGCGAAGACCGAGATACCGAGGATGGCCCAGCGCCGCCACGAGGCGAGCAGCTGCCACGACAACACCCCGACGGCCTCCAGGAAGACCAGGATCACCGGGAACAGAAACGACACCCCGAACGCGAGCGTGACCAGGGTGACGAACCCGATGTAGCGATCGAACGTGATCAGAGGCACGACGGCCTCGCCGCCGAAGCCGAGCAGGAACTCGAGAGCCTTGGGCAGGGTCCAGATCGCGAACGCCGCCCCGGCGATGAACAGCAGCGTCGAGGTCACGATGAAGGGGATCGACCACTTCTTCTCCCGGCTCGTCAGGCCGGGGACGATGAAGGCCCAGAGCTGATAGAGCACGACGGGTAGCGCCACGATCAGGCCGAGGAACCCGACCATCTTCAACTTTGTCAGGAAGGCATCGACGGGGCTGTTGAAGACCAGGTCGCAGCCGGCGGGCGGCCGCACCTCCGGGTTGTCGCGCAGGTACTGACAGAACGGATCTCGGAGCAGCTCCAGCACGTACGGGTACAGGAACCAGCCGACCACCGCGCCCGCGAGGATCGCGAGGAATGCGATCACGATGCGTCGTCGGAGCTCCTCGAGGTGCTCCATCACCGACATCGTGCCGGTGCGCTCAGCCTCCGACCGGCGGAGGAACTTCGGGATCAGCCGCATGCGGCGAGCCTCACTCGGCGGATCCAGGGTCGTCGGTGTCGTCGACGTCGCCGGGCGAGGTTGGGGGCAGCGGGGTGGGCTCCGGCACGTCGGTGTCGGGCTCTGGCGTGATCGTGTCGTCGGCGACGTCGTCGCGGACACGACCGTGGGGGCGCGTGCGTGGGGTGTCGGTGCGGAACGCCGATCGTACGTCGGTCGCGCTCTTCAGGTCGGACGCGGTCCGCCGCAGCTCGGCCGCCGTCTGCTTGAACTCGTCGCCCATGCCCGTGTTCACGAGGTCCTTGACCTCGTCCTGCATCTTGCGGAACTCGCGGAGCCCCTTGCCGATCGTGCGCCCGAGCTCGGGCAGCCGTTGCGGGCCCACGATCACGAGGGCGATCACGAAGATGAGGATGAGCTCCGGCGGTCCGATGTTGAGCATGTCTGGAAGGGCCTGCGCCCGGCCCCAATCCTACCGTCGAGGGCCGAGTCGAGATGCCCGGTCGCTGGCCCGGGCGCCCTCGCTGGAGATCTCCTGGACGATCGGCGAGAGCTCGTCCTGCATGCGTCTCGCCGTACGTCCGAGCACGAGGAGATGCCGGATCAACGCGATCAGGAACGCGATGACGGCCACCGTCGACACGATGCCGATCACGAACCAGACGAGGAGCCAGGTACCCACGGCGGCGATGCTACACGAGGGTGAGGCAGGCCCGGGATACCTGGAGCGTCGCTCTCGGCGCGGTTCAGGCGCCGCCGCCGCTCGAGGCCAGGAACTCCTCGATGTAGCGGTCGTCTTCGAGCAGGTAGTGGAACTCGATCACGTCGTCGATCGAGAAGACCGGCCCCCGAGGGATCGGACGGCCGACCTCGTCGGCGCCCTCGTCGTCGAAGAGCATCTGGTCGCTCTCGGACTGCTCGATGTCCACGCCCGCCGAGACGAGCAGGGCGACGATCTTGCGGTCGGCGCGCTTCTCCACGTCGTCTGCGCAACTGGGGCAGGTGAACCGATAGCTGCCTTCGCGGCCGCTCTGTCGGACCGAGAGCATGATCGCCTCGGGACCCATGTCCACCTCGCCACACCTGGGGCACGTTGTCCGGATCGTTGTCATCTCACGGGAGCTATCGGCCCTCTGTTGACGAGTCTTGAGAGCAGATGGGGGGTCGGGCGTACCCAACTCGGGGTAAATCGCGCGGGCCCCGACGGGCGCCGCGTCGCGCCGCCCGGACGAGCTCAGCGATACCGCGCGAGCGTACGCCGACCGAGCTCCGCCAGGGCCTCGACGGACTCGGGCGGTGAGAGGATCCGCGCGTCGGGTCCGACCCTGAGCAGGAGGCCGGCCACCCAGTCGAGTCGAGCCGACGGCAGCGTGACCTCGAGCGACCCATCGTCGCGTTCGAGCGGGTCGTCGGTGACGTAGTACTCGGCGATCCATCGAGCGCCCGGCTCCAGCAGCAGGCGCACCGGCACCTCCTCGCCGGTCGGTGTGTACAGCGCCCGACCTGCGCCTTCGAGACCTCTCGGCTCGAACCGCTCTCCGGTGGTGGTCACCGCCCGGATGCGATCGGCACGGAACAGCCGTTCGTCGTCGGCACCGACGTCCCACGCGGCGACGTACCAGTTGCCCATCGCCGAGAAGACCTCCTCTGGCTCGACCTCTCGGGTGGTCCACGTGCCGGTCGACCCGGCGAAGTAGTCGATCGTGATCCGCGCGTGGTCTCCGGCCGCTCGCCGAAGCGCATCGAGATGCTCAGCCGGGCGACCCGATTCGGCGGTCGCGATGGCCTCGTCGGTGCCGGCGGTATCGGGGCCGAGTGCGTCCCGGAGCTTCGCCACCGCGCTCGCGAGGGCAGGAGCCTCCGGCAGGTCGGGCGTCGCGAGCAGCTCCGCCGAGCGCAGCATGATCGCGAGCGCCTCCTGGCGGCTCAGACGAAGGGGACGAGAGAAGTGGTCGGCCATCGTGATCCAGATGTGGTCGTCTTCGTCGACCTCGACGTCGATCAGGTCGCCCGGCCCGTACGGGGGGAGGCCTGACATGAAGAGGAGGTCGAGGTCGCGCCGGAGCTGCTCGGACTTCACGTCGTAGAGCGTGGCCACGTCGTGCAGCGACGAGCCGGGATGCTGCACGAGGTACGGCACGATGACGAGCATGCGCCCGAGGCGATCCGCGGTCTTCGAAGGACTGGCGCGCCGACCCTCAGACAACGATCGCCTCCAGCCGTCGGACGACCTCGTCACGCAGTGGATCTGGCGAGCGCACGACAGCGTCGGGACCGAATTGCAGGATGAGCGACGCGAGCAGGTCCGGGTCCCCCATCGGCACGTCGGCGACGATCCATCCCTGAGCGTCGACGTCGACCTCCCGCGCGCCCGCGAACGATCCGACCGCCCACCAGGCCACGTCGGGCGAGAAGGCGATCTCGGCGTGGTCTTCGGTCGCTGCGGCCCAACGACCCGCCTGCACATGGTCGGCTGCGCGGAATCCTTCGGGCGGAGTGCCGCCCTCGCCGACGTCGTCGACGTCGCTCGTGAAGCGTGAGAGCCGGAAAGCCCGCACGTCGTCCCGATCCTCGTCGTGGCCGACGAGGTACCAATGGCCGCCGCGGAAGACCATGGCGTAGGCGTCGATGACACGCCGGCTCGCGCGGCCCTGTGATGTCCGGTAACCGAAGCTGACCCGACGGCGTTGCTGGGCTGCTTCGGCGCAGGCGATCACCAGTGCGCTCCGAGCGTCAGAGCCGGATGCCAGCGGCCCCCCGGCGAGTCCGGCGAGCACTCCCCCGTCGGCACCGTAGAGCAGTTTCCGGGCTGCCTGCTCGGCGCGGGTGTTCTCCCCGCCGCTCTGCGCCGCCACCAGCAACGCGCCGAGCTCCTGCGGAGTGAACGCGATCTCCGGGAGGTAGTACTCGTCTTTCGGGATGATGTAGCCCTGTTCGGTGCCCCAGACGTCGGTATCGACGAGCTGGAGCGGGATGCCGAACTCGCGCAGCTGATCCTTGTCCCGTTCGAACATGCGCTTGGCGCTGTCGACCTTGTCGGCACGGTACGCGTCGAGGGTCTCCCGGATCTGCTCGAACGTGAGCGGCGTGGCCGTCTCGAGGAGCAGGCCGACGAGGTTCAGCAGCCGCTCGAGCGGCTCCATGCGTTCCTCGCGTGTCATCGTCGGGCATCATAGCCTCGCGATGTCGAGCGACCGGGTATCACCGTGATCCGCACCCACAGGTTCCCCGACGGGTCCGCCGAGGTGACCGCCGACGTCGCGGTCGGGGTCGAGACCAGGACCGTGAGCGTGCCGCTCGGGCCGTACCCGGGCGACGTCGACCCGGCCGGGTTGCGGAACACGCCGGTGGTCGTGCTCACATCCGAGGGGCTGGAGCCGACCGTCCGGGCAGGAGCCGCGCGGGCGGGCCCGGCCACGGTCCTTCTCGTCCAAGTCGGAGCCGGAGACCGGCTGGGGGCCGGATTGCTCGAGGCCGCGGAGAGCGCCGAGGTCCTGACGCTCGTCACGTCGGTCGAGGCGGCGGCCGGGGCCCTCGTGGTGGTGCGCGTGTTGGGGGGTCGCCCGCTCCCCGTGGTTCCCTTCGACGATCGAGCGTCGGCGAGGCGCATCCTCGAGGGGTGCTGGGTGGACCTCGACGTCGCGATCCCCTCCGTCGACGGTCCGCAGCGAGAGGAGGCGCGAGGGGTCGGCATGGAGGCGGGGATCTACTCCGCTCATCACGTCGTCGAGGTCGATCCCCGAGCCGGGCTTGACGAGCGGGATCCTGCCGCGTCGACGCTCCACGAGCTGGCAGCAGCGGCAGCCGGGGTGCTGGCAGGGAGGATCGCCTCGGGGAACCGGCACTGGCGTTGAGCGCTCGGGGGCACCACGTATGGCA
Source organism: Actinomycetota bacterium (assembly GCA_041287635.1). Classification (GTDB taxonomy): domain Bacteria; phylum Actinomycetota; class UBA4738; order UBA4738; family HRBIN12; genus JAOUEA01. Next base: position 12,092 of record JBGGNG010000047.1, on the reverse strand, counting down.
CGATGCACCACGTGGTGACCTCGGACCCAGCGCCTGATCCCGCGATCGACGCCACTCGGCGAACGTTCCTCGCTGAGGAGCGCACGTACCTCGCCTGGCTGCGTTCGGGCCTAGCGGCGATCGCCGTGAGCCTGGCGGTCGGCCGGCTGCTCCCCGCGCTGCTCGATGCCGACCAGGGTGTCTACCGCGTCCTCGGGGTCGGCTACGGCCTCCTCGGCATCTTCCTGATGGTCTACGGGGCGATCAGGCAGCGGGTGGTGGAACGACACCTGGTTGCCGGAGGGTTCGCTCCCCTCCCGTTCTGGGTCGTCGTGGGCCTGGGTTGCGCCGGGCTCGTGCTGGGCGTCGCCACCGTCGCCACGCTGCTCTCCGGGACCTGAGGGAGGCGGGCCACCGTGGCGACCTTCCAGGGCTCGGATGCGACGATCCACTACGACCGTTACGGTGCGGGGCCCGACGTGGTCTGGGTGGCCGGTGGCGGCAGCCCCGGGAGCGACTGGCACGCGTACCAGATGCCTCACTTCGAGCGCTCGTTCCGCAACACGACGTTCGACAACCGCGGCATCGGTCGCACGACGTGCGATCGGCCGATGCCGTGGCCGATCGAGGACTTCGCCCGCGATGCGGCGGAGCTGATCCGCGCGGTCTGCGAACCACCCGTGGCGCTCGTCGGGCTCTCCTTCGGATCTGCGATCGCCCAACAGGTCTGCATCGACTTCCCCGAGCTCGTCCGGTGCGCGGTGGTGATGGGGACGGGAGCCTGGTGCACCGGGTGGGGGTGGGACTTCCAGGAGGCCGAGATCGAGTTCCGCAGGGAGGGAGGGCGCCTCGACGGGCTGATGGGCGCCACCCACTACGCCACGATGCTCTACCCGGCCCGGGTACTCGGGGACCGGGAGCTGTGGCCGAGGCTGCGCGACCAGTTGCTCGCCTGGATGGACTCCGGCGAGAACGAGGCGTCCTTGATCCCGCAGTGGGACGCGTCGCTGCGCTTCGATCAGCGCGCGGCGCTGCCGGCGTGCGAGGTGCCGATGCACGTGGTCGCGTTCACCGAGGACGTGCAGGCGCCGCCCCAGGACGGACTCGAGCTCGCCGAGCTCGCCGCGAACGCCGAGTACCACCTGTTCGACGGCATGGGCCACGGTTCGATCTACGGCCACACCCACGAGACGCTGAACCCGTTCATCGAGGACCTGATCCGCCGCTCCGTCTGAGCCTCGAGCCCGAGCGCCTCACATGTGGGCGATCAGCTGCTCGACGCGTTCGTCGACGCTGCGGAACGGATCCTTGCACAGCACCGTGCGCTGGGCCTGGTCGTTCAACTTCAGGTGAACCCAGTCGACGGTGTAGTCGCGGCGCTTCGCCTTCGCCTGCTTGATGAAGTCGCCACGGAGCTTGGCGCGCGTGGTTTGCGGGGGTTCGCGCATCGCGAGGTTCACCTGGGCGTCACTGACGACCCTCTCGACCTTCCCGGCCTTCTCGAGCAGGTAGTAGAGGCCGCGAGAGCGGTTCACGTCGTGGTAGCTGAGGTCGAGCAGCGCGATGCGGGGAGAGGCGAGCGCGAGATCGTGTTTGGCCATGTACCGCTCGATCATCATGCGCTTCGTGACCCAGTCGACCTTGCGGACGAGCCGCTCGGGCTCACCGTCGATCAGGGCGTCGAGCGCCTCGCGCCACTCGCGTAGCAGCACCTTCGAGATCTCGTCGGCGCCTCGTCGCTCCACGAACCGCTCCGTCTTCTCGTAGTACTCGACCTGCATCTCGATCGCCGTGAGCTCCCGACCGTTCGCGAGCTTGACGGTTCGCGTACACGACGTGTCGTGGCTGATCTCGCGGATCGCGCGGATCGGGTTCTCGAGCGAGAGGTCGCGCATCACGGTGTTCCCCTCGACCATGCGCAACACGAGGTCGGTGATGCCGACCTTCATGAACGTCGTCCACTCGCTCATGTTCGAGTCGCCGACGATCACGTGCAGGCGCCGGAACCGCTCCGCGTCGGCGTGCGGCTCGTCGCGGGTGTTGATGATCGGACGCGACCGGGTCGTTGCGCTCGAGACGCCCTCCCAGATGTGCTCGGCCCGCTGCGCGATGCAGTACTGGGCGCCGCGGGGGCCGTGCAGCACCTTGCCCGCCCCGCACCAGATCTGGCGGGTCACGAAGAATGGGATCAGCACGTCGGCCATGCGGGCGAACTCGCCGTGGCGCCCGACGAGGTAGTTCTCGTGGCAGCCGTAGCTGTTGCCCGCCGAGTCGGTGTTGTTCTTGAACAGGTAGACCTGGCCCGAGATGCCCTCTTCGTGCAGGCGCATCTCCGCCGCTCCGAGCAGCGCCTCGAGGATGCGCTCCCCCGCCTTGTCGTGCGCCACGACCTCCTTGACGACGTCGCATTCGGGCGTCGCATACTCGGGATGCGAGCCGACGTCTAAGTAGAGCCGGGCCCCGTTCTCGAGGAAGACGTTGGACGACCGCCCCCAATGCACCACCCTGCGGAACAGGTACCGCGCGACCTCGTCAGGCGACAAGCGCCGCTGCCCTCGGAAGGTGCAGGTGACGCCGTACTCGTTCTCGAGCCCGAAGATGCGCCTGTCCACCACGAAAGCCTACGTCGGGCCAGTGGGAACGCCGGGAGGACGGGTCGTCCGGCCTCAGCCGGCCAGGAGTCCGGCGATCTCCGGCTCCTCGAGGCGCAGGAACTTGCGCCGGTGCGACCGGGTGCGGTCGAGCACCCCGGCCTCGATCGCGTCGGCCTCGATCGTGCGGCTCTCGGGTGAGCCGAGCACCTCGACCGCGGTCTTCACCGCCGTGGCGAGATCCCACCCGGCGGTGAATCGGGTCTTCAGCAGCTCCATCAAGTCCTCGGCGTGTCCGCCGATCGCGACGAACTCGTGCTCGTCGGTGACCGAGCCGTCGAAGAGGATGTGGTAGATCGCCGAGCCCGAGGCGTCGCCGTCGACCTCTCCCACCAGGATCTCGACCTCGTAGGGCTTCATCTGCTGGGTGAAGATGTTCGAGAGCGCCTGACTGTACGCATTGGCCAGGTCTCGCGCCTTCACGTCCTCCCGGCCGTAGGAGAATCCGCGGAGGTCGGCGAGGCGGATGCCGGCGATGCGCAGATCCTCGAACTCGCTGTACTTGCCGACACCCGCGAATGCGATGTGGTCGTAGATCTCGCTGATCTTGTGCAGCGTGGCGCTCGGGTTCTCCGCGATGAACAGCAGCCCGTCGGCGTACTCGACCCCGATCACCGACCGGCCGCGAGCGATGCCCTTGTGCGCGTACTCCGAACGGTCCTTCATCATCTGCTCGGGCGCGACGTAGGGCATGAACGACATCAGGCCCGCTCCTCGATCACGGCGTTCACGGCCGACTCGACCTCGGACTCGGGCACCTCGTCGGCCCCCGTGGCGGTCACGGCGAGGACGACCGGGAAGATGCGCCGATACACGCTCGGCCCGCCGGTCGCGACGTCGTCCTCCGATGCATCGAGCAGCGCCTCGACGGCGGTCTTGACCGCCTCGTCGCGCGTGAGGTCGGACCGCCACCGCTTCTTCAGGGAGTTCTTCGCCGGCTGGCTGCCCGATCCTGTGGCCTGGTAGTCGTCCTCTTCCCACCGTCCGCCGGTGGCGTCGTAGTAGAAGAGTCGCCCTGCCTCTCGTCGGTGGTCGAAGCCTCCGAACAGCGGCACCACGACGAGCCCCTGCATCGCGAGCGGGAAGTTCTGCCGGATCAACTGCGCGAGCCGGTTCGCCTTGCCCTCCAACGACAGTCGGTCCCCGGTGAGCTTCTCGTAATGCTCCAGCTCGAGCTGGAAGAGGCGCACCATCTCGACGGCCATGCCTGCGGCCCCAGCGATCGCGATCGCCGAGTAGTCGTCGGCCGCGAAGACCTTGCGCATCGTGTCGTCGGCGATCGTGTAGCCGGCGGTCGCGCGCCGGTCGCCGGCCACGAGCACGCCGTCGGCGTAGATAAGGCCCAGCACGGTCGTGCCGTGCGGCACTCCGGCGACGGCCTCGGCGGTGACGGTCTGCCGGAGGTGCGCGAGCGCGTCGGGCCGTGCGTCGCGGAGCAGGTCGATGAAGCTCGGGTTCGCGCCGAACGACGCGCCCGACAGGGGCAGGATGCCGTCGGTCACTCCCCGCCCTTCTGCACGTAGCTCTTCACGAACTCCTCGGCGTTCTCCTCGAGCACCGAGTCGATCTCATCGAGGATGTCGTCCATCTCCTCTTTGAGCTCGGCAGCCTTAGACGACGACTGCACCTGGCCGGCGTCGGCGTCGCTCTCGTCGCCACCGCCGCCCTTGCGCTGGACCTTCTTCTGCTCCTGCTCTTGGGGCACGGCACGGCTCCTTTCGTGCGACCTATCCTACCGGGGGTTTCGGACCCGCCGGCCGAGGCCTGAAGCAGGTCGTCGTCGGCCGGGGTCAGCCCTGCAGCTTGGCCACGAGCGAGGCCGCGTCGTCGCAGGCGGCGAGCAGATCCTCGACATGCGCCTTCGTGCCACGGAGCGGTTCACGCATCGGGATGCGCTGCAACGCATCCGCACCGGTGTCGACGATCAGGGAGTCCCAGGAGGCAGCCGCGATCGCATCGGGATACTTCTCGATGCATCGACCCCGGAAGTACGCCCTCGTGTCGATCGGGGGCTCCATCACGGCGGCCTCGACCTCCTCGTTGGTGGTGAGTCGCTCCACCTTGTCGCTCGCCTCGAGGCGGTAGTAGAGGCCCTTGTCGCGTCGCACGTCGTGATACTGGAGGTCGATCGCGCGGAGCTTGGAGTCGTTCCACTCGAGGGCGTCGCGATCGCGGTACGCCTGCAGGACCCGATGCTTGGCGACCCAATCGAGCTCGCGATGGAGCGTGTGCGGATCGGTCTCGAGAGCCGACAGCACCGCCTCCCAGCGATCCAGCACCTCCCGGTTCTCGGGGGTGTCGTCCTCGCGTTCCACGTACTTCCGAGCGTGCTCGAGGTACTCCCACTGCAGCTGCACGGCGTTCACGCGCCGGCCGTCGACGAGTCCGATCTCGTGGGTGCATGTGAGGTCACGTGAGATCTCGTGCAAGGACTGCACGGGGTTCGCGATCGAGAGGTCAGGAAGGAAGCGGTCCTCGATCATCTTCAGGACGATCGCGGTGGTCCCGATCTTCAGGAACGTGGCGACCTCGCAGAGGTTCGCATCGCCGATGATCACGTGCAGCCGTCGGTACCGCTCGGGGTCCGCATGCGGCTCGTCCCGGGTGTTGATGATCGGGCGCTTCAGGGTGGTCTCGAGCCCCACCTCGGTCTCGAAGAAGTCGGCTCGTTGGGTGAGCTGGTAGATCGCGCGGCTGCGCTCGTCCCAGGGCGCCTCGGCCCCGACCTTCCCGGCGCCTGTGAAGACGATGCGGGTGACGAAGAACGGCGTGAGGTCCCGAACGATGTCGCCGAACGGCGTTGCGCGATCGACCAGGTAGTTCTCGTGGGTGCCGTAACTGTTGCCCTTGCCGTCGGAGTTGTTCTTGTAGATCGAGAGCGGCGGCGCGCTGGGCATCGAGCGCGCGACCTCATGCAGCGAGCGTTCGAGGATGCGCTCCCCTGCTTTGTCGTGCACGACGAGTTCCCTCGGTGTGATGCACTCCGGCGTCGAGTACTCGGGGTGTGCGTGGTCGACGTAGTACCGGGCCCCGTTCGGCAGGATCACGTTCGCGAGCCCGAGGTCTTCGTCGCTGCCCTCACGGGCAGGCACGGGTTCGAACCCGCGAGCGTCGCGCAGCGGCGACTCCTGCTCGTAGTCCCACCGGATGCGGCGCAGCGATCCGGCGTACGTGGAGATCAGCAGCGAGGAGGACAGCACGGGGTTGAAATCGGGCGCCCCGGCCGCGGCGATGCCGTACTCCGTCTCGGTCCCGAAGACCTTGGGGATGGCCACGCGGCCACCTTACAGGTACTGCCCGGCGTTCACGCGCTCCACCTGGCGGCCGTCGCCGTCGTGCCCGAGCAGCGTGCGCACGTAGACGATGCGCTCGCCCTTCTTACCCGAGATGCGCGCCCAGTCGTCGGGGTTCGTCGTGTTCGGGAGGTCCTCGTTCTCCTTGAACTCGTCGCGGATCGCGGTGAGGAGGTCCTCGGTCTTGATGCCTTTGTCCCCCATCGACAGGAAGCGCTTGATCGCGTCCTTCTTCGCCCGCCGCACGATGTTCTCGATCATCGCGCCCGAGTTGAAGTCCTTAAAGTAGAGGATCTCCTTGTCGCCGCTCGCGTAGGTGACCTCGAGGAAGCGGTTCCGGTCGTTCTGCTCGTACATCTGCTCGACCGTCTTCTCGATCATGCGGAAGCAGGCCTGCTGCGGATCGCCTCCGTAGCGAGCGACCTCGTCGGGGTGGATCGGCACGACCGGGTGCAGGTACTTCGACATGATGTCGGACGCCTGCTGCTGGTTCGGACGCTCGATCTTGATCTTCACGTCGAGCCGGCCCGGCCGCAGGATCGCCGGGTCGATCAGGTCCTCGCGGTTCGAGGCGCCGATCACGATGACGTTCTTCAGCGTCTCGACACCGTCGAGCTCGCTGAGCAGCTGCGGCACGATCGTCGATTCCACGTCGCTCGAGATGCCGGTGCCACGGGTGCGGAAGATCGAATCCATCTCGTCGAAGAAGACGATGACCGGCAGGCCCTCTTCGCTGCGCTCCTTGGCGCGGATGAAGATCTCGCGGATCTGCCGCTCGGTCTCACCCACGTACTTGTTCAGCAGCTCGGGGCCCTTCACGTTCAGGAAGTAGCTGCGGGCGTCGGAGCGCCCGGTGCGCTCGGCGACCTTCTCGGCGAGCGACTTCGCGACGGCCTTGGCGATCAGCGTCTTGCCGCAGCCGGGGGGGCCGTACAGCAGCACGCCCTTGGGCGCCTCGAGCTCGTGCTCGGCGAACAGCTCCGCGTAGAGGAAGGGCAGCTCGACCGCGTCGCGGATCGAATCGATCTGGCCCTCGAGTCCGCCGATGTCCTCGTAGCTGACGTCGGGGATCTCCTCGAGCACGAGCTCCTCGACCTCTTCCTTCGGGAGCAGCTCGGTCGCCACACCGGCACGGCCGTCGAACAGCACGTTGTCGCCCGCACGCACGTGGGTGGTGAGGAGCTCGCCCGCGAGGTGCGCCACGTACTCCTCGTCGCCCCGGCCGATCACGATCACACGGTCGTCGCCCAGGCGGTCCTTGACCTTCACGACCTCGCCGGCACGATCGGGGTCGAGCACCTCGACGACGTTGAGGGATTCGTTCAGCACCACCTGGGCGCCGGGGCGGAACGCGCGCTCGTCGATGTCGGGCGCGGGCATCACGCGCATCTTGCGACCGGCCGTGACCACGTCGATCGAACCGTCGTCGTTGCTCGCGAGGTAGACGCCGAACGAAGCGGGCGGCTGCGAGAGCTTCTCGACCTCCTCGGCGAGGGCTTCGATCTTGTCGCGCTCGGCGCGCAGTGCGTCGGCGAGCTTCTGGTTCTGTCCCACGGCGCGTTCGAGCTGCTGGCGCGCCTCGACGAGCTTCTCCTCGAGCACGGTGACCTGGCGGGGGGCGTTCGTCAGCCGACGGCGGAGCAGGCCGACCTCCTCCTCCAGGAACTTCACCTGGCCATGGAGCTCCTGCACCTGCGCGTCGTACCGCTCGACCTGCTCTCGATCCGCCATGGGTGTCACCTCCAGCGGGGTAGAGACGGATGGTACCCCCGGCCCCCCACGTTCCCGTGGAGCGTCGCGTGAGCTTCCTCTCTACTCATACGGAAGTTCTCGCCGAACGTGTAATGCCCATTCCAAGGTAGTTCTGACCCGAGGTCGCGCCGCGGATGCTATCGGCGGGTGCCGACGTCAGGGGATCACGCCTCGCGGCGGGCGATGGACAGGAACCCCGTGTGCCCCACCATGCGGTGGTCGGGACGCACGCTGCGCTCGGTGACGTGCCATCCGCGCTTCAGTGTCTCGAACGTCTCGATGTGCTGGAAGCCGTTGCCCGGCAAGGAGAGCACGAACTGCTGCACCTGCACGGTCGTCGGAAGGTACGCACAGACGATGCCGCCCGGCACGAGCACCTCGCGGAGCGCGGGCAGCGGTCCCCAGGGCTCCGGCATGTCGAGCACCGCGCGTTCGTATCGCTCCCCGGTGCCTGCGACCTCGGACAGGTCCCCCCGTCGGAGCTCGACGACGTCCGGCATCTTGCCGAAGAACGCCTCGATGTTCGCGACCGCCTTCTCTCGATGCTCGTCTCTGAGTTCGTACGAGACGACCCGGCCCGCATCACCCACGGCTCGGCACAAGGCGATCGTGAGCGCGCCCGAGCCGCTGCCGGCCTCGAGCACGCGTGCCCCGGGGAAGATGTCGGCGTACGTCACGATCGGACCCACGTCCTTCGGGTAGACCACCTGAGCGCCTCGCGGCATCTTCAGCACGAAGTCGGCGAACCTCGGCCTGTACACCACGAGGACCATGCCCCGCGAGGTCTCGAGTCGTGTGCCTTCCACGGCGCCGATCACCGCGTCGTGGTCGAGGGTGCCACTGTGCGTGTGGAACGTGGCGCCGGTCGAAAGGTGGACGAGGTAGGTGCGGTCGCGCTGGTCGATCATGAGGACCCGCTCTCCGGCCTCGAACGGCCCGATCATGCCGTGCGCCCGTAGATCTCGGCGGGCATGACCTCGTCGGACGACGCCCGGGCCACCTCGCGGTCGTCGTCCTCCGGGGCCGTGTCGTCCAGCCGCCGGCCGAGGACCTGGGCCCTGGCGCGGCAGAACGCACAGAACCTGCCGGTGGTCGGGTGCCCGCACGACCCGCACGGCTTGAGCACGACGTCGTCGTCCTGCGCGAACAAGGGCATGCCACGGTCGAGGTAGCCGAGGAAGAACTGCGCCTTCGTGCCCGGCGAGGCGGCCTCGATCGCGTTCATCGCCTCCTTGTACCGGAGCTGGGTGTTCCCGGCCACCAGGGGACACTCCTCGACCACGTACTCGATGCCTCGAAGGAACGCGTAGGCGGCCGTCTCGAGCTCGCTCAGGCGATGCAGGGGCTTCACCTTCTTCACGAAGCCGTCCTTGCCCGGGAGCAGCGGCGACTGGCGCGCGATGTACTCGGTGTTCCACCGCAGGGTGTTGCCGAGCAGCGTCGCGGGCTCGTCGTCGAGGTTGTGGCCGGTCGCGATCACGTCGAAGTCCCCGTCCAGCGCCGCCGCGTTGAACACGTGTCGCTTCGACAGCCCGCAGACCGCACATGCAGAGCGCGAACCCTTGCGCCCGGCCGTGGGGATGTCGTATCCGTAGTCGTCGGCCAGGTCGACCACCCGCAGCTCGGCACCGCGCGCCCGGGCGAAGGCCTCGGAGATGTCGTGCGAGCGGTCCGAGTACTCCCCGATGCCGAGCCCGAGGTAGAGCCCGGTCACGTCGTAGCCGAGTTCGAGCAGGACGTCCCACAGGGCGAGCGAGTCCTTCCCGCCGGAGACCGCCACCAGCACGCGGTCGTCCCTGCCGAACATCTCGAAGCGCCGGATCGCCTTGCGTACCTGCTCGGTGAAGACCTCCGGGAAGCACCGCTTGCAGAAGGCGGCGTTGTGCCGGCGCACCTCGACGACCGCCGGCCCCCGGCAACGCGTGCACCTCATCGGCGACCCCCGGAGATCACCGGACGGATCTCGAGATCGTCGTCGTCGCCCACATGGTCGTGGCGCGTGACGAGCTCGCCGTCGCGGATCACGAGCACGGTGTCGCCGTCGATGCCGAGCTCGTCGAGCACCTCGCGGATGGGGCGTCCCCCGGGGACGTCGATCGCCCGGTCGGGGTTGCGCAGCGTGACCTTCACGGGACCCAGGCTAACGCACGGGTCCCGTGAAGGGTCGGCTACGGGATCTCGACGGGCAAGGGCCGGGCGGCGAGCTCGACCTCGACGGTGCGCGTGCCACCGTCGGTCTCGACCAGCTCGACCGACACGCGGTCGCCCGGGGCGAGCCCGTCGAGGACGGCGCCGAGATCCTCGGGCGAGGCGATCGCCTGGCCGTCGATCGAGACGATCACATCCCCCTCGCCGATGCCGACATCGTCGGCGGGGCCGTCGGCGAGGGCGCCCACCACGAACGCTCCCGATTCGACGTCGATGCCCTGCTGGAACCTGAGGTCGGAGGTGAGCTCGGTCGTGGAGACCCCGAGGTAGCCGGTGGCCGCGAGCGGATCCTCGATCGAGGATGTGATCGTGTCGCGCACGAAGTCGATCTTGATCGCGAACCCGATGTTCTCGGCCTGGTCGTTGCCCGCCGAGTTGATGCCGACGACGTTGCCGGCCATGTCGACGAGCGGGCCGCCGGAGTTTCCGGGGTTGATCGCAGCGTCGGTCTGGATCACGCTCGGGTAGGTGCGGACACGGGCACCCTGGGCGTTGGTCTCGCACGCACGGCAGTTCGGGTCCTGCGCTTCGATCGTGCGGTCGAGCGACGAGACGATGCCGGTCGTGACCGTCGGCCCCCCCTCGAGGCCGAGCGCGTAACCGAGCGCGACGACTCGCTGGCCGAGTCGCAGGCCCTCGGAGTCACCGAGCGGCACCGTGGGAAGGCCCTGCTCGTCGATGTCGAGCACGGCGAGATCGTTGAGGCAGTCGGCGCCGATCAGCCGCGCCTCGTACTCGGTGCGGTCCTCATCGGAGAGGAAGACCGTGAGGCGGGACCCGCCCTCCACGACGTGGCAGTTCGTGACGATCACGCCGTCGTCACGGACGATGAAGCCGGTGCCGACGCCCTGGCCGGAGCTGCCGTCGGCCTGGTAGACGTCGGTCGTGACGTTCACGACGGCGGGCAAGACGCGGTCGACGACGGCCGCGACGGGCTCCTTGCCGGCGTCGATCGGCTCCGTCGAGGTCGCGCTGTTCAGTCCGGTGGCGCTGTCACCAGTGGACGCATCGTCACCGAGGGACACGGAACATGCGCTCGCGGTCACGGTGAGCACCGCGACCAGCACGATCATCGTTCGTCTCATCGAGGGGTCCTCCCACTTCACAGGGTATCGGTTCACATGTCGTGGTTCGCTACCCCGACGGTAGGGGGTTCAGCTGGGAGAACGCTGAGATGTGGCGATGGTGTCCCCGTGAGCGTCGTGTGCCCAGCGCTTCGGCTTACGAGGCAAGCGACCCGGCGGGCTTCTCCTTGCGCGGGTCGACGAACGGGATCGCGGCGGTCGTCCCGAGGAGGTGCTCGCCGCCTTCGGTCTCGACGTCGAGCCGGTTCCCCTGCTCGGCCAGTGCGATCGGAACCCAGACGTAGCCGATGTTCTTCTTCAGGCCCGGCGACCAGATCGCGTCCGTCATGTGGCCGACCCTCTTCCCGTCGTGCGAGACGTGCCAATACTCCGACATCTCGGCACGCAGCTCGTCGCCGTCGAGCTCGATGCCGACCAGCTTCCGATCGACGCCCGTGGCGCGAAGCTCCTCGAGGGCCGCCTTCCCGATGTAGTCCTGTGGCTGATCCTCCACGAGGCGTTCGAGACCCATCACGTGCAACGGGGTGTCGCCCAGGCGGATGTCCGATCCGTAGTTGAAGATGCCGGCCTCGATGCGTCTCCCCTCGCACGGCGCGATCGGACGGATGTCGAACTCCTCGCCCGCCGCGGCGATGCGATCCCAGAGCTCGTCGCCCTTGTCGTAGTCGAGCAGGTTCACCTCGAAGCCGGGGATCGCCGTCCAGCCGGTGCGGCTGATCACGACCGGGATGCCATCGATGTCGAACTCCTCGATCCAGTAGTACTTGATGTCGTAGATCGCGGGGCCGACGAGCTTCTCGAGAGTCTTGGCAGCCATGGGGCCCTGCACCTGCATGGGGTGCACGTCGGGGGTGGTGACCCGCGCGTCGAGGCCGCTCGACGCGGCGACGCCGAGCGCGTAGAGGCCGGCATCGGAGTCGGCGAGCTGCATCCACCAACGGTTCTCCGCGACGTGCAGGAGGACCGGGTCGTTCACGATCGAGCCATCGGGGCCGATCACGAGCATATACTTGCCCTGCTTCACGGCGCACTTCGAGATGTCGCGACAGGTGATCATGTCGATCAGCGTGTCGGCGTCGGGCCCGCTGACCTCGATCGTCCGCTCGACACCGACGTCCCACATC
>JBGGNG010000046.1:0-9022 GCA_041287635.1 Actinomycetota bacterium | reverse complement strand
CCGCGCACCACGTTCTCGGGCGAGAGTGGGCGGATCGCCTCGAGCAGGTGCACCCGTTCGCTCATGAAGACGTCGTGGTCGGGGCCGGCCGGCGGATCCATCGCGACGAGCGCCATCACCTGCAGCAGGTGATTCTGCACGACGTCGCGGATCGCGCCGACCTTGTCGTAGAAGGCTTCACGGCCCCGCAGCCCGAAGTCTTCGGCCATCGTGATCTGCACGCTGTCCACGAAGTTGCGGTTCCAGAGCGGCTCGAGGAACGTGTTCGCGAACCGGAAGTACACGAGGTTCTGCACCGGCTCTTTGCCCAGGAAGTGGTCGATGCGGAAGATGCGCTCCTCGGCGAAGACCAAGCTGATGATCGCGTTCAGGCGCCGGGCCGACTCGAGGTCGCGCCCGAACGGCTTCTCGATCACGACGCTGCCGTGCTCGGCACATCCGACGCGGGCCAGGTGCTGGGCCACGGTCTCGAACAACGAGGGAGGGATCGCGAGGTAGTGCAGGGGGCGGCGGCTCTCGCCGAGCGCATCGCGCAGGCGGTCGAACGTGTCGCCGTCGGTGTAGTCGCCGTCGACGTAGCGCAACCGCGAGGACAGCTCGGCGAACGCGACCTCGTCGAGCCCTGCCTCGTCGGCTGCGAGCGACTCGCGCACGTGGGCCTGGAACTTCTCGAGATCCCATCCCGAGCGCGCGACGCCCACCACGGGCACGTCGAGCGACCCGTGGCGCACCATGGCCTGCAGCGCGGGGATGATCTTCTGGCGCGCGAGGTCGCCGGTGATGCCGAAGATCACGAGGGCGTCGGCCTGGGTGACGGGCATCGAGCCACCTTACCCGCGCCGGCCGGAACGACCCGTCAGCCCGAGGCCGACACCCCCACCTCGTCACCGCCCGTGATCCGGAGCGGCTCGCGCCCGAGCGTCTGGTCACCGATCGCTGCGCCCGCGTCCGACGGCTTCACGGTCATCGAGCGCAGGCCGGTCGCGACGACGACCTGCATCGTGCCCGGTTCCGAGAACTGCTTCGGCGTGAGGCCTCCGTAGTAGAAGGCGAGGATCTCCGCGGCCGACCATCCTCGGCGAGCCTTCCCGTAGGCGCCCCACTGCACCATGCCCACGCCGTGGCCCCACCCTCGACCCGAGACGACCAGGCCTCGTGGGTTCGCGGAGATGCCGAACCAGCCCGACGGGATCGTGACCGGGAGCCCGTCGCTCGGGTAGCGGCGGGGCATCAGGCACGGCGCCCACGTGTTCACGGCATCGCGCAGGCTGCCGGCATCGATCGTGCGGCTCTGTCCGCCTCCCGAGACGCGTACCGTCGAGCCGTCGACGGTCGCCTCGGCGATCGCGGCGCCGTCCGGCCACGTGCCCGCCGCTCGCAACACGGTCGTGAGGTCGTCGACTGGCAGCGCCACCTGCCATCGCGAGAGCGGCGACGCGCCGTCGTCGCGCTCGGCCACCGGGCGCAGGTAGGGAAGCGGCGAGCTCCCGAAGACCTCGTCGTTGCCGTACGTCCGCCCGTTCGAGGTGGAGAAGTAGACGGTGTCCGCCGGCCGTCCGCCGAAGAGCAGGACCTGCCCCCGGGTCTCGCGCACGGCTCGGTGCCAGCGCGCCATGCCGGGCGGGCGCGGATGCGGGATGCCTCCGTAGACCTGGCAGTCCGCGGTGCCGCAGATCGGCGTGTCCAGCGACTCGCCCTGCTGCCCGGACCACCCGGTCCGTGCGAGCACGTAGCTGCGCGCGGCGATCACCTGGGCCTCGAGCGCGGCCGTCGGCCAGCTCGGCGGCACCTCGGCAATGCCCTCGAGGTACTGCTGGAACGTGATCGTCACCGTCGCCGTGAGCGTGCCGTCGTCGTCGGTGCGGATCGCGAGGGTACCTGGGTAGTCGCCTTCGAGCGTCGGCCGTTCGGCGTCCACGCATCGCGACGGGCTCCACGGGTAGGCGCCTCGTACCCGGAACGAGCCACCCCGCGGAGCACGGATCGTCACGCGGGGTGCGCTGAGCTCGAGCCTGTCCGCCGACGCCGACGCCGACGCCGACGCCGGTGGCGGTTGTGAAGCCTCTGCCGTCGGGGACGGGGTGGGGGAGGGGGACCCGGCCGACGGAGCTCCGGGTTCCGCGGGTGCGGAGGTGCACGCCGTGAGCAGGGCGACGCAGAGGAGGGCAGACACCGACAGCCGCGCGGAGAGGGGGAACCACATGAGCTTTGGCCTCAGGCTACGCCTGACCGACACTCGCCAGCACGGCCGCGCCCACCGCGCCCGACAGGTCGCCGAGCCCGGCCGGCACCATGGCCGGAGGATCGTGGGTCGCGAAGAGCGACCGGTGCATCTCGGCGGCGATGCGATCGACGAACGGCTGGCCGAACCGCTCGGCGAGCCCTCCGCCCACGATCACGGCCTCGACGTCGAGCAGGTCCTGGGCAGAGGCGAGCGCGAGCCCGAAGGCCCAGACGGCCTGGCCGATCAGGCGCTCGGTCATCGCGTCGCCGTGCTTCAGGGCGCGATCGATGATGCCCGACGTCATGCGATCCTTCCCGTGCTCCGCCATCAGGTCGAACAGCACGGTGTGCTCGCCGCGTGCGACGAGGCGCTCGGCCTTGGCCTGCATGCTGGCCCTCCCCGCGTACGACTCGAGGTGACCCCGGCCGCCGCAGCCGCACCGGCGGCCCTCGGGCTTCACGGTCATGTGCCCGATCTCGCCCGCGGCGCCGCGGCCGTGCCACACGGCGCGGTTCAGCACGAGCCCACCGCCGACCCCGGTGCCGACGAAGACGCTGAGGAAGCTCGAGTAGCGCCGGCCGGCGCCGCGCTCCAGTTCCCCCAACGTGGCGACGGTGACGTCGTTGTCGATCTGGACCGGCACGTCGCCCAGTCCCTTGGAGACGGTCGCCCCGAGCGGGTAGGGCTCGCGCATGCCGACGAGGTTCGGACTGTTCGAGACGACGCCGTCGTGCGCTCGTCCGGGCGACCCGATGCCGACGGCGGTGAGCTCGCCGGCTTCGGTCTGCGCCGCGGAGAGGGCCGATCGGACCGAGTCGACGATCGCGGCGGCCACCGCATCGGCGCTCTCGGCCGGGGTGGGGAGCCGCGCGCTGCCGAGCATATCGCCGTCGCGCTCCACGATCGTCTCGATCTTCGTGCCGCCGAGGTCGACGCCGGCGACGATCGGGCCGGGTGCGTCGCCTTCGTCGCTCGAACTCATCCCGGCAAGCCTAGGGCACGAACGCGTGTCGCCGTGCGTGCGAGCCTCCGAGTGGACGCCGAGCTCAGCCCGGCACCGGCACCGGCTGCCAGTCGGGGAAGAAGTCGATGCGCCCGAACGTCTCCTGCACCCTCACGGTGCCGTCGTCGCGCATCACCCAGATACCGATGCGGCCGTCGTTTCCGAGTCGGTTGAACGCGATCCGTCGCCCGTTCGGCGCGAAGGAGGAAGCGAACTCGTCCTGGCGGGTGTCGGTCAGGGCGACCTCGTTCCCACCGTCGGCGTCCATGGTCCAGATGTCGCCGTTCCTCGAGAACGTGATCCGCTGTCCGTCGGGTGCCCAGTCCGGACGCTCGTCGATCTTCGGCCCCACCGTGAGGCGGGTGGGGTTGCCGCCGTCGGCGTCCATCACCCAGATGTCGTCAGGCGCGGCACGGTTGCTCGTGAACGCGATCGAGGTTCCGTCGGGCGACCACTCCGGGAACGCGTCGAACGCGGCGGTGGTCGTGAGGCGCGTCTGGTTCGACCCGTCGTCGTCCATCACCCAGATGTCCTGGAACGAGTCCTCGGCGTTCGAGGTGAATGCGATCGCGGTGCCGTCTGGTGACCACGACGGCCAGGTCTCCTGCACGTCGGGTGTGGAGGTGAGCCGCACACGGCCGCCTCCGTCGGCGTCCATCGTGAAGATGTCGCAGTTGCCGACCTTGGTACCGACACAGCGCACGTACGCGATCCGCGTGCCCGCCGCGTTCCAGTCGGGCATCGACTCCGTGCGGTTCGGCGTGTTCGTGATCCGCAGCGTGCCCGTCACGCCGGGGGCGACCACCCAGATGTCGACCTGCTGCGAGGACGACCGACCGAACGCGATCTCGCCGTTGCCCCCGGGGAAGGCTGCCTGGGCGGTGGCGGCCGGCATCAGGAGGAACGCCAGACCTCCGAGGAAGACGCCGCGCCGGATCCTCATCATGCCCGCACGATACCCCGGGACCGGTTCGGGGTCAGGCGGTCGACGCGACGCCGAAGAAGAACTCGCGGCCAGTGGTGCGGACCTCCGCATGCCACCCGAGGCCGGCGAGACGTTCCTCGAGCTCGTCGGGGGCGTAGTACACCTTCACGATCGTGTACTCGCGTCCGTCGGTGAGGTGGCGTCTGAGCACGAAGTCGGGGCCGTCGGGCACGTCCTGCCCGATCGTCGAGGCGCGA
This sequence comes from Actinomycetota bacterium, assembly GCA_041287635.1. Taxonomy (GTDB): domain Bacteria; phylum Actinomycetota; class UBA4738; order UBA4738; family HRBIN12; genus JAOUEA01. Next base: position 4,613 of record JBGGNG010000046.1, on the reverse strand, counting down.
TGCTCGGCGCCGGCGAGGTCGTCGCAGAAGAAGACGCGGCCGCCCGGCGCGAGCCAGCCGGCGAGCCGGCGCCAGAACTCATCGAACCGTTCCGGCAACACGTGGGAGATGAGGAACGCGAAGACGATCGCGTCGAAGCGCACGTCGTCAGGCGGCTCCCACTCGAACAGGTCGGCCTGCACGTACTCGATGTGATCGTCGTCGAGGCGGTCGCGGTTGATCGCGAGGGCCGAGGCCGCCGCGTCGATCGCGATCAGCCGCTTCGCGTGGGGAGCGATGTGGCGGGTGAACAGGCCCGTGCCGGCGGCCAACTCGAGCACGCGGCCCGAGGGCGCGAAGTCGTCGAGCGCAGCTTCCAGACGGGCCGTCTCCTCGAACCAGTGACGGTTCGCGTCCGGGCCCATGTCGTAGATGCCACGCCGGTACCAGACGTCGTCGTACTCGGGAGCTCGGTCCTCGTAGTAGCGACCTTGCTCGTGCAGGATCCCGTCGATGTCCCTTGTCATGCGCTCGTCGCACAGGGTACCCGACGCTCCGGAACCCGTGGCGCTGCAACGCGTCAGCGTGGCTTGGGTTGTGTGTGACCCCGATCTCAGTCGCGCCACATGGCCTCGTCGTCGGACGCCGTCTCGTCGAGCCCGGACGTCCGCCCCGATGCGATGAGCCACGCACCCATGCCCCCGACGACCGCGCCGACGACGCCGAGGCCGATCGCCAACAGCGCAGAGATCAGCCAGCCGTCCGAACCGACGTGGTGCACCATCGTCGACAGGAGGGAGCCGGCGGCGGCGAACAGGAGGAGACCGCCGATCGCCCAGAGCACCAGCGCCAGCGAGATCGCGACGAGACGACGTGCCATGACTCAAGCGTGCCCCCCCGAGGGCCGGCCGAAACTCGGCCGAACGGCGGAACTTCCTCGGTCGAAGGTCTCGATCGCGATCGCGGCCGATCCAGGTCGACCTTCCCTCGCTCCCGACAGGCTCGGTAGGGTTCGGGCGTGGCTGGCATGGATCGAGCCCGGCGGTTCGCGATTTTCGCGGCGGTGGCCGCGGTCGGGTTCGCTGCCGGCACGCTGGTCGGGGACGAACCCGAGGCGCCGGCGGTCGAGACCGCTGCGTCCCCGTCCCCGGCCGCAGCCGACCCGGATGTGCGACTCGCGATCCCACCGGAGATGGAGCCGTACGACTACCAGGCGGCGCCTCCACGCCGGGCGACCCCGGTCGACGGCTTCTACATGCGTGTCTTCACCCTCGAGGAGATGGGTGGTCCGGTGCTCGGGGTGCCGTTCCACTGCTTGCGGTGCGTTCCCTACAGCGTCGATGCGGGCGTGCAGACCCTGCTGCTGCACGAGGGACGCTTCTACCTCGAACATCAGTTGAACGAGTTCCGCGCGCTCGGGCACTACGTCGTGCGGGGCGACCGCATCGTCCTCTTCAACGATGTCAACTGCTCGAAGACACGCGGGAAGTACACGTGGAACCTCGAGCACCGCCGCCTCAGCTTCGAGGTGATCGACGACCCATGCCCGTACGTCGACGAGCGATCCAACGACCTCACGCTCGAGCCGTGGTCGCGCATCGACGTGTGCTACTCGGGCATCAAGGACTGGTACCCGGTTCGCGTGGGCTGCCTGGGCGTCTGAGAGGGGCACGGCTCCGCCATCTCTGGGCCGTGATCGAGTACACGACCGCCTGGAACACCTGGCCGTCGTCCTCGATCTCGGCCTCGTGATCGAACTCCATGCCGAGCCTGCGCATGACCGCCAGGCTCCGGACGTTCGGGCGGTCGGTGATCGAGATGACCCGCGGGAGCGCGAGCGCGCCGAAGCCGTGGTCGAGCCATGCGGTCGCGGCCTCGGTCGCGTATCCGTTGCCCCAATGCTCGTGGGCGAGCCGCCATGCAACCTCGACCTCGTCGGGGTAGGACTCCTGATGGTGCAGGCCACACATCCCGAGGAACATGCTGTCGTCGTGTCGCTCGACCGCGAGCAGGCCGATGCCCTCGTGCTCGTACACCTCGTTCGCCCACGCCGCGATCTCGTCGGAATGCTCGCGACTCAGCGGTCCTCCGAGGTATCTGGCCACCTCCGGGTCGGCGTTCAAGGCGGCGTAGCGGGGGAGGTCGTCGGTGCGGAACGTCCGCAGCCGCAGCCGCTGGGTGGTCGCTACAAGCGTTCCGCTCCACGCGACCATCGCTGGGTCAGCGGGATGACGGGGCGCCGGGGGGGAGCGGCGGCCGGGAGCTCCAGGGTCCGGCGGCCCAGGGGCCGGAGCCTGCCGGCACCGCGGGCGGAGGTGACGGCGCGTCGACCGAGCGGAACGCGAACACGTGCCCCTTCCGCCGGTCGCAGTCCCACCGCTCGAAGAACAGGTCCTGGTAGCCGGTATCCAAGTTGGGCGCGAAGGAGAGCGTCCAGCCGGTGTCGATTCCCGTGGGCAAGGTCGCGAGCGTCTCCCAGTTGCTGCCGCCGAGCGATGCCCGGCGCAGCTGGACGTTCACGCCGCATCGGTCCTCCGGTGTCTGGATCAGGTAGATCGTGCCGGCCGTCTCGTCGATCGCGGGGGCGTACTGCGCCTTGCCGTCGGGCAACGGGACGCGTGCGACCGTGTCGGTGTCGACGTCGAATGTCCAGACCGAGCAGGTCTTCGAACCGCAGACGCTCCATGCCACGTATCGCTCGCCCGCGTAGCCCGGGAAGACCGTCTTCCCGTTCGCATCGCGGATCAGGATCCGTTGCGGACCGCCTTCCCGGTCGACCAGCACGAGAGCGCGCCGTTGGACGCGATCGTTCCTGATGATCGCGCGGTTGAACAGCACGAATCGCTGTGAGGCGACCGGCCAGTACTCCCACTCGGGAGACCGGACAGGTCGAGGCATGAGCCAGGTGCGGCCGGTCGAGATCCGGTGGATGTACAGATCCGAACGCCGATCGAACTGCTGGAACACCACCGTGTCGGTGCCTGCGACCAGCGAGCCGAGGGTGCCGCCGCTGTTGTTGTCGTTGAGGCGCGTCCGCCCGTGTCCGTCGATCGGCTCCACGTACGCGTCCCACTCCCGCTGCAAGTACCCGGCGTAGGCCACGATCTCACCATCCGAGCTCGGCCAGAACTGCGTGCCGGAGTGATTCACGATCTCCTCGACCCCCAGCCCTCCTGCGGACGCCGTCGACGTCGCGAGCACGATGGAAAGGAGTGAGAGTGCCGCCAGTAGCTTCTTCATGCAACGGACCCTAGACCCTCTCCGGGGCTGGTTCGAGCACCCCCGAAGAGATCTCAGGTGTCGGGCGATGTGGCGACGCGGCCGTACCTTTGTGGGGATGGATGATTTCCCGGAATGCCCCTGTCGCGGGTATCGAGAGTGCCCGATGTGTCACGACATCCGCCCCTGCGGTCACTTCGGGAAGAGTCGCTGGTGCCCGCCGTGCCAGCGTCTGCGCAAGCAGGGGATGCGTCCGCGCGCGAGGCGCACGGCCCCGATGCCCGCCGGACGGATCTGTGCCGGTGAGGGCTGCGGCACGCGGCTCAGCGTGTACAACCGCGACTCGTACTGCTCGACATGCGGCTAGCTATGACACGACCGTCTCGCAGCCGATCGTGATGTCGCGTCCATCGATCCCGCAGCCGTCGTTGCCCGGACCGCCGTGCAGGATGTCTCTCGCATCCGTCCCGTCCTCCCCGTCGAGGTAGTCCGGCCCGTGCTGTCCTCGCATGATGTCCCGTCCGGCGCCGCCGACGAGGCGATCCTCGCCCGGTCCCCCTCGCACCTTGTCGGCGCCGATGCCGCCGTCGACCAGGTCCTCACCGACACCCCCTCTGAGACGGTCTCGGCCGAGTCCGCCGCGGAGCTCGTCGTCGCCTCCGTATCCCACGATCGTGTCGTCGCCACCCCTGCCGCAGATCACCTCGCCACGCGCGCTCCCGACGAGCCGTTCCGCGGCCGAGGTTCCCTCGATGTCACACCGGCTCGACGTCAGCCCGGTCGTGGGACTCAGGAGGGATCCGAGAGCCATGACGACCACCACGATTGTGGGGGATGCGCGCCTCGCCTGCCCGGACCTTCGTGTTCGCATGTCTGTCGATCTCCCCTGGACGCCGTTGCGCATCGCCACGCTACCCCGCAAGGGTTGACGAGATGTGCTACTTCGGTCAGATTCGCGTCAGCAAAGCCTGGTTTCACACCCGTGAGTGGCCCGCGGGGAAGGTAGGCGACCGTGAAGAGGTACGTCGCACTTGCCGTTGCACTCTGCCTGTCGGTTGGCGTGCTGACACCGACCGTGAGCGCCGAGAGCGCGTCCGATCCGGGCCTCGAGACCGCACGGGCTCGAGTACCGCGACTCGACTGGCGCCAGTGCAAGTCGGCGAAACGGTTCGAGTGCACCAAGGCCCGTGTGCCGCTCGACTACGACGACCCCGACGGGCCCACGATCAGGCTGGCGCTCACGCGGCTTCCCGCGAGCAAGCCTGCGCGGCGGGTCGGGTCGATCTTCCTCAACCCCGGCGGCCCCGGCGGTTCGGGCGTCGGGTTCGTGCAGGCGGTCGGGCGGTTCCTCTACTCCGACACGGTGCGGGCACGCTACGACCTCGTCGGGTTCGATCCGCGCGGCATCGCCGGCA
>JBGGNG010000045.1:0-5862 GCA_041287635.1 Actinomycetota bacterium | reverse complement strand
GAGCGGCGTGCCCGATCGAGGACTCGTGAGCGGGTTCTTCCATTGGATGTTCGAGGGGCTCGGCGTGCAGCGCCCCGACAGCGAGGACTTCATCAAGCGGGTGATCGGCACGCCCGGCGACGTGGTGTCCGCGCGAGACGGCCAGGTCTACGTGAACGACGAACCGATCGACGAGCCCTACCTCACCCAGCCCACCGACGACTTCCGCAAGACGAAGGTGCCCCCCGGGAAGCTGTTCGTGATGGGTGACAACCGCGGGAACTCCCTGGATTCGCGCTTCTCCCTGGGGTTCGTGCCGATCGACAACGTGATCGGCAAGGCCGAGATCATCATCTGGCCGCCGGGCGACCTGAGCCTCATCTAGTCCAGTCGAGACTACTGGTCACGCGAGTCGTCGGTGGTGCCGCCGTCGATCAGCACGTCGCGGGCCCGGGGACCGACGGGCGCCTCCCCCGGCACGAAGAGACGGGCGAAGGACCAGACGATCGCCGCGATGCCGAAGCCGGCCAGCCACACGATCAGCGGGGGCGGATCGAGCGCGAAGAACTCTTCGGTCGGCCCCCACGTGAGCGCGACGATGAACAACCCCGCCATCGTCCAGATCAGGGCAAGCCTCGCCCTGGTCAGGGGCGCCGAGAGGATCGTCAGCACCAGCAATCCGATCCACGTCAGCACCATGACCGCGGTGGTCTGGGCCTCCATCAGCGTGACGCCCGGTTCCTCGCGAGCGAGCCAGTAGGCGAGCAGGGTCGCGATCGACGCGAGCGTGCCTGTCGGGATCGCGAACCGCAGCACCCGCCTCACGAACACAGGGCGGAAGCGGTCGGTGTTGGGCGCGAGCGCCAGGAAGAACGACGGGATGCCGATCGTCACGGCCCCGATCAAGGTCAGGTGCCGCGGCAGGAACGGGAAGACGAACGCGAGCACGCCGGTCGCGAGCGAGATCAGCATCGCGTACACGGTCTTGTTCAGGTACAGCCCGCTCGTGCGCTCGATGTTGCCGAGCACGCGGCGGCCCTCGGCGACCACCGGGGGCAGCGAGTCGAACGTCGAGTCGAGCAGCACGAGCTGGGCGACGGCCCGGGTGGCATCGCTCCCCGAGCCCATGGCCACCCCGATGTCGGCGTCCTTCAACGCGAGCGCGTCGTTGACGCCGTCGCCGGTCATCGCGACCGTATGCCCGCGCGACTGCAGGGCCTGCACCATCGACCGCTTCTGCTGGGGCGTGACCCGGCCGAACACCGAGTGCGACTCGAGCACCTCGGCCAGTTCGCTCTGCTCCTCGGAGAGCTCGCGCGCATCGATCGGCGCGTCGGCGCCGTCGAGCCCGAGCTGACCGGCGATCGCCCCGACCGTGCGGGGGTCGTCGCCCGAGATCACCTTCACGGTGACGTCCTGCTCCTTGAAGTAGCGAAGCGTGTCGGCGGCGTCGGGACGCGGTCGATCGCCGAGCACCACGAGGCCTGCCGGCTCGAGGTCGGGTGGAAGCTGCTCGTCGGTGAGCGCCTGCGCTCGGGCTACGAGCAGCACGCGGTGGCCTTGATCGGCGAACCCACGCACCCGGTCGCGCAGCTCGTCGGCCCCGTCAACCGCCGCAAGCATCACGTCGGGGGCGCCGAGAAACCACACGCCCTGTTCCTCGAACGCCGAGGCGCTCCACTTCCGTGACGACGAGAACGCCACGCCATCGGTGGCCCGCCACCCAGGGGGGTCAGGGAAGCGCTCGGTGATCGCGTTGGTCGTGGCGTTGGGCGAGGGATCCGCGGCAGCCAGAGCTGCGAGCACCGTCTCGATGCCGGCCCCTTCGCCGTCGAGCGGGTCGACCTGCTGCACGGCGAGCTTGCCTTCGGTGAGGGTGCCGGTCTTGTCGATGCAGAGCACGTCGATGCGCGCAAGACCCTCGACGGCGGGCAGCTCCTGCACGAGCACCTGTCGCTTGGCGAGGCGCACGACCGCGACGGCGAACGCGAGCGACGTGAGGAGCACGAGTCCCTCGGGCACCATCGCGACCGTGCCGGCCACCGCGCCCGACATCGCCTCGCGCCAGTCGTCGCGCACCCGCATCTGGCTCACGAAGAGCAGCGCCGCGGTCGGCACGATCGCCCACGTCACATAGGTGAGGATCGTGTCGATGCCGGAACGAAGCTCCGACCGGGTGAGGGTGAACCGGCGGGCGTCCTCGGCCAGCCGCACCGCGTAGGCCTCGGCCCCGACCTTGGTGGCGCGGTACCGCCCCGCCCCCGCGGCGACGAAGGACCCGCTCAACACCTCGTCGGCCGGGGACTTCTCCACGGCGTCCGATTCACCGGTCAACAGCGACTCGTCGACCTCGAGACCCCGGCTCGCGAGCACCTCGCCGTCGACGACGATCTCCGATCCGGCGCCGACGTCGAGCACGTCGTCGAGCACCACGTCGCCGACCGCGACCTCGTGCAGGTCGCCGTCGCGGACCACGCGAGCCCTCGGCGCCGTGAGCAGCGTGAGCCGATCGAGGGTGCGCTTGGCGCGGAGCTCCTGCACGATGCCGATGCCGGCATTCGCGATCAGCACGATGCCGAAGAGGGCGTCCTGCAGCGGCCCCACCACGAGGATGATCGCGAGCATCACGCCGAGGATCGCGTTGAACCGCGTGAAGACGTTGGCCCGCACGATCTGGCCGACCGTGCGCGTGGGAGCGGCGGGCACGTCGTTGACCTGCCCGCGCGCGACGCGCTCTGCGACCTCGGCCGACGAGAGCCCCCGTTCGGGATCGACGTGCGGCGCCTCGGCGGTGGTGGTCGCGGCCATGTCCGCCGAGCGTAGCGGGCTAGGCTGCAAGGGTGCGGAACCTGTTGATCGCGATCGCCGTCGTGGCCGCCCTGTGGGCGATGGCGATCGCGGCCCTCTGGATCTTCGGGCGGAAGCTGGCCGCGAAGCAGCTCGCCCGCGCGATCCCCGACCTGGTCGCGCTGTGCCGCGGGCTCATGGGCGATCCGCGGGTGCCGTTCGGGTCGAAGGTGCTCATGGGCGCGGCGCTCGCCTGGGTGCTCTCCCCGATCGACCTCGTGCCCGAGTTCATCCCGGTGCTCGGGCCGCTCGACGACGTGATCGTGGTCGGCTTGGTGTTGCGGCATCTGGTCAAGCGAGCCGGCCCGGACGTCGTGCAGGCGCATTGGCGCGGCGACCCCCGGGTGCTGCGGACCGCCCTGCGACTCGCCGGTCTCCGCCTCCCCGACACGCCGCCGCTCAACGGCTGACGAACGGGAGCTCCACGAACCGTGGAGGACGGCGGGCGTTCGTCGCCTGCTCGAATTCGAAGGCGTATCGAAGCAGCTTCGGTTCCTCCCAGGCGCGGGCCATGAACGACATCCCGACCGGAAGCACGCCCGCGAAGCCTGCGGGCACCGTGATGTGCGGATGCCCAGCCGCGTTGGAGGGACCGGCTGCGCCGTTCCCGTTCATCGGGTCGTCGCCGTCTCGGAGGTCAATCACCCAGGCACCGAGCACGCTGGGCGGACCAGGCATCGTGCGGGTCCTGGCGCTCCACATCGACGACCTGCTCGACATCCGACGAGAGGTCACGAGACCACTCACCGATAAGGAATGCTGGCGGTACTGGCACCTCGACGACTGTTCCGAGCGACACCACCGGGCTAGGCTCGGGCCGATGGCTGAGGAAGGACGCGACCAGCGGCACCTTGCGGTCGAACTGTTCAACGAGGTCTGGACACTGCTCGATACCGACGAACGCACGCCGGAGCAGGACGAGCGCATGATCCACGCGGCGCATGGCTCGCGGCTGCACTGGGAAGCGGCCGGCACCGCCGAGAACGTGGCCGTCGGTGACTGGTTGTGTTCGCGCGTGTACGCGGTGTTGGGCCGGGCCGAGCCGGCGATGTATCACGCCCGATGGTGCCTGACGCGCGCCGAGTCGGAGCACCTGCCGGGTTGGGTGCGCGCCGAGGGCCACGAGGCGATGGCGCGGGCCCACGCCCTGCTGGATGAGCTCGACGAGGCCCGGCGCCACGCCGTTGAGGCGCGGGCGATCTGCGACACGATCGACGACGCCGAGGATCGCGAGGTCGTGCTCGGCGACCTCGCGACCCTTCCCTTCGAGCAAGATGCCTGAACTGATCCGCCCCGCGCCGATGCGGGAGTTCGACGAGGAGGCGCGCGCGGCCACGTGGCTCGAACTCTTCTTCGACCTCTGCTTCGTGGCGGCGGTGGCGGCCCTCGCCCAAGGGCTCCACGCCGATCCGACCCTGCAGGGGCTCTGGCACTTCGCGGCGCTGTTCGTGCCCGTCTGGTGGGCGTGGATGCAGTTCACGTGGTTCGCGACCGCATGGGACAACGACGACCTGGTGCATCGGCTCGGAATGCTGACCGCGATGCTGATCGTGATCGTGCTCGCCGCCGGCATCCCGCGGGTCTACGAGGGCAACGACCGGCTCTTCGTGTTCGCCTTCGCGGGGATGCAGGCGGTCCTGGTGTTGATGTTCGCGAGGGTGCTACCGCATGCGGGTGATGCTCGAGGCTTCGCGCGAACCTACCTGACGGGCGACGCGATCGGCGGGCTCGTGATGCTCTCGTCGATGCTCGTAGAGGCGCCGGCGAGGTACTGGATCTGGGTCCTCGCGCTACTGGTGCTCATGGCGACGCCCGTCTTCGCGGTGCGCGCGTACCAGGGTCAGGCGTTCGATGCCAGGCACGTCCCGGAGCGCTACGGGCTGTTCACGATCATCGTGCTCGGCGAGAGCGTGATCGCCGTCGCTGCGAGCCTCGGCGACGTGCGCCTCGACGGAGGAGCGATCGGTTCGGCCCTCCTGGGCTTCGCGATCGCTGCGGCGATCTGGTGGAGCTACTTCGAGACCGTCTCGTCGACATCGCTGTCACGCGACCGGATGCTCGATTCCTTCCTCTGGGGGTACGGACACCTGTTCGGCTTCGCGGGCATCGCTGCCACCGCGATCGGTGTCGAGCTCGCGATCGAAGCCGGCGCCGCGGGTGATCACGGCCTCTCCCTCGCGACGCGCCTGATGCTCTGCGGCGGGGTGGCGGCGTTCCTCGTGTCGCTCGGTGCCGTGCACCTGGCCGAGCACGGCGCGCGTGACCGGGGCATGGCTCAGCGGGCGATCGCGATCATCGCCTTGCTAGTTCTGGCGGCGGTCGGCCGGGGTTGGCCACCCGCTCTGATGGTCGGAGCGACGTTCGTCGTCCTGGTCGTGTCCGTCGCGCTCGAACTCGCCGAGCACGGCGGCAAGGGCCTGGCCGCCGACCACGGGCCCGACGACGATCGGGTGCCACCGACGCCGTAGTGGCGCGGCGACACACCCCTACGACTGGCCCTAGCGCTCGAACTCGCGTTCCTTCGCCCAGGCGTCGAGGAGCTCGAATGCCTCGTCCTCGGGGATCGGGCCACGCTCGAGACGCAGCTCCATCAGGAAGTCGAGCGCCTGGCCCACGACGGGACCCGGTTCGACGCCGAGGTGGTCCATGACCTGCTTCCCGTCGAGGGGCGGACGGAGCGCGTCGAGGTTCTCCTGCTCTGCGAGACGCGCGATGCGTTCCTCGAGGTCGTCCTGGAGTGCCTGGAACTTCGCCGCCCGACGCTCGTTGCGCGTGGTCACGTCGGCCCGGGTGAGCTGGTTCAACCTATCGAGCAGCGGGCCGGCATCGCGCACGTAGCGCCGCACCGCCGCGTCGCTCCAGCCCTCCCCGTACCCGTGGAAGCGCAGGTGCATCTCGACGAGCTTCCTCACGTCGTCGACGACATGGGTGGGGTAGCGCAGCTCGCGCAGGCGCTTGTCTGCCATACGGGCGCCCACGACTTCGTGGTGGTGAAACTGCACCACTTCGGGGGTGATCTGGCGGGTGGCCGGCTTG
>JBGGNG010000044.1:0-10067 GCA_041287635.1 Actinomycetota bacterium | reverse complement strand
CGTGGCGTGTCTGCCGGTCGAGCACCTGCACTTCGCAGAGCGAGATGCATCGGATCACCGCTGCTAGCGTCGGGCCGTGTCGGGTACGCGGCAGACGACGACGGACGAGGCGTCACGGCGGACGCTCGGCATCGCCTTGCTGTCGTTCACGACGGTCGTCTGGGGCCTGGTGCCATTGGTGCTCAAGCAGGTCGAGATGCCGACGCTGGCGTTCGCGAGCTACCGGCTGTGGATCGGGGTCGCGCTGTACGCGGTGATCTTCATCGCGAGCGGTCGGCGCCCGACGTGGCGCGCACTGAAGGCGAGCGCGCTCGGCGGCGTCTTCTTCGCCGGCGACATCGCGCTCACGTTCACGGCGTTCCGCCTCACCAGCGTGGCGAACGCGACGATCATCGGGGCGCTCGCGCCCGTGTTCATCACGCTCGGAGCGGTCCGATGGTTCGGTGAACGGCTCGACCGTCGTGACGCGATCGTGATCGGCTCGTCGTTCGTCGGCGTCGCGCTCGTGGCCATCGGGTCGCAAGGCTCGCCGACCTGGAGTCCGGTCGGCGACGCGGCCGCCGCGCTCAGCGTGCTCACCTGGACCGCCTACTGGCTCTTCTCGAAGCGAGCGCGAGCCACCGTCGACGCGATCGACTACATGGCCAACGTGATGTTGGTCTCGGCTATCGTGGTCACGTCCGCATCCCTCGTGACCGGCACGTCGCTTCGGCCGCCCGACGCGTCGGACTGGGCCTGGATCGTGCTGATCGCGATCGTGCCCGGCCTGATGGGCCATCTCTCGGTCGCATGGTCCCATCGGTTCGTGGAGGCGTGGCTCGGCTCGTTGCTGCTGCAGTCGCAGCCGGTGATCGGCACGATCGCGGCGTGGGTGGTGCTCGACGAGCGCATCACCCCGCTCACGGCACTCGGGGGTGCGATCGTCGTGGCGGCAACCGCGTTCATCGTCGTGCGAGCCGCACGGCGCGATCCCGTCTACCCGGAACCGGAGACGCCGCCGCCGGCGGGCTAACGCCCGACGCCCGAGTCAGTCGGGGTCGCCGGGGTCCACGAACGGCGTCACCGGCAATCCGGCGTCGCGCCACGCCTCGAAGCCGCCGATGATGTCGGTGGCCTTGGTGAGACCGATCGACTGCAGCGAGGCCGCGGCGAGGCTCGAGCTGAAGCCTTGTCGGCACATCACGATGATCCGGGCATCGGTGCCCGAGACCTCGGGGATGCACCAGGGACCCGTCGGATCGAGCCGCCACTCGAAGACGGTGCGGTCGATCCGCATGGCGCCGGGCACGTCGCCCTGAACGCGCCGTTGCTCGAACGTCCGCGTGTCGACGAGCAGCGCCCCGTGGCGCACCTCGTCGAAGGCTCGCTCCGGTGTCAGGCGTTCCAGGCCCGCCCGAGAGCGTTCGAGGTGTCGCGAGATCGCGCTCGCGTCGGCGTCACGGCGCGCCGCTCGGTCGGAGGTCTCGGTCACGGGTGCCAACCTAGCCGAGAGCGATAGGTTCGGGCAGGGTCAGTCGCACGCCGGCTGCCCGGTCGCGGCCGTCCACCATCGCTGCAGCATCGGTGCGACCAGGGTGGCCATCGCGTCCTGGTGCTCGGGGTCCGGGTGCACGCCGTCCGAGAGGTACTCCTCCGGCACCTCCTCGTCCCAGTCGGCGATCGCCACGTTCGGTCGACGCCCGGCGAGGGTCTCGATCGCGGCGTTGATCTCGTCCGCGGGCACGACGTCGGGAGGGCCCTCGACGTTCTGCCAAAGCACGAGTGGCACCTTCCGGAACGCCGAGAGGATGCGGTCGGTGTTGGCGGCGAACGCATCGACGCCGCGGTCGTTCGTGCCGAGCTCCACCACGACCACCTGGTCCTCGGCGGTCCGCGCCTCGGCGATCGAGGCTCCGGTGACCGATCCTCGTCCGTTCATGGCATCGATCTCGAGCGACCAGTCGGGGAGCGCGGCGATCATCGCGGGCGTGCCGCCGTCGAGCAGGGAGTCCCCGAGCATGAACGCCCGTGGCACGCCGTCGATCGACGACGGCTCCGGCAACGCGAGCCAACGCCAGACCGACGACCCGCGCACGGTGTAGAGCCGACGAGGATCATCGGGCACGGCGACCAGCTGCGCGCCGTCGCCCACGCCGACCACCTGCGCGTCATCGGGCAACCCGGGCACCGCCACGGTGAACGGACCGCCCAGGAACCGACGTTCCGACCCGCTTCCGGCATCGAACATCACGACCGGGTCGGCGCCCTCGCATCGGTAGCCGACCACACGGTGTCGAGGGATGCAGTCGCCGTCCGGTCCCTGGTAGACGGTGATCCGCGGGGATCCCTGCCGACACACCGGGGACCCGGACCGTCCGGGTTCCTGGCAGGCCGTCGCGACGAGCACGACCGCCGTGAGCAGGACGAGGAGCGCCGTTCCTGGCGGGCGTCGGGATCCGGGGGACGTCATGGGTCGCGGCGAGCGTAGGTGGCCTGGGGTGTCGCCGCAACGAACCACGTCGTTCGGCGAATCTTCCGCCGATGCTCAGGAGTGCGACTGCGTAGGCCGATGGGAGGGGGACAGGTTCTGGCGAGCGTGAAGGTGGCGAGGTTCTCCGAGCGTGAGTGGTGGCCGCGCGTTGAATGCGATCCGTAGGGGGCGACGGAGGTTCGTCACCCTTCTGCTGGTCTGCCTCGCGCTCGTGGCGGGGGCGACGGTCTTCGGCTCTCGGGCGCTCGAACAGGCCGAGACCCAGGCTCAGGTCACCGCGAAGGGCCTCGCGAACGCGGGGGTCGCATCCGTGCTCGTGGCCGAAGACGTCGCGGGGACGGTCGGCGGATCGGTCGCCGGCGACCTGCTGGCACGCCTCCAGCGGGGCGTGCTGGCCGACGGCACGGCGTTCCGGGTTCGCGTGTGGTCGCCCTCGGGGGACCTGCTCTTCTCCACGGACGCCGGCGACGAGTCCGACGCCGTGAGCAGCGATCTCGATGCCGTCTACGCCGCCACGCGCGGGACGGGCAGGCTCAACTCGATCACGACCGATGACGGAGAGGTGTTCGCGACCTTCGTGCCGCTCCGCCTGGGCGGGGACGGCTCGCTCGGAGCGGTCGAGGTGGATCAGGGGTACGAGCGCATCGCGACGACCGCCGCCTCCCCCTGGTCGCTGCTGCGGACGATCGGCCTCACGGGCGCCGCGATCATGCTGCTCCTCGTCGTCGTGGCGTCGCTCCCGGGAGTCGGATCTCGCACCGGCGGGTTCATCTCGCCGAGTCGGGAGATCGCCCTCGCAAAGCAGCGCGCCCGGTCCGACGAGGCGGTCATCAGGGCGGAGGAACGAGCGAGGGTCGCCGAGGAACACGCGCACGAGATCGAACAGCGAGCGCGCGACGCCGAGACGCGCGAGCGTGAGACCGAAGCACGAGCCGCGCGCGCGGAGTCCGATCTCGAGGCGGCGCAGGCAGAGATGGAGCGCCTGCGCAAGAAGGCCACCGAGGCAGGGGAGTCGGCGGCGGCGGCCGCGACGATGCCCGATCCGGAAACGGCGCGTCGCCTCGCTGAGGCGGAACGTGAGGTCGACGAGCTGCGCGGCCGACTCCGGGCCGCCGATGCGTTCGGCGGGCCCGACGACGCGTCCGTGGCGCGCCTCGAGTCGCTGGAGAGCGAGCTCGAAGAGAAGAGTGCAGCCCTCGTGGACGCGGAGCGCGCGGCCGAGGAGGCCAACGCTCGAGCAGCGGAGCTCGCGGACGGGCTCCGCCTCGCGCAGGCAGGTTCGGCTGGCGCCGTCGCCGTCGACCCTGCTGCGTTGGCCGACGCGGAGCGACGTGCGGCGACCGCGGAGCGTGAGGCCGCGGAGGCGCGGGAGCTCGTCGCGACCGAGCGATCGAAGGTCGTGGGCGCGGAGGCGCGGATCGGCGAGGTCGAGCGACACGCCGAGGAAGCCCAGGGCCGCGCGGAGGAAGCGGAGCGTCGAGCAGAGGAAGCGGAACGGCGGATCGCCGACTTCGAAGCCCGACTGGCGGAGACCGAGTCCAGGATGGTGGCCGAATCCGCAGCCAAGGTCGCCGAATCCGAAGCTAGGGCGCGCGAGGCGGACGCTCGCGCCGCTGACGAGGCGACGAAGGTCGCAGAGCTCGCGGCGCGGCTCGCCGACGCCGAGGCGCAGGTCGAGGCCACCGGCTCGCGGGTCTCCGATGCGGAGACGCAGGTGGCGGCTAAGGATGAACGCATCGCCGCACTCGAGGCAGAGATCATCGCCGAGCGTGAGGCGTCGGCGGAGATCGAGCGCATCGCCAACGGGTTGTCGGCGGAGGTGCAGGAGGCGAGGGTCCGGGCCGACGAGGCGGCGGCCCGAGCCGGCGACATGGAGTCGCGGGCGCTCGAGGCCGAGTCACTCGCAACGGGCGCAGAGGTCAGCGCAACGGAGGCGGAGACCCGAGCGCTCGAGGCTGAGACTCGCTTCGCCGAGGCAGCGTCGCTCGCCGAGGAAGCCACATCGCGCGCCGTGGCGGCAGATGCTCGCGCGGCTCAGGCTGAGGAGCGCCTGGAGCACGCGGCCGCCAGCGGGAGCAACGCCGAACGTCTGGTGGGCCAGCTCGAGGGAGAGCTCCTCACCGCGAACGCCTCGGTGGCGGAGCTGGAGGGCGAGCTCGAGACCGCGCGTGCCGAGGCCGAGCGCGACCGAGCCCGCGTGTCAGATCTCGAGTCTCGCCTGGACCGTGCCGTGGCTCGAGCATCCGACGCCGAGGCGACGGTGCAGGCCACCGCGACCGATCTCGCCGAGGAGCAAGCGGCGGTCCACCGCGAACAGACCCGAACGGAGGAGCTGGCGGCCGAGGTCCAAGGACTCCGGACGCAGCTGGAGGAGGCCGAGCGCGCGGTGGCCACGTCACGTGAGGAGGCCGCGACGGCCGCCGGTCGCATCGCCGCACTCGAGGCGACGTTGACCGCCGCCGACGAACGGGCCGGCGACGACTTGGAGGCGGCTCGGAGCCAGGCGTCCGCGGAGCATGAGCTGCTCCGTGCGCAGGCCGCGGCGGAGCTCGACATGGCCCGCCAGCAGGCGCAGCGAGCGATGGACGAGATCCGTGCCGCCGCCGCCGCCGATGTCGCCGCTGCACAGGCTGAGGCCGACGCGGCCCGCAACGAGGCACAGACGGCCATGATCGAGGCGCGAGCCGCGACGATCGACACCCAGGCGGCGCAGGACGAGGTCGACGCCGTCGCGGCCGAGGCGCGCGAGCGCATGGAAGCCGACCGTGCCGAGGTGCGGGCGCGACTGGCCGAACTCGAGGCATCCCTCGCGGAAACAGAAGGTCGTGTACGCGCCGCCGAGGAGCGGGCCGCCCAGAGCGCGACCCGGTCCCAGGAGATGGAGAGTGCGCTGGGCGAGGCGGAGGTGCGGGCGCAGCAGGCCGAGCGCGCTGCCGAGGCAGCCAAGGCGTTGGCGGATGACACGCGCGCCTCCGACGTCGAGCGGGTCGTGCAGGATCTGGAGCTCCGCGTCGCCGAGGCGACGGCGTCCGCGCAGGCGTACAAGGCCGAGGCCGCGGAAGCGGCCCGACGCGCAGAGGTGGCCGAGGAACGCGCAGCCACCGAGGTCGCAGCCGCCGAGGAAGAGGCGCGCGAAGCCGTCGAGCGCGCCCGCGCCGAGGCGGTCGACGCCGTGCGTCGTTCGAAGGGCTCCGGAGGCTCCTCGTCGCAGGGCGATCCCGACGAGCTCAACGCGCTCCGCAAAGAGGTGCAGCAGCTCCGGCGTGCACAGGTCGAGATGGCCGGGCGCATGCGCGACGCGGAGCGCCGTGCCGAGGCGGTCGAGGGAGAGGCGACGACCGCCATGGACGAGGAGATCCCGTCCTCCGATCGAGACGGGTCCGCGGATGGAGACGGCAACCTCGGCGGCGACGCCGCGCCGGTGCGCAGCTTGCGTTCCCGCTTGGCCGATGCCGCGGCGCGGAAGAAGGGTGACAAGCTCGACCCAAGCGCGGGCGTCGGCCCCTGATCTCGAAACGTCAGGAGCCCGGCGCCTCGTCGGAGCCGTCGATCGATCCGGCGAAGGCCGCACGGAGCCGCTGGACGGGGCCACGCAGACCGTTCACCTCGGCGAGTTCGTTCGCGACCTCGTCGTCGCGCTCTCCGGTCCACACCTCGAGCGGCGCATCGGACTTGATCGGCACGAGGCGGCGCATCGCGTCCAGGTAGTCGGCGGCGTCGAGCAGACGCGAGCGCAGCGCAGGTGACCCCTTCAACGGTCCCGGTGCGGGATGGTCGCTCGCAGCGTCGGCGAGCACAGCGTCGAGGTCCGGGTATGCCTGCACGAGCGCACGGGCGGTCTTCTCGCCGACACCTCGCACGCCCGGCAGCCCGTCGGATGGATCACCGCGCAGGATCGCGAACTCCGCGTAGCGCGCTGCGGGCACCCCGTAGGTCTCGAGCACCGTGGCTTCGTCGAACTCACGGAGCTCGCTGACCCCCCGCAGGGTGTAGAGCAGTCGCACGTCGGGATCGTGCACGAGCTGCAGCAGGTCCCGGTCACCGCTCACGATCTCGAATCGATCCGAGGCTTCGCCCCGTGCGCACAGCGCGCCGATCGCATCCTCGGCTTCCCAGTCCGGCGAGTGCGCCTGGGTAGCGCCGGTCGCTTCGAGCATCCCGCGGAGCAGGACGAACTGGGGAGTGAGGTCCTCGGGCTCGGGCGGTCTGCCGGCCTTGTACCCGGCGTACAGCAGCGTCCGGGCCGTCGGTCGCCAGTCGTGGTCGTAGACATGCACGATCGAATCGGGCCGGCGAGTGACCATGAGCCGGGTGACCATGCCGAGGTACCCGTGCACCGCTCCCATCGGCCGCCCGTCGGGCGCGCGCACCGAGTCCTTCAGGGCGAAGTACGCCCGATAGGCCAGGCTCGACACGTCCAGAAGCAAACTGTGCATCACGACAGGTGCCTCATCGCCACCCTGGCACGTTCCCCGCTCGCTCGAGCCATGAGCGCATCTCCGGTCGCTGCGCCTCCTCCAACGCTTTCACCTTCACGTATCGGGACCGGTCGGTGTCGCCAAGCGGCGGCGGAGGGTCGAAGTCAGCGCCGCCGAAGAAGACGACGTTCACGGAGACGTCGTAGGCGACCATCTCGATGACCCAGCCGAGTTCCGGCGTGCCGTAGTAGGCCTTCTTCCACTTGACGGCGTAGCGAAGGCCCGGGATCGCCTTGCGGATCGCTTCATCCAGATACTCGACGATCGGAGCAAGATCCGGCATGACACGCCGCATCCAGTCGTCGATCTCGGCGTGGCTCTCCGACGGTACGGGCGGCGTTCGGGTCGAGATCGGCTTGCGTGACTTCTCCATCGTCGCAGGCTACCCGTCCGCGATGGCGACCGGATCGGGAGCACCCGGACAGCTGATCCGCGTTTCCGGTCGGATCCCCGAAGGGCCACGTGGCTCGCAGGCCTGCAACTGCCTCGTCCGCTCGGTACACAACCGACACCTCGACACGTCGATGAGCAGGTGGGTCGCCATCAGATCCTATCCATCATCCGTACGTCGGCACGTGGTCCGAACTTGGGCGCGCCGATCCCTCCGGCTTCGAGGAGCAGCTGCACCCGTCCACGCTGACCCTCGTACGGCGCGAGCAGCTCCTGCATGCGCGCGTCGTTCCCTCTCGGCTCCCCGGCGAGAGCCCACGCCACGACGTTGGGCAGGTGGTAGTCGCCGACCGAGACGGCGTCGGCATCGCCGAGCGCGAGGCGCGCCACCTCGGCAGCCGTCCACGGCCCGATGCCGTGGAACGCCTCGAGCCGTTCGCGCGCAGTCGACGCCGGAACCGCGGCGAGCGCGTCGATCTGCGCCGCGCGGCGACAGAGGCCGATCAGCCGCTCCGCCCGCCGTCGCTCGACCCCGAAGGGGTGGAACCGGAACGACGGTAGGTGCGCGACCGCGACCGGATCGGGTGGCAGCACGAGATCAGCCGGACCCGGGGCGGGCTCGCCCAGCGCCAGGGCGAGTCGCCGGTAGGCGCGCCGGGCCTCGAGGCCGGTCACCTTCTGTTCCAGCACGGCGGGGATCAGCGCCTCGCTCGGGCGCCCGGTGCGCGTGAGTCGCACCCCCCGCAGGCGCCGGTGCAGGTCGGCGATGACCTGATGGTGCGCACGGAACGATCGATCGTCGTCGAGGAGGCCGGACCACCCCGGCGCGCCCTCGAGGGCCTCGTCGGCGCCCGGGCCCCAGGCCTCCGCGATCAGGCGGTCGCCCTCCCGCGTGAGGTGGAGCGTCGCGGGACCCTCGGGCGTGCGGGTCGCTCGCCAGACGTCATTCTCGTGCACCCGCATCGTCGGGTCGCCGGTGCCGCGTCGAAGGGGCAGCATCGTGCGGCGCAGATCCAGCGGCCGAGTGACCGGGAAGGCTCGTACCAGCGTCGTCGCCACGCCCGCAGCCTAGCCCGGTGGCTCGGGTCGCGGGTGCCGTACCCTCGCGTGATGACCGTCTACGACCTCTCGCTCGACGAGTTGACCGCTCGCCTCACCGCGTGGGGGGAGCCGACCTTCCGTGGTGCTCAGGTGTACTCGCAGCTCTGGAAGCGCGCTGCTCGGTACGACGAGATGTCCGACGTCTCGCCGATCGTGCGGGACCGGCTGGTTGCCGACATGCCCCTCCTCGTCGAGGTGCTCGACGAGCGGACGGCCGACCGCGGCGCGACCAGGAAGGCGCTGCTCCGTCTCGGCGCCGCCGGGCACGTGATCGAGACGGTGCTGATGGGGTACCGCGATCGGGTGACGGTGTGCGTCTCATCGCAGGTGGGGTGCGCGATGGGCTGCGGGTTCTGCGCGACCGGCCAGATGGGGCTGGAGTCGAACCTCACCGCAGGCGAGATCGCCGCGCAGGTCGTCTGGGCCCGGCGCGAGGCTGCGCGACTTCCAGACTCGACACCGCAACGCCTCACGAACGTCGTGTTCATGGGCATGGGCGAGCCGATGGCGAACTACCGGCCGGTGCGCGACGCCGTCGCTCGGCTGATGGACCCGCGCGGCATGCGGCTCGGCGCCCGCCACATCACGGTGTCGACGGTTGGGCTCGTGCCGGGCATCGAGCGCCTGAGCATCGACCATCCGCAGGTGGGCCTCGCCGTGAGCTTGCACGCGGCCGACGACGAGCTGAGGAACCAGCTCGTGCCGCCCAACGAGCTGTACCCGCTCGCCGAACTCGAAGCCGCGATCGCAGCCTGGCGTGACCGCACCCGCCGCCGGCCGTCGATCGAGTGGGCGATGATCGACGGCGTCAACGATGCCGACGAGCAGGCCGGCAAGCTCGCATCGATCGCGTACCGGCTGCGCGCGCATGTGAACCTGATCCCGCTGAACCCGACCCCCGGCTCGCCGAGCCGCCCCAGTGGGCCGCGCCGCATCGAGTCGTTCGTGCGCGTGCTGGAAGCCGGCCGTGTGAACGTCACCGTGCGTGACACGCGTGGCCGGCGCATCGACGCGGCCTGTGGCCAGCTCCGACTGGAACACGAGAAACCGGCCGGTGTGAGTTAACAACCTTCAGGCCGATCTTCAGGGCCGGCCTTCAGGAGGAGAACGGAACGGCGACGGGCCGCGCCCGCATGGGGCCCGTCGCCGCTCCCGGGCCAGCCTCAGTGATGGCCGTTCCCGTGGGAACCGCCATCGTGGGGGTTCCCGTTTCCGCCGGCGCCGCCGTGTCCATTGCCATGACCCGGCGAGCCGGCGTGCTTGTCGTCCTTGCGCGCGTCCTTGGCCGCTTCCTTCTCGTCCTTGCGCGCGTCCTTGGCCGCTTCCTTCTCGGCCTTCCACTCCTCATGCGCCTCGTGACGCTCGCGGTTGGCGGCGAGCCGCTCGAGCGCGTTGAGCAGGCCGGGCGCCTGCGGGTTCTTCATGCAGTTCGCGAGGACGTGGTCGATCGCGTTGTCGAGGCCGTGGGCCTTGGTCGTGTCCCCACCCTCGACGCCGTCTTCCTCGGACGGTTCGATGCCGGCCGCGTCCAGGCAGGCCGCTTCGCGTTCGACGGCGGTCGGGTCGCCCTCGTCCGTCTCGTCACCCTCAGTCACTTCGCCTTCGTCGGTCTCACCCTCGGATTCGTC